>JAKAQA010000002.1 GCA_021811805.1 bacterium | reverse complement strand
CTTTAAGATTTTTTACTATATTCATCTCTTTTTCATTGAGGCCGCATAATTTTAAATCTTCCGCCGAAACGCCGCCGTCAAGCTGGCAGAATATCTTTACGGATGAATTTTCTATAATGCTTTTGCCGATATTTCCGGCTTTTAAAAGGTCTCCAGGCTCCTGGGTAATGCTCCATACCATAGAACCCCATTTCGCCGAAGTTTTATAAAGGTGCATTATCAGTTCCGAAATTTTCGGGTCGCTCATAAATTCCCAGCATTCGTCGTAAAAGAAAAAGACTTTTGCCGATTTATCGTACATTTTTTTAAAAGATATATTTTTTATTATTGCAAAAACGACTTTTTGAAGGTCTTCATGCCCTTTTAGCTTTTGAAGGTCGAATATTACTATTTTATTATCTATATTTATTCCCTTTTTTCTGTTAATAAGCATTCCGTAAGGGGAAGAAATATCCGTCCACTGAAATAAATTTTTTCCCATTTCCATAGCCCTTTTTTTATCGAAAACGTCCCTTGCCTCCCCGTAATCGAACAAAATGTTGTTAATATCGGATATTACCGGCATATCGTCCATATCTGCTATCCCGTCGTATGCCGCCTGAACGGCCCGCGTTATGATAGTTTTATCGTTCGGCGATAAATTTTTTTCCGGTTCCGCCATCAGCCCGATTATTCCGGTCAAAAACACCATAATATCCGGGTCGAACGCCTCTTCGCCGTTAATCTCCTTAACGGCGTATTTTTTGGGAGGAAACGGATTTATGGAGTAGCTTCCGTCTAAATCTATTTCTATATAATCGCCTTTAAATATTTTGCAGAACTTTTTGTAAGTTCCTCCTATATCCACGCCTATAATATGATAATTATCTCCCGATATATAAAAATTGCTTAAAAATCCGTTAAGCATAAATCCCTTTCCGCTTCTCGTCTTTCCGAAGACTATTCCGTGCTTTGACGGCAAACGGTTGTTGTAAAGGTCTAATTTTACGGCCTCCCCCCTGTCGTTTATCAAAGGAACGGCGCAGTTTTCGGTTCCGGCAAAACCCTCGTTAAGCGGAAAAAACGCCGCCGCCGAAGAAGAAATAGATGTCTTAAACCGCCTGTTAAAACGGGACTGTCCGGGGAGAAAAGAAAGAAAAAGATTATGGTGCTCCATATTGTCTATTATTCCTTCCATTCCGTTATAGTTCTTGAACGATTCGAGAAGTTTTACCGCCATAGAACCGAGTTCGTCTAAATTTTTAGATTTAATCCTTGCGCATAGCGAAAACTCCACTACTTTCTTTTGAAGTTTAGAAACGGATTTTAAAAATTCGTCCAACTGTTCGGTAATATTCGCCCCTTTATAATCGGTATATCCGCCGCCCACGGCTTCGGTCAGGCTTGCCTTTATATTTCTGTCGGTTTGTATTTTTTCTATTGTTTTTTCCTGTCCGGGAATATTGAAGGCGACGGAAATATCGTAAGGGAAAAAATTTCCCGCGGAACCGCCGATATTCAAAATGGAAGTTATTCCGAAAGAATCGGCGCGCGACGGAAGCCTGTGCATATTTATAAATTTATAATAGTATCCGTCGATATAAAAAAAATCTCTTTTAATTTCCGCGCAGGAATATATGAGCTGGCTCCTGAAAGTGGAATCGTCGAGCATACTTTCCCACAACGGCGCTTTAATGCTTAGAGACCTGGATGGATTCAATTCGGCATAAAAATAATCCACGAGCTCCTGATTTCCCATCCTCCTCAAGCCTATATCTAATCTTGAGGATATAAAGCTCAGATTATTTTCTATATTCATTAATTTTTTTTCTATGAACTTTTTATCGGCAAGGGCATTATTTCTCGAAACTGAATTAACCGCTCCGGCAAATTTAAATTTAAACAGGCCTGAGGCGTAATCAAAAACTTTAGGCAGAATATTTATTCTTTCCTCTTTTGCATGCAGATTCAAGCCGTTAAAAGAACAAAACAGATATATCTTAATATTTTTGATTGGTTTTGACTTTAAATGTTTAATTTTATTTTCTTTAATATATTTAAAATCTTCCGGGGGCGTCGAAAACGTTTCGTAATCGGAAATAAAACGCTCGTTTCTGTCTTCTATTTTATAAACCCATTGAAGGTTTATATTTTCGTCCAGCAGATTCAGCAGAAGGTCGTTTACGTATGCCGCGTCGTTGATAATTTCGTTTCCGGCGAGATAATAATCGAAACCTCTGACCGAGAAGCCAATAGTAAACGACCCGTCTATCCCCGCGGCTATGCCGTCGTTTACGGACAAAAGATTGACGTAATGATTTAAAGAAGCGTCCGTATCTATTTTTTTTAATACCGAATTTAAAAACATAAATTAAATTAATTAATCTAATAAATCAAATTTTTTATCCTGCTCCGGGTCTAAAACATAAAGCTCTTTTTTAGCAAATATAAAAGACAGCAACGAACTTGTATAAAAATCCGGCTTATCCTTTTTATATTTTTTTAAGAAAATTAAAACGGCGGCATCTGATAATATTGCGATAATAATAATTTTTTTCAATAAAAGGATAGAAAGCATAGTAAGAAATATAAAAAGTCCCCAGTCGTAAATTTCTAATCCGAACCTCGTTACTTTGCCGTATATGCCGCTATAAATTTTAAATTCAGCATAACCGCCGTTGCCGCCGCCGGTTTTATTATTATTTTGATTATTTTGATTTTGTTCTTTCATAAAAAAATTTTAACGTTGATTTAAGGTTGCATATTACGGCTGCCCTACGATAGTAGCGCCGTTTCCGCCTCCCATATTAATTCCTCCGGCGGCGCCTCCCGCGTTCTGGACTATTCCGAGTATCGCCCCGGTTATAGTAGGAGCAAGCATAACTCCCGTTCCTGCGGCGGCGGTTATAAACGCTTTTCTTGCCGCATCCGGCTTATGCTGTTTTATATCGTAAAATCCTTTGACGAGGCCTATAGTCAGGGTAGCCGGAGCAAGCCTGTAGCATATCCATGTGGCCGCCTCGTTTAAAATTCCGGATGC
The DNA here is from genome assembly GCA_021811805.1 of bacterium. Taxonomy (GTDB): domain Bacteria; phylum SZUA-79; class SZUA-79; order Acidulodesulfobacterales; family Acidulodesulfobacteraceae; genus Acidulodesulfobacterium_A. The sequence continues at coordinate 54,467 of JAKAQA010000002.1, read as the reverse complement.
CCCTATGCCCAGAGACCCCTGATTTAAATTTATAACGGCAAACGCATATCGGCCTACTGATAAAATAGAACCGAAAACAAAAGCCGATAATAAAATCTTTTTGAGATTTTTCCGGGATTTTTTAAAACGAAAATCTTCGGCGTAAATTTCAGCCTGAATTCCGGCGGCAATTTTGAGCGAACAACCGTTAATCGCGGCTAAGCAATAGAAAATTTTAACCTTTGCTTCGTTTAACATTTTTTCCTCCTGCGGTATAAATAAAATTAAATTAAATTTGCGTTAATAATATTTATATCATTTTAATGTTTCGGTATTATGAAGGAATTGTTAAGAACAGGTTAAATTTTTGTTGCGTTTACGTTACAAAATGCCCGTAATACTCTATTTAGTTTGGGGTTATATCAGTTGGAAGCGGAAAATGAAGAAATGAAGAAAGAAAAAAGGGGCAGCTTATTTAAAATCTTTCGAAATCCTGAACGGCTTTCCTTAAATATTCGGGGATGCGGCGGGGCTTGAAGTCGGTATTATCGACGCAGACGAGAACCGTACCGCCGGAGGCGATTTTTACGTCCGGAACGGTTTCGTTTTCGGCGGTTTTTACTATATCATAAACGAAATTAAAACTGGAATTTTTTATATATTCTACTTTTGTAAATATTTTCAAATCGTCGTCATATCTTGCGGGATTGAAATATTTACAGTTCGACTCGGCTACTACGAAGTAAAAGCCTTCTTTCTCTATATCGGTATAATTATAGCCTATATTTTTAAGATACTCGGTTCTAGCCACTTCGAAAAAAACGAAATATTTGCCGTAATAAACGACGGACATAGCATCGGTCTCTTCGTACCTAACCTTCAGCTCCGTATAGAATTTAAAGTTATCGGTCAAGTTTTAAATATTCCCTTATTTTTTCGTAGAGTATGTTTTTATCTATCGGTTTTGCGACGAAATCGTTAAAGCCTAAAGACATAAGATACTCTTTGTTGCCTGCCATGGCGTGGGCGGTAACCGCGACGACCGGAATATCTTTAGACGCATTTATGAATTTCAGCCTTCTGAACACTTCTATCCCATCTATCCCCGGAAGTCCTATATCAAGCAGTATCAGAGAAATATCGGGATTCTCGTTCGTTTTTTTCAGCGCCTTGTAACCGTCTTCCGCCGTTATTATATCTAAATCGAACGGCTCCAGCATAGCTATAATTAAATCAAGATTTATAGCGTTGTCTTCTACTATAAGAATTTTATGGCGCATGTTAATTAATTTGATTTTTCGTTAATTTATTTAATCAGCTTATTTCGGCTACGGCATTTCCCCCCGAATTCTTAACGTCGCACAGCCTGTTGTATATTTTGGAAATCAGTTCCTCCGGAGTTTCGCCGTCTTGAGGAAAGGAAGCGACTATAAAAGAGGCGGTTAATTTTTTAGATTTCATTTCTTCTTCTTTATAAAAAGGATAATCCCTGACGACAGAGCAGAACCTGCTTGCTACGAAAGCCGCCGCTTCTTTTAAAGTATTGTTAAGTATAATGGCAAATTCGTCGTAGCCGAACCTGACTACTACGTCCGAACCCCTCAACATTTTTTTAAGCATTTCCGATATTTTTTTAAGGGCTATGTCGGAATGAAAATTTCCCACCAAATCGCAGTATTCTTTAAAATTGTCGATGTCCATAAAGACCACGCTGAAAACGATATTGTATCTTTTAGCTCTGTTAATCTCCTGCGCGAGCCTTATGTTAAAATAGTTATGGTCTAAAAGCCCCGTAATTTCGTCGAACAAACCGGCTTTTTGAGGATATATAAGTTCGAGCTCCCTTATAGAGCGGCTGAGTTCTTCGGCAGAAAACGATTTTTTGCCGATTATCCTTTCTATGTTGCCGGAAAGCCTCAATCTTTCTTCCACCGTCAAATCTTTAGATGTTATTATAAATATAGGTATCTGGGCTGATATAGGGTGTTTTTTGATATTTTCCGCCACCTCGAATCCGTCTATGTCCGGCATGATTAAATCCAGCAGTATTAAGTCGGGCTTAAGTTCTATCGCCATTCTAAGCCCTTCTTCGCCGCTGTAAGCGTGGACTAAATTAAAGCCCTCCCCGACAAGCAGTTTTTCTATCGTTTTATGAATGACGGGGTCGTCGTCCACTAATAAGATATTTACCTGCCTTCTTTTCCTTTTAGATGTAAGAGTGAACTGCGACAATGTATGGATAAGGGTCTCTTTGTCGATAGGCTTTATAAGATAATCCGTCGCCCCAAGCGCAAATCCTAAATCTTTATTATCTATAATGCTCGTAATAATTACGGGTATGTTTTTTGTATCTTTATCGGATTTTAAATCGTTCAAAACTTCCCAGCCGTCTTTTCTGGGAAGCATTATATCTAAAAGAATAGCGAACGGCTTTAGACTTTTGGCTTTTTCAACCGTTTCGATGCCGTCGTACGCATGGGCGACCGAATATCCCGAATTTACTAAATTTATCGTAAATATTTCGGAAGTCGGCCTATCGTCTTCGGCTACTAAAACGAGAGGCTTATTTCTTTTTACGTTATTGTCCCTGAAAAAGGTTTTTGCATCTACGGTTATCAAAGTTTTTTCGGCGTCTTCGGCGCTTATAGCCGATACCTCCGTTTCGAGGGGATTAGGAAGAATGAACGTAAAATCCGTAAAATCGTTTTTAACCGATTCGAAATCTATATGCCCGCCGTGAAGTTCTACTATTTTTTTGGTAAGGGCGAGTCCCAGGCCGGTTCCTTCGTACTGTCTCGAATAATTATTGTCCGCCTGCGTAAACTCCTCGAATATTTTATTTTTAAAATTGTCGTCTATGCCGATGCCCCTGTTTATAACGTCTATCTGTATATATTCGAACATTTTACCGTGCGGCTTACCGTACTTTTTAAAATTGAAATTAAATTTGGTTTTAATGTCTAAAGAAAGGGGGATATTTTTGCATACGACTTTGATTTCCGTATTTTCAAAAGAAAATTTGATGGCGTTGCTTAACAGGTTGTATATTATCTGCTTAAATTTAACTCTGTCGGAATAAAGTTTATAGCCGTCCGAACATTTATAATCTACCGTTATGGCAAGATTCTTTTTTCCGGCAAGCGATCTTAAAACGACGATAGCTTCGTCTATGGCTTCTTTAATGGAAAACACCGAATATTCGAGGGAGAACATCCCCGCTTCTATTTTGGATATGTCGAGTATATTGTTAATAAGCTGGAGAAGATGTTTGCCCGATACCAATATATTGCCGGTATATTTTTTATGCTTTGCGCTTAAATCGGGAGAATCGTTCAGAAGGTCGGAATAGCCTATAATCGCATTAAGCGGCGTCCTCAGTTCATGGGACATATTTGCGATAAATTTCGATTTTAACTCGTTTGCCCTTGCCAGTTCCTTATTGATTTCCTCAAGCTGTTTCGTCCTTTCGATGACCTTATTTTCGAGGTTCTCGTTAAGTTCTTTAAGCCTCTTTTCCTGAAACTTTTTATCCGTAATATCTTTTGAAATACCGATAGTTCCTATTATATCGCCGTTTTTATCCATGATGCGGGATATAGTAAGAGATATATCCACCGGACTGCCGTCTTTTTTCCTGAGGAGCGTTTCGTAATTTGCGACGAATTTGTCTATTTTAAGTTTTTCTAAAATATCGTCTCTTTCTTCCGGATTGATATAAAAACCGGAGGCATGCTTTCCCATGACTTCTTTACGAGAATAACCGAGCATATTTTCGCCGCCTTTATTAAATTCCGTAATTGCACCGCGGCGGTCGGTAACCATAATCATATCGAACGAATCGTCGAGGATGTTTTTAAAATATGCTTTCCGCTCTCTTAACTGCTTAATGATGCTTTCTTTGTCGATATGGTTTTTGTGCCTGTCGTAAAGAAGGTCGTAAATTAGTTTAGAACTAATAGAATTTATAATTTCTATTCCGGTGTCGTGAAGTTCGACAAGTTCCGGCAATTCCGCTTCCGGCCGGCCCGTCAGATTAAAAATTATATTGAAATCTATGCCGTGAACTTTGGCTTCTTTAATAGTTTTGAAAGATTTTATATTTAGTTCTTTAGCTAAGACCGCCCCTTCTTTGTCTAAGTTTCTGGCAACTAAAGCTGTTATCTCGATGTTTTTGTCGCCCCGAAACATACCGATAAGAGTTTTTGCGGCGTTTCCGCCGCCGTATAACAATATTTTTGCCATGATACCGCTCATAAAGTTATCCTGTCTCTTCAAGCTAAATTTAATTCCCCTTTATTTTAAAATCCGTTTCCTTTTATCGTTTTTGGCTGTACTGTAATAGTATCATGCGGCGAACCGAGTTTATATGCCGCCAAGGTGTTTTATTTATAAGTCGCAGCTTCCGAGCAAAACGCCGATTTTATCTCTCAGCATTTCGTTTCTGATAGGCTTTGCCGCATAATCCGTAGCGCCTTCGGCATAGCTTTTGGCTATGATTTCCTTATCGTTCAGCGCGCTGAGCATTAGAATAGGAACTCTATCGTAAACTTTCCTGATAGTTTTAAGAACGTCGAGTCCGTTTATCTTCGGAAGCATTATGTCTATTATTATGAGGTCGAAAATACGGCCTTCGGTAATTTTATCAAGGGCATCACTGCCGTTTTCCGCAACGGTTATATCGGCGTCGAAAGACGAGCGGATGATAATATTTAAAAGTTCGGCGTGCATCCTGTTGTCTTCGACTATAAGAATGCGCTTGCGCGGACAAATTTTATTAGAACGGTATATCATTATTTATCCTAATTTATTAGATATTAGATTTTTTTTCAAGTTCTTCTTCCTTGGTTTTGCAAACAATGCACATTGTGGCCTCGGGTCTCGACTCCAGCCTCTTTTCTGAAATTTCTTCGCCGCATTCTTCGCATACGCCGTAAGTCCCGTTTTCTATTCTTTCGAGCGCATCTTTTATCTTCGGAATAAGTTTTCTTTCCCTGTCTCGGATTCTCAGCTCGAAATTTCTATCCGATTCCAGCGTCGCCCTGTCAGTAGGGTCGGGAAAGTTATCGTCTTCTTTCGTCATCGTATCTACCGTCTTTAAAGCTTCGTCAAGGAGGCTATCCAGCTTCTTGGCGAGTATGTTTTTAAAATACAACAGCTTTTCTTCGGTCACCGTGTTATTTCCCCTCTTTACTTTATTTAATTCGACATTTTTATCGTTTTTTATTAAATGAAATTATAACATAATTTTATAATAATTTTTAATAAAATTTTATTCTATCATAATTATTAATTCTTTGCGCAGGTATAAATCCGGCGTCTTTAATCAGCCTTACCATTAATTTCTCGTCAATGGCGCTGTTTGCCGTTCCCGCCGCTTTAACGACGTTTTCTTCGAGCATGGTCGAACCCATATCGTTTGCCCCGAAACTTAAAGCTGTCTGCCCCATTTTTGCTCCCTGCGTTACCCATGATGCCTGAATATTATCGAAATTATCCAAAATTATCCTTGAAACGGCAAGGACTTTCAGATAATAATGGCCGTAAACGCCCCTCGGATTAAGGGCAGTATTTTTGCTCTGAAAACTCCACGGAATAAAAGCCCTGAAGCCGCCGGTTTTATCCTGAAGCTCCCTGAGTTTAAAAAGATGCTCGATAATATCTTCGTCGGTTTCAATCGTACCGAACATCATAGTCGCCGACGAATTAAGTCCGGCGAGGTGAACTTCTTCCATGACTTCGAGCCACCGGCGGCTGTTGATTTTATTAGGGCTGATTTTTTTTCTGACCCTGTCGACGAGTATTTCGGCTCCGCCTCCCGGCACCGAACCCAGCCCCGCTTCTTTTAAGAGGCCGAGCGTTTCTTTGACGGTAATACCGTTTGAATCTGCAATAAAAATAATTTCCGGAGGAGAAAAAGCGTGTATATGGATATTGAATTTTTCTTTTATATCGCTTAAAAGATCGAGATAATAATCTATGGATATATCCGGATTTAATCCGCCCTGAAGAAGAATCTGCGTGCCGGACAGTTCTTTGGTTTCGGCGATTTTGGCAAAGATTTGCTCTTTCGAAAGAACGTATGCCCCTCCATCCGGAACGCCGTATTTTTTATAAAAAGCGCAGAATTTGCACTCCGAAGTGCATATATTGGTATAGTTAATGTTTCTGTCGATAATGAAAGTTACGACGCCGTCGGAGTGTTTGGCTTTTCTTACGCCGTCGGCTATTTTCCCGAGTTCCAGAAGGCTTTTGTTTTTAAATAAAGATGTAGCCTCTTCTCTGTTTATCCTGCGGAGACCGCTCGAATTATTATTGTATTGCGATTTTTTATCCATTAACCGCCCCGCCCTAACGGGCACCCCTCATTACAAAGGAGGGGAGTTATCAGTCTGCCTATTATTTTCTATATACTTCTATATACAACAACGATACATTTTATTTAAGTTCCCCTACTTACAAAGGAGGGGTGCCCGTTAGGGCGGGGCGGTTAATCTTAATTATTAATTAAGGAGTCCGCTCATTTCCTTAAGGCTTTCTTCGAACGAATATTTTTCGTCCGGCGTCTGTTTTATGAAATTTTCTATCTTAGATATATGGTCGATGGCAAAATCTATTTTATCGTTGGAACCTTTAGAATATGCGCCTATATTTATAAGGTCTTCGTTTATCCTGTATTCGGAAACTATCTTCAAAATCTCTCTCGCCTTAAGCAAATGGTCTTCGGAAACGACGTCCGGCATAACCCTCGAAAGGCTGTTAAGAACGTCTATAGCCGGAAAAATACCGTTTTCCGCTATCTTCCTCGAAAGTATAATGTGCCCGTCCAGAATAGACCTTACGGTATCGGAAACCGGCTCGTTCATATCGTCTCCTTCGACTAAAACGGTGTATATTCCCGTAATGCTCCCTTTGTCCGAGATAGCCGCCCTTTCGAGAAGTTTAGGTAAAACGCTGAATACGGACGGCGTATAACCCCTTACGGTCGGCGGCTCTCCCGCCGATAAGCCTATCTCGCGCGCCGCCATGGCAAATCTGGTTATGGAATCCATTAAAAACAAAACGTTGCGCCCTTTGTTCCTAAAATATTCGGCGACTGCGGTAGCGGCGAAAGCGCCGCGGAGCCTTACTAAAGGAGATTTATCGGATGTAGCTACTATGATTACCGATTTTTTTAACCCTTCTTCTCCGAGGTTTTTTTCTATAAATTCCTTAACCTCGCGGCCTCTTTCGCCTATAAGCGCTATAACGTTTACGTCGGATTCGGAATACTTCGTGAACATACCGAGAAGGGTGCTTTTACCCACCCCTGAACCGGCAAAAATACCTATTCTCTGGCCCTTGCCTATGGTAAGAAACGAATTAACCGCCCTGACGCCTACGTCCATAACTTCGCCGATCCTTTTTCTCGAAAGCGGAGACGGGGGTTCGGCGGATATTTTTGCGTAATCCCCGCAAAAAATTCTGCCTTTTCCATCCATAGGGTTGCCGAAAGAGTCGAGGACTCTTCCCAGAAGCTCATCTCCCGCCGGAAATTTCTCTTCTTCGTCTAAAAGAAGAACCTCGCTTTCTAAACTTATGCCAGAGGTGTCTCCATAAGGCATAAGTATAGCCTTATCGTTGTTGAAGCCGATAACTTCGGCGGTAAGACAGGCATCCGCGGCGATATCGGCAAATATGCCGGATTTTTTACTTTTTATCCGGCATATTTTTCCTATTGAAAGGCCGGGGTACGTAGTTTCTATAACAAGACCCACCGCTTTGGTAAGCTTTCCCTTGATGAGCAAAGGCTCTGCATTATCCAGAGCGTACTCGTATTCTTTCAGGCTGAGAATTCTTCCCATTTTATTAATTTTATTAATTCAAAATTTAAGATTCGGCTTTAGAATCCGAATTGTATTCGCGGTAATACGAAAGAACCGTTCTGACGTAATTTTCGGTTTCCTCGAACGGCGGCACTCCGTTATACTTATCGACGTTGCCTTTTCCTGCGTTATAAGCGGCAAGCGCAAGCTCTTCATTTCCGCCGTAAAGATTTAATAGGCTCTTAAGATACATAGTTCCGCCGAAGACGTTTCCCTCAGGGTCGTACGGATTGACGCCCAGTTCTTTTGCCGTTTCCGGCATAAGCTGCATAAGCCCGACGGCTCCTTTGCCGGAAACGGCGTAAGGATTGAATCCGGATTCCGTTTTTATTACGGCTTTTATCAGTCCGTAAGGAACGCCGTATATCTCTGAAGCTTTTTTTGCCAAACCGTCCGCAGTGACGTAATCTCCGTTCATACTGCCGCCGTCTCCGCCGGCGCGGGCGCCGCCTATATTCTTTTCTTCCGGGTTTAAACCTGCCACGCTTTGATTATTATCGTATTTAGAAGATAAATTATACGCCTGAAAAAGATTATTCGACGCGGAGAGTTTAGACACCGAAGAACTCAGCTCTTTTAGTCCGTCCTGCGCTATCAAAGAAGGATGCTCTTTAAAATAATCAACAATCATCCTCGCAATGCCTATCCCTTTTCCGTAGCTTTCGTCGTTGGCTACCGCTTCGTAAAACAGGGAATTAAAAATTTTATAGCCCGTCCCTTTATCGATGAAGGAGCCTTTTCCTACTTCTTTCGACATAGAATCAAAAATCATATTCAAAAAAAGGCTTTCGAACTTAACGGCGACGGTCTTTATTTCTTTGAGCTCGGCCGGAGTAACGGCCGTTTTTTCGGCCGGATTTTTTTTACCGGCGGAAACCGTCAAAGCATCTGTTATATTCATATAAAAAATTATATCATAACCGGATTATTAATAAAAGTTTGCAGAAATTATTTTAAAAATATATTATTTATATTATAATAAGAAAAAATATAAATTTATTTAATAAATATTATAACATAACGGCTGAAATATGGATATCGCATCTATTATAGGTTTTATTCTTGGCGTAGGCGGAATAGTTTTCGGAAATTTCCTGCAGGGGTCTAATTTAATGCAGTTGATAGACCCTATCGGCTTCGTAATAGTTATAGTCGGAACGGCCGGAGCTACCATCGCCGGAAACAGGACGGAAAATCTTAAAAAAGCTCTTTTATCAGTTAAGAGCGTTATTTTATCCGAAAAAGTGGATTTTGAAAATACTATATCCGACCTGCTTAACTATGCGACAAAAGCAAGAAAAAACGGGGTCCTTGCATTAGAATCGGAAATAGAAGCCTCGTCCGACGATTTTATAAAAAAAGCTCTGCAGTTAGTCGTCGACGGAATTGACCCCCAGATAGTTATGGAAATTATGGAAACGGAGTTGTCCCATATAGAAGAATTCGGGGAAGAAAGCGTTAAAATTTACGAACAGGCGGGAGGTTATTCCCCCACCTTAGGCATAATAGGCGCGGTCCTCGGACTTATCCACGTTATGCAGCATTTAAACGAACCGAACAGGCTCGGAGCCGGAATAGCTGTCGCGTTTACCGCAACGCTTTACGGTCTTGCGTTTGCCAATGCCGTTTTATTTCCCATATCCAGCAAACTTAAGATGAACTTGAAAGTAAAAGTTTTAAGGTACGAACTTATCCTTATGGGAATAAGAAGCATTCAGAACGGAGAAAATCCCCGGCTTATCGAGGAAAAGCTGAAATCCTTTTTAAGCGAACAGGAGAAAAAAATGTACGAGTTAAAAAATACGGAGAAATAAAAAATGAGAAAGAAAAAAAAATGCCCCGAACACAGCAATTCGGAAAGATGGATGATAAGCTACGGCGACTTTTTAACTACACTTCTGTCGTTCTTCATAGTAATGTTCGCGATATCGAAAGTCAATAACGTCCGGCTTAAAGAACTCGCCGTATCCATCCAGCAGGCGTTCGGGGCAAACAAATTTATTACGGTTTCCACCTCTAAGCCTAATATAGCCTCTACCCCAAAATTAATCGTCGCGAAAACCGCCCCTCCGACTTTTAAGATTTCAAAATCCAATAAGAAGCTTATTAAGGAAGAAACTCATGAATCCGCAGTCTTCACCGGCATCGAATCCAATATAAAATCCTTTACCGCAGAAAACAGCGCTTACAGAGCTTCGCTCAGGGTTTATAAATCGACTCGCGGACTCGTTATATCCTTAAAAGGTTCGAGCTTTTTCGGCTCGGGAAGCGCAAGAATTATCGGAAAATATCGCCCGCTCTTAAAAGAAATAGCGTCGGAACTGCTTAAGGTCAAAAATAACATCGCCATCGAGGGCTATACCGATTCGACCCCTATACGCACGGCTAAATATCCGAATAACTGGATGCTTTCCACCGCCAGGGCCGTCAGCGTCCTGAGCTTTTTTATAAAAAGCGTGAATTTTCCTCCGGCAAGACTTTCGGCTTCCGGATACGGAAAATACAAGCCCATAGCAAGCAACGAAACGGCGGCGGGACGCGCGCTTAACAGAAGGGTAAATATCGTGGTTCTTTCTACTTTCTTGAACAACGAACTGCCTAAATCATAATTAGCTAATCCTGCAGAAGAAGCATTTAAATATTTTCTTAAAAGGCGGATTTTTTGATATGCCGCCTTTGCTGTTCAAAGGTAAATTTAATTATTTCGTCCCTGTCATATTCGTTTATTGCGGTAAACTTACATGCTATAGATACAGGCGAAGAATTATTTTGTCCGGCATCCGCTCCGGTATTCGAAATTTTTATCACCTGAGCCAAAGCCTTTACTATAAACTGAGGAACGGTCGGGAAAAGCATCGTAATTTTTATGATACTGCCCTGTTTCAGCCCTTTATCCCAATCCGTCCACATAATGCCGGAACCGCTTATAGATACCTGCTTTTCCTTAATATTCGCAAATATGGACGCTTCCGGATTAATAAGGGAAATGATTACGTCCAATTTGCTGTTTATCGCTACAAGAAGTTTCTCTATTTTAGGATTAATCGGGGCATCCGAATCCGTTTCGGAGGCGGTTTGAAAAATTTTAGGGGCGGCTAATCCGTAAATTCCGTAAACCGAAGTAGTAAGGGAAGGCTTCGTAATATAAGCATCTTTAGTTTCAAGAAATTCTTCCATGGGTATTTCTTCGTAAACGAACTGAATAACGGCGTTGACGCGCAAAAATTCCCTGCCTTCTCTTTCTTCCGAAGGGACGCCGGCAATTTGAACCTTTAGAGAAATATTATTGGCATTTTTAACGATGTCTTTTAAAATAGGCTTATATATGAAAGTTTTGGAAAAACCGGAACTTATTAAAATAAGAACGGCGGAGCTTTTAATTAAAGATACGTCTGCGTCCATATCGTAATCCTCTGCGCCGAATTCCGGCGCCTGCCCGCCGTTAAAAGTCGAATATAAAACTATATAGAGGAACCCGTCGTCTATTTTATTAATATAGCCTTTGAAATTTTTTTGGGGAGTTTCTATAATTACTTCCTGATTTTTATAAAAATGTCCGTCTAAATTATCCATAATATAATGCACCTTATCGTTCAATTAGCGCCGTAAGCTTTAACGGCGGAGGAAAGTTTCCTTAGCATTGAAATTTTATCGGCGGTATTTTCTTTTTTTTCGGTTAAAATATTTATAATAGTTTTGTCGGATTCCGTTATATCCGTCAGTATATCTTTAAGCCGCGATAAAAGTTCGGCGCCGCCCGTTTCAGATATTTTATCTTTATATGCATATGCGCGGCTTTCCGCTTTAGAAAAAAGAGACGTCAAAAAAACTTTTCTATCGAATATATGTCCGATATTAACCGGAGTTTCCCGTTTTTCTAATAAAATGAGCAGTATATACTTATTTATATTAAGAATTCGGGTGGCAATTTTAAATTCTAATAACGTATGATTTTTCATAATATCAATTTTATTTTTTCTATTATAATTTTATAATATGATATAATATAAATCAACTTTTAAAGATATTTAAACGGTAATTATAATTTATATGAAAAAAGTAACGGCGGAAAATCTTAAAGCAGGCGATATCTTAGCTAAAGATATAATATCCGGCAAAGGAATTACGGTTCTTAAGAAAGGGACGGTTCTTACGGATAAATTTATAGGAAATATTAAAAAAATAACCGCCGAATCTACGGGAGCGTCGGATAATTATATATTCATAGAAGGAACGAGCGGCGCAGAATCGGAAAACGATACAGAAAATAAAGAAAAAATGGAAAAAGAACTGTCTTTATTGGAAAAAAGGTTCCAGCAGGCCGAAAGCGGAAAATTTATGGAAGAAATAAAAGAAATCATAAAAAACGTCATAATTAAAAATTACGGCGGAACCGGAACATAAAATGAAAAAAATAGACACCTTGGACAAGTTAATCGCTACCGTTAAAAAAACCGATAACCTGCCTACCCTGCCTAAAGTGTTATCGAAAATTTCCGAAGAAATAGACAACGATAATTTCTCCATAAAAAATATCGGCGAATTAATGTCCCGCGACGTAAGCCTTTCGGCAAGAATATTGAAAATAGTAAATTCTCCTTTTTACGGATTTCCCCAGAGAATATACAGTATAAACCATGCAATAGTGCTGCTGGGCGCCAATGTTTTAAAAAGCATCGTAATTTCAACCTCCGTTTTTACCGCTATGAAAGAAACCATGGCGGGGCTGTCGGAGCACAGCCTTTTCTGCGCCTTCGCCGCAAAGCATATAGCGGTAAAACTTAAAGCGCAAAAGATAAATAATATAGACCCGGACATTATGTTTTCCGCGGGGTTACTGCACGACATAGGAAAAATAATTATAGCTACCGCGTTTAAAGACGATTTTAAAAAAATTATAGAAAATGCGGATAAAAGCAAAAAATCTTTGGTAGATATAGAGCATGATATTCTCAATATATCGCATGACTATTTAGGCTATATGCTCATAAAAGAATGGAATCTGCCGCCATCTATATATCTGCCGATAAAATATCATCACAACGTTAATCTTGCGGACGACTTTAAAGCGGAAACTGCAATATTAAATATTGCCGATTTCTTAACAAGGGCATTAGGCATCGGTTTTTCGGGAGCCGCATATTTAGAAAAAATAAACAGGGATGCCTTAAACATACTCGGTATAGATATGGATTTCATAAAATCCGTAATAGGAGAAATATATTCCTATAAAGACGAACTTTATATATTCGAGTAATTGAACCGGCTGCATAAAAGATTAATTTCCGATTCCCGATTCTATATGAATAAAGATAAAAACATTATTAATAAGCCTAAAATTTTTATAGTATCGGATAAAAACTCTCCATATAATAATGTTTTTAAGGAAGAATTGGATAGATACGATTTTAAGATATTCGATTCGTTCAATCAGGCATATTATTCCGTTTATGCTTCGCCGCCGCAGTTAATCATTATTGCGATGAACGCGATTTCGGGAAAAGACAGCGGAGCGCATAAAAAAGAGATTAAGATGATTAACGACATGCAGCTGGATAATATGCTGAGCAATATTCCTATTCTTTTTATGCTGCCGGCGGATTTCGATTTTAACGTCGTAAAAGACGAAAAATATTTTTTGAAAGATTACATTAAAGAGCCTCTTGATCCATACGAACTGGAATATAAAATAGACAGCATTATACACGCTTCTAAATCCGCATTAGACGCAAATCCGCTGACAAAACTGCCCGGAAATTCCTCTATAATGGAATCGATTAAGGATAAACTCGATAAAGACGTTAATTTTTCTTTTGCCTATATCGATATTGACAATTTCAAATCCTATAACGACAAATACGGCTTTTTAAGGGGAGACGAAGTTATTATGATGACGTCCAGGCTCATTGCGACTACCGTTTACGACATATCTAAAACAAGATGCAGGGATATCGAGAAATACGTATTCATAGGACATATCGGCGGAGACGATTTTGTCGTTATGTCTCATTCCGGCGATATAATAGACATTTCAAATACCGTAATATGCAACTTCGATAAAATCATACTGTCGTTTTACGATAATACGGACAAACAAAGAGGATATATAGAATCGTACGACAGGCAAAAAAAAATGCGGAGATTTCCGGTAATGAGCCTGTCTATCGCGGTTATCGAAGACGTAAGCAAAAAAATTTCGCATTACGGACAGATAAGCGAAATAGTTTCCGGATTAAAATCCATAGCAAAAGAAAAGTCGGGGTCGAATGTAATAGTGGACAGAAGAAATACGGAATAAGGAAATGTATAGCTTAAGTAGTTTTTGGATTATCGGGGTTCTGTTTTATTATCGGCAGTTTTTGCTTAACGGAATATAAATCGTTGTTTAAAACCGTCTGAATAGCCTTGCGGCTCTTAACGTTTATAACGACGGGGGCTTTTAAGTTTACCGTAGATGAATATAAGTCCCGAAATACCGTAACTATCACGAATAATATTACGTCGGTTTTGTCTTTAAAACCGAGCAGTTCTTTTTCCTCGTCGGTAATACTTGCGGCGTAATCTTTAAAAAAATAGTTAGGGTCCGCTACTATAAAGCACAATTTATCGTTCTCTATGCTCTGCAGTATAAAAAACGGAAGTTCTTTTTCTTTATTAATATTTAAGATGCAGTATTTTTTTAAAGAATCGAATCCTAATATAGGTTTAACGAATTCTATAATTTTCGTTTTTTCGACCGTCACCCCTTCGGGATAATATATGCTTTTTACTAAAATTTCGGTTTCTGGATTTACCGTATTCACTTAAAAATCCTCTTATGTTTTTATATTTTTTTTGTCTTTATCGATATATGCGCCGTCCGGCCTGCTTATGCCGCCCAAATCGTTTAATCCCGATAAATCCGATAAATTAACGGCTGAAGCGCTAATATTTTCGTTTTTAATCATGTCGTAAAGCTCCTTTCTGAGGATGCCGACTTCCTTTGGGGCTTCTATTCCTATTTTTACGGTATTTCCTGCCACGGAAATAACTTCGAGGGTTATATTATCACCTATTTTTATGCTTTCGCCGGTTTTTCTTGCAAGAATTAACATAATTTTTATGCCGAAGCGGCAATTATTTAAGATACTGAAGGAGCATCGGCGTCAGCGAAGTAATATTAGAAGAGGCTTCGAGCGTAGCCTGATAAGACTCTTGCGCCTGCGTTAGATTCGTCATAGCCTGCGCCACGTTTACGTCCTGCGTCTGGCTTAGGAGCTGAGAAATATTCGACAAAACCGTCTGGTAACTCGTCTGCTGTTCGTTAAGCCTCTGAACGACCGTGCCAACGGTCGCCTGAGCGGCGGTCATCGTGTTTAATCCGTTCTGTATCCCCTGAATTATAGAGGAAGAATTCTGCTGATAAACGTTATTCTGAAGTTCCGACTGAAAAAGCGAAAGAACGGAAATGAGGCCGGAAGGGGTATAGGAATTTGATGGAGATGGAGGATTACTTGATGGATTTGCCGGGTCGTTTCCGAAGATAGCATCGGCTGTAAGCGACGGCGTTACCGTTTCATTCTGGGTTATCTGGTAATTCTGGTTCGTATCCGTTCCGGCATAGGTATAAACTTGATATTCAACAGGAGTAGTACTACCTGAAGTTGTAGTCGCAGAAAAATAAGCCATCGTAGGGGTATATGCCGAGGATAAATTAAGATTGTTCCCAGTAAAGATATTCTGTCCGTTATAAGAAGTATTTGCATACTGCGTAAGCTCGTTGATAATCTGCCCTACCTGCTGTGCCGCCGCCTGATTATTTGCGGGAGTATTCGTTCCGTTTGCCATTTCGATAGCAAGCGTGCTTGCCTGATTTACTGCCGTCATCGCGTTGCTTATAGTGGACGAAGCTAAAGAGCCTATGCTGTTTGCGATAGTTACGTTAGAGTTATACTGCGTAACGAGCGCGGTGCTGTTTTTATACGAAAGAACGTTAACCATACCCGCCGGATTATCCTGCGGATAGTTGATTTGCAAGCCGCTCGAAATCTGGTCCTGAAGGTTGTAAATACTGGTAGATTCGTTCGACAATTCGTTGTTAATATTGTTGTATATCATGCCGTTGGTTATCTGTATCATTTTAAACGCCTCTTTTTTTACTTGTTACCATAAATCACAAAACCACCCCGCCCTACGGGCTCCCCTCCTTAAAAAGGAGAGGAGTTCATGAAAAACCTTTTATCTGCTCTTACTACTGTTGAGTCTTTCTTCATAGCTTTAGCTGTTTTTTTACCGTTAAGCCTTTATTATCTGCTTTAGTTTAGCTCCCCTCCTTTACAAGGAGGGGTGTCAGACGCCAGCCTGACGGGGCGGTTAAATATTAACCCCTTTTAATTATAAATTACGGCACCGTGCTTAATAGCGCCGTCATAATTGCCTGAACAGAGCTTGTAATTGCCGCCGCCGCCTGATACGAATTCTGGTAATTGACGAGGTTCGTCATCTGCTGGTTCATATTTACTCCGACGAACGATTGGAGTTGATTCTGCAAATTCGTCAAAACGGAGGTGGAATTAGTGTAATTAGTGTTTGCGCTCTGAGACTGCGTTCCGATATTTGAAACGATATTCGCATAATACGTCGAAATAGTCGAACTTGTCCCGTTAATAGGCAAATTATTATTTTGAAGCGCGCCGAGGGCAAGAGCGTTTTCGTTATTGCCCTGTAGGCCGAGGGAATTCATCTGAGTAGAAGTCAAGCCCGTTAAAACATCGGCGGTAAAGGTATCGCTGTTAGAAGGCGTTCCCGTTATAGTAACATGAAAATTTTCATCGTTAGTAGGGGAATTGCCGAAATAAATTGAATATGCCGTCTGCCCACTTGAATTAGTGCTTTTAGCAACCTTTCCTATACTAGGCGTGCCTCCTAAACTATTGGAAATAGAAAAATAATTTGGCGAAATACCGGTATAAGTAAGCGTATATTGGCCGCCGCTAGCGTTATACGGATTAATAACCGAACCGGCGCTAATCGTTGCGTTGCCGGCATTGGTCGGGTTAACCGCGGTTGAAACGGCGGATGCCCCAGCTACCTGAGACGTCGTTAAGTTAGGGTTTACTTCCATAGTAAAGGCCGGATTGGTCGTATTCTGCTGAACGGTAAAAGTATCGCCGCTTGCCGGCGCAGCGGCGGGAATGGAAGTTCCGGTAATATTTACCGATACCCCGTCAAAACCTATCGTATATACATTTTGCCCGTATTTATTTGTAGTGGAAGAAACACTCACGGCAGAACTGCTTAAAGTTTGATTTGTAGTAGTATTTGTAACGGTAAAAACACCGCCGCCGGTCGTTGAAATCTGATAACTATCACCGGTCAAATCGGCGGGATTCGTTACCATGCCGGTAGATATAGTTGCATCAGTACCATTAGTTACCGCCGTCGTCAAATTCGGCTGAAAGAAATAATTTCCCGTCGAACCGTCCAGACCGTAGCCGTTATATTGCAAAGAGTTTACGTTGTCGGTCACAGCCGCGGCAAGCGAATTAAGCTGGCTTATATAAGACGGCGCGGCAGTCTGTTCGATATTTACGTATGCGCCGAGACTGCCTCCGGTAACCTGGCTCGTTACAGGCTGAACAGAACCGTCCGGTCCGTTCCACATAATATCTAAATTTGCCGAATTAGACGCATCAACCTGCGTCGAAATCTCAAAAGACGAATCGCTTGAAACGAGCGGAACATCTCCGACCGATATATTCGTTTTTCCGTTATTATTCGTATAATATGAAATATTCACAAGTTTGGAAAGGCTGTTTATAGCCTGCATCTGCTGGTCCTGCAGTTCATTGGCGCTGCTCCCCGCGTTAAGCGCATAAGTAATCTGCTGATTAAGACCTGCAATCTGAGTCGTAAGGCTGTTAATCTGCGGAATAACGCCGTTAATTGAAGTATTGGTGGAAGATACGGTATTCATTATAGTAGTATAAGCGTTATTTATAGAACCGGTAAGCGACTGAGCGTCGGATAATAAAGCCGTTCTCTGGGAAGTATTGGACGGATTATTTGCTACATTTTGAAAATCGTTGAAAAACTTTGAAATTTGGGAACTGAAACCTGAACCGGTCTGGTCGTTAAACAGATTCTGAATCTGGTCTAAACCCTGATACAGCGTTGTATAATAGCTGTTCTGCGCAGTTTCGTTGTTGACTTCCGACTGGACGAAATTATCGGTGCTTCTCTGTATATCGTTTACGTTTACTCCCGTGCCGTATGTATAAGGAGCGCCTACTACCGCTGGAGCTTCCGTTTCTATAGGCGTTTCGCTGTTGTAAAAAGGGGTGTTGACGTTGGCTACGTTCTGGGATACGGTGTTCATTGCCGCGGTATTGGCGTTCATAGCCGAATCTGCTATGTCTAATATATTATTTATGGTAAGCATTTATACCCTCACCCCCGACTTCATTAAAACGTTTTTTAAGGGAAAAAAGTTTGAATTGTTTACGCCGGCTCTGTCGTAAATGGAGCTTTTACTGAAAGCCTCGGTTATAAACGAAATAGTAAGCTGATTATAATATATGTTTTTTTTGATTAAGGCGGAAAAGTCCCTGTTTAATTCGGCTATTTCCAGTATTTCCGCTTTGATAAGTTCTTTTATTTCCGAATCGCCGCGGACTCCGTCTTCGCCGCTTATTTCCTCGTTGCCGCCGGTTACCGCGCCGAACTCTTTTATCTTTTCAGCAATTTCTTTTAAAATTTTTCTTTTATCGTCGAATATATCGATATTTTTTAAAGGATTAAAATTAGTTTTCAACATCGAATAAGAGTCGTCGAGCTCTTTTTTTAACCTCCTGACTATTCCGAGGAGGTCTTCGATTTTATTTTCGTTTGAAACCGTATTTTTCATATATGCCTGTCAACCTTTAAATTTTTGCTATTCGCCGGTAATATTTAAACTGTTTATCAGCCCTTCGGCAATTTTTGAAGAATCGGCATAATTTCCCGATGCTATATTTTGCTTGATATCGTTAATTTTGGAAAGAGGAGCCGACTGAGCCTCGTTCACTGCGCTTTTTAAACTGCCGATAAAACTA
The DNA here is from genome assembly GCA_021811805.1 of bacterium. Classification (GTDB taxonomy): domain Bacteria; phylum SZUA-79; class SZUA-79; order Acidulodesulfobacterales; family Acidulodesulfobacteraceae; genus Acidulodesulfobacterium_A. The sequence continues at coordinate 35,554 of JAKAQA010000002.1, read as the reverse complement.
GCGCCTTCCGAAATGCTGACCTTATCGGAACCTGCCGCCTGACCGGCTTCAGGGCCGCTTACTTCTTTTTTCTTACCGTTATTGTTGTTTTGCGGTATTTCGCCTATAACGGACGACGTAATTCCGGAAATTTCGATTGCCATACTTTTTACCTTCTTTCTAGAAATTTAATCTTGATTTATATGACAATCGACATTTTTATACTATAACTTTAATACTCCCTCCATACCTTAAATTATCTTTATTTCCGCCGATAAAGCCCCCGCCGCCTTAATAGATTCGAGTATAGATATTATGCTTGACGTTGGAGCACCCACGGCATTTAAGGCTTTTACGAGTTCGGCCACAGTCAATCCGTTTTTCAAATAAAATGCGTTGGGGACTCTTTTTTTGTTTATCTTAAGCGTTATATTTCTGTTAGATATAGCAACCGGATTTATTTTTATATTTCCGCCCATTACTACGGTTCCAGACCTTTCGTTTATAACTATGATAGCTTTTGAATGCGTTTTAACGTCTATAGCGTCTATAACCGAGATAAACTGCGAAACGTTTCCTTTGTAAGAAGCGGGGACGGCGACCGATACGCTTGTAGAATTGAGCGGCTTTGCCGTTCCTTTGCCTATTTTTGCGTTTATAGCGCCGGCAATTCTCGACGAGTCGGTAAAACTGGGGTTTTTAAGAATCAGACGGACGTTGCTGAAAGTATTGAGTCCTATAGACACGCCTTTTTCTATGACTCCCCCGTTGTCGATAATGCCCGACGTCTGGAAATTTTGCGATACCGGCACATATCCGGGAAGAGGCATAACGTTTTCGGATGCAACGCTGCCGCCCGTAGATACGCTGCCCTGGCCGAGCGCGTAAACCTTCCCGTCCGGTCCTTTAAGCGGGGTCATCAATAAAACTCCGCCCTGCAAACTTTCCGCATTTCCGATAGAACTTACGGTAACGTTTATTCTTTCGCCCGGAACGGCGAAAGGAGGAAGCTCCGCAGTAACCATAACGGCGGCGGTATCCCTGATTTCGTATAGAGAAGCCTCGTTGGTATTGATGCCTAATTTTGACAGCATAGTAACTATGCTCTGCTGGGTAACGTTAACGCCCCACTGGTCTCCCGTTCCGTCAAGACCGGTAACGAGGCCGTAGCCGACTATGGGGTTGCTCATAGCGCCGTATATCGAAGTGATATTTCCTATGGTTGCGGCGGAGGAAAAATCCGGCGCGGAGCACGCGGCAAACAAGCCTAATAATAATATTAACGCCGGTAAAAGTATTTTTTTCTTCATAATTTTTATTTTTGATTATATTTAGAACGGCCAGATATCCTGCATGAGCTTATACAGCCAGTTTGGGCTTTGCGAACTGTTGACATAACCTCTGCCGTTTATCCATATTCTTTCGTCGGATATCTGGCTCGACAAAATCGTGTTCGCCGGAGATATGTCTATCGGCCTGGCTATGCCTTTAATTAATAAGAATCTGGTTTCTCCGTTAACGGAAACTTTCCTTTCTCCCTTAAGTTCGACATTGCCGTTAGGATAAACTTTAACGACCTGGGCCTGAATAACCGACGAAATCTGACCGTTTTCCGCTACTCCGCCGCCGCCGTTAAAAGTTTCGACGTTTGACCCGTTATATCCGGTAGGTTTTGCCGTAGAAAGAGTGCCGAAAGCGATACTGCCAAGACCGGACGAATTGTGCGAAAGCGCAGTTGCGGAAGAATCCTGAACCTGCGTCTGGTCGTTCACTATAATCGTAACCGTATCGTTTAGCTTAAAAGCCGTGTTATCGGTATAGAGGTTCGTTCCGGTTCCCGTTCCCGTCCACAGAGAACCGAGCGCCGGTTTTCCTTGAATCCCGCCGTTCTGTGCCGTAGGCTTAACATATGTAGGCGGAATCATGGATTTAGGCGGATGAACGCCGCAGCCGGTTAAGACAAGCGGCAGTAATACGGCGGCTAAAACCAACAAGTTATTTTTATTTAATTTATATTTTAATTTCATATTATCCGTTTTTACCTTTTTATATTATCTTATCTGACCGCTACGGATTTATACGGTTTTAACAGGCAGTTGAGAACCGTCCCCGATTGGATATTTTTAACCCTGATTACGGAGTTCAAAGCGCCCGCCTGAAGCGCCATACCTTTTGTTTTTAAAATTAATCCGGAGCTTTTATAAATAATATTTACGGTATCGCCGAAATTAATTATCCTTTTTCTCTCGGTATTTGCTTTAGTTAAAGCCGAACCCGCCGCAATAAAAAATTTAGCTTCCCTTCCTGCGATGTTTTTATCGTTCAGATAATACCCGTCGTTCAGACCCGGAATATTTTTATACGATATTTTAACGTCGCCCGGCTTTATAATTTGAAATCTGCCTATTGTTTCCGCAGCTGAGGCAACCGGAGCATAAATTTCCGTTTTAAACGTAACGTCGTCGATGCCTTTAATCGTTCCGCTTTTTTTGTCCGATATTTTTATTATTGCGGTATGATAACCCGAATATTTTAAATTATTAATTGCGATGCTGACGGAATAACTTTTTAATATGCCGGCCGTAATTTTAAACGGAATATTATAGGCAAAGTTGGAGAAATGAAAATATTTTTTAAATTTTAAAGGAATTTTGCTTAAGTACGATTTTATAACTATCCGCTTTAAATTCGGTTTTTTTGCCGCATAGGCGAATCCCGCATCCGAAAAAATAACCGAAAGCAAAACCGCTGCTAAAATTATAAAAGCGAAAGTTTTTATTTTAAACATAATCCTATAATCTAACCGGATTCCCGCCTGTGCGGGAATGACATAGTTAATATAAATTAATTTTTACTTCATATATTACGGTATTAAGCCGCTCATAGTCTGGAGCATCTGATTTGCGGCGGTAATCGCTTTAGAGTCTATGGTGTATGCATTTTGGGCAGTTATCATAGATACCATCTGTCCGACAAGATTTACGTTCGACATTTCTAAAAAACCCTGCTGAATAGTGCCTAGCCCGTTTTCGTTGGGCGTGCCTACCTGCGGAACTCCGGAAGCCGAAGTCTGCAGATAAAGGTTATTGCCTATACTGCTGAGTCCTGCAGGATTTATGAAATTAACAAGCGTTATGGTTCCTATCTGGGCAGGATTAGTCTGTCCGGAAATAGCCGCGGAAACCGTTCCGTTTTCGGAAATGGTAACGGAAGTAGCGTTAGGCGGTATGGTAATTGGCGGAACAAGCTGATTGCCGTTAGCATCGACAAGCTGTCCCTGCGAATTCGTCTGAAAAGTTCCGTCTCTGGTATATGCGGTTTCTCCGTCGGGCATCTGTATCTGAAAAAAACCCTGCCCGGAAATCGCTATATCTAAAGGGTTCGATGTCTGCTGAAGGTCGCCCTGGGTAAATTCTTTTTCTATCGAGGAAACCTTTGTGCCGAGACCTATTTGAATGCCCGTAGGAGACTGGGTATATTGCGAAGAATAAGCCCCGGGAGATTTTACGGTTTGATAAAACAGGTCCTCGAAATTTACCCTCGATTCCTTAAATCCGGTAGTATTGGTGTTTGCAAGATTATTGGCTATGTTGTCTATTTCTATCTGCTGTCCTTCCATGCCCGTTGCGGCAGTCCATAAAGCTCTCATCTTTTAAATTTACCTCCGTATCGCTATATCGCCGTTAAAATTTAAAATTTATCATTTCTGATTCCAAACAGGCTAAACAGCCGCGCCTATAGTGTTAATGGCGGTATTATTAACCTGGGAGTAGGATTTCAAAACCTGTATCATATTATTGTAAGTTTCCGAAACGTTAATCATCTGAACCATGCCTTTTATCTCGTTGACGTTGGACTCCTCCACGTATCCCTGAAGTATATCGGGATTTTGATTCACTGCCGGCTTTCCCGAACTTTTTGTCGCCGAAAAGAGGGTATCGCCGTATTTAGATAAATATTCGGGATTTTTAAAATTTACGGTCAATATCTGTCCGGAATATAGTTCGTTATTTGTCTGGGGGTCGGTAAGATTTATTATGCCGAAATGGGTAATGGTTATATTCGAACCTCTTTCGTTTAAAAAAATAGGTTTTTTATTTGTACTCATAACCGGAAAACCCTCCTGATTTACTAGTTCTCCAGCCTGGTTCAAAGAAAACGCTCCGTTTCTGGTATATTTAATTCCGTCCGGGGTTTGAACTACAAAATATCCGCCGCCTTGGATTGCGAGGTCCAGCCTGTTGCCCGTCTTTTTTAAAGCCCCCTGTGACATATTCGTATATGTATTGAGTATTATCGGGTAAGACTTATCTACGAGGGGCTTATCCGTGCCGGAGTTTAAAGCGGAAACCGCTTTCGGGGATAAAAACTCCGCAAAGTCGGCGTTACTGCTTTTATACCCGACCGTATTGACATTGGATATATTATTGGTAACCATTGATAATTTTCTTTCTTCAGCCAGTATCCCGCTTAGGGCTATATAAGAACCGCCGTTCATTGAACCGCCTTTTTATAATATTTTATTTAAATTATGCAATAAATATGCCATTAAAAAGTTCTATAAAAATTAACCCCGCAAATCGTAAGATAGAGGAGGCAGTAAGAAAATAAATAAATCGGATGCCTTTAAGGGAGGAAAAAATTTCCGCAATTATTTAATGCGTGGAAAAATATGCCGAAAAACGATAAATACTATTGATATTATATGAGAAATTAATATACAATATCTATTATGAACGGAAAACTCGCCTTTATTATTACGAACGATAAATATGCCGGCCATATTTACGGTTTAATCCGAGCGGCGGCGGAAAGGGATTTCGCAGTATCGGTTTTTATTATGGATAAGGGAGTCTTTTTGACTGAAGATAAAGAATTTATTTCGCTTATTAAAAAATATAAACATAACGTGGATAGGGTTTCCGTTTGCGAACATTCCTGCGGCGTTAACGGAGTAATATCGCGTATAGGCGATTTTAACTATGCTTCGCAGTTCGAAAACGCAAAAATGGTAAGCGGGCTCGAAGAAAAAGACAGGATATTATTATTTTAGGATAAGCCGCCTCATATGTTCGATATTAAAAAACTGAAAGAAAATCCCGATATTAACGTATATTCCAAAAAGCAGGAAATTAACGCCATACTTAAAGGGTTCGCCAACCAGAAAAAACCGGTTATTCTTTATCCGGTTCCTTTCAACGACGAATATACGACTAATATACTTAAAGTCAAAGACGAATCTATCGCTATAGATTCTATGGTTCCCAAATCGGGGAATTTAAAACTTATCGAATCTTCCTATATTAAAGCCGCATTTAAATTCGGCAGTAATGAGCATTTCTTTCTTTCAAAATTATATAATTACGAAAAAGAAGGAGATTATTTCGTCTTCGAAATTTATAAGCCTATAGAAATATTATCTCTCGAAAAAAGAAAGTTTTTCAGGATAGAACCTTCTTTAAACGAACCGGTAAAAATTTCTTTCTTTCTGAATAATAAATATTTCGATTCGGTACTGTTCGACCTGTCCGGCGATGGACTTTCTTTTCTGCTCGATTTCCCCTTAGAAAAACATACCGTTTTAGAGGGCGTAAAAATTCAATTTCCAGGCGGACTGAAGGAAATTACGGTAAGAATGGAAATAAGGTCTATAGCCAGACTCGACAATCTTAAATATAAAGTAGGCGCTCAGGCTATCAATTTAAAACCTGCCGAGCAGGATGTTTTGTTTAAGTATATATTAAGAAGACAGCGGGAAATAGTCGGCGCTATGAAAGGGACGGTTTAACGGCTTTTTCGTTTAACTCGTACAAAAACGCAAAAATATTCGCTATCGCCTTATAAAGTTCGGGCGGAATTTCCTGGTAAATATCCAACCCGTCGAGTATATCGGCAAGCGCGTTATTTTTAGTTATAGGTATATTTTCTTTTTTTGCGATTTCGATAATTTTTTCGGCAAGCTCTCCCCTGCCTTTTGATATAACGACCGGAGCGTTATTTTTTTTAGGGTCGTATCGCAGGGCAGTCGCCTTGGCTAATTTAAACTTAGACTCTTTCATCTATTATTTTCCCTCCGTAAAATGTTTCTCCGCCGGAGGCGAAAGTTCCAGCATCAGCCTTAAAAGATATATCTTTAAGAGTTATTCCGTCTTTCGACAGCATTTCTTTGAACGATTCAAGATTTTTATTTATAAGTTCTCTTGCCGCCGCAGGACATTCCTGAAATTTAACGCTAAGGAATTTAGCGGAATAATATGAAAACAACTTAATTCGGCCTAACAGGTTAAATTCCGTTTCAAGCATTAACATATATTTTTTCGGAGCGGCGCTTAACGATTTTTTTTTATCGGGTGCGTCCTTTATATAGCGGGCACGTTCAGAGGTTAAAATAACCGAACCCGAACCGAACCCTGTGCCGAAATTAATATGAACAAACAAAAAATTGCCTTTTACCTCGGCCGTTACGTTTTGTATGGAAGCGCTTAAACCTGATGCCGAAAAAGATTTAAAAGCGGCCCCAATATCGCCCTCCAAACCGCCTGTAAATGCTTTGCTATATAAATCCAGGACTTTTTGAATATTAAGATCATCAGCCGCATCGGCTACCACTTTAAATACTATTTCGACGCCCGCGCCCGCGTTTTCGTTTAACGGAATGTTTTTAACTGAGCTTTCAAGCCTTAGTTTAACCGGAATGCCGAAACTCTCGTCGAACGCTTTTCCTAAAGTAAATTCGTCGTAAAGGCTTTCGGGGATAACCGCCGTCAAAAGTTTGCCGTTAATATTCAATATGCCGCTCGGAGAACCCGCTTCGCCGGACGAAACGCTTATTAAATCGGCATCTACTATACTTCCCGGTTTTAATATTTCTAAAAGGGAAGATGTTATTTTTTCCTTGATGATTCCTGATATTATATTATCTTTCCCGCTTAGACGGACGGGCCCGTCCGTCTGCCCCGCTATATAATTCATACGACTAAATCTACATGAGGGTTATTGCCGCCTGCTCCTTCTTCAGCCTCTTTTCCCTCTTCTTCTTTCTTCTTTTCTTCTTCCTTGCGATTCTTGTTTTTATCGTTAACCGGTTCGAGCACTTCGCTTAATTCGACCACGGTATTTAAAGCGGCTTCATCGGTATTTTCCATTTCTTTCTGAATTATATTGTTTGAATTTACGGCTAAAACATGGGAGGACGCGGCTATTTTTTCAACGGAAGGCAGATTTGTAATAATTTGCTGAAGCTCTACTGTATCTATCATAACGATAACGTTAAGACTTTAAATATTTAAAAATACTTTCTATATCTATAACTGAATAAAACTTTCCTTCCGCATCTTCGAATACGTCCGAGGTTATATTATTCGTGTTTTTAAATTTGAACGATGAAGACGTGATAAGATTTTTATTTTTAACCCCGGTTATATTTTTTATTTCGCTTACCGACAATCCGAAAAATTTATTTTCGTAAACACAAATTACGGTATATTTTAACAAAGCCTTAATATCCATGGCTCCGTTTACTACCGTCGAAAAATCGTATATCGGGACGATTCTGTTTCTGTACGATATCACTCCGAGATGTCCGGCTTTTTTGGAAAAAATATTAACCGGAGTCTTGTATTTTATTATTTCGTTTATATTTAAAGCCGGAAGGGCATAAAGAGAATTCCTGGATACGAATGTAAAATATAAAACTTCCTTTTCCGAATCTATTTCGGGCTTGGACGAAGAATCGGGCGAAACTCCCGGAACGGCTTTGCTGGCCGAAGACGCGATATGTATATCGAAAACTTTGTAGGGGGTTCGGGCGGGAAAAGCGGATGCGGCTAAAACCGCATTTAATGAGGTTTCCGGCGTCAGCAATTTATCGACCGGGTAAGACAGTATCTGCGCCTGCCGTCCGGTTTCAGCCGTATTTTTTTTGTCCAGCAAATCGTCGATCCACGGCGTTACGATATCCGAACCGACCGCCTTATAGCCTTTTAAATCGTATAAATTAAAAGCGTTATTCATTTTTTGCATCTTCTTTCCGTTTGCCCCCGCCGTTATTATTAAAATTAAAATCGTCTATTATTTCCTTTGCGACGTTAATATAGTCCAGCGCACCCCTGGAATGAACGTCTATATATGTGAGCGGCTTCCTGAGCATGCTTGCGTCCCTGAATCTGGTATCTATATTAATTATACTATTAAAATGCGTATCTTTATACTTATTTCTAAAATAATCCAGCGATTTAAGCGAAGAGTTTGTCCTCCTGTCGAACATAGTAATTAAAAGCCTGTACGTACATCTCGAATCCAGCGCTTTTTCTATTTTATCTATTGTGGAAAGCAGAAGTTCTACTCCCCTTACCGATAAAAAATCAGACATTACCGGAATTATTATTTCGTCGCTTGCCGCAACGGCGCTTATAAGAAGAACGCTTAAAGCGGGCGAAGAATCTATTATAATATAGTCGTAATTATCGTAAAAAAACTTTAATTTCTCTTTGAGTTTTAATCCGCCGCCTTTGGAATTGGAGAGTTCGGCTTCTATTCTGGCAAGGTTGATATTCGAAGGGATAAGGTCTATACAGCCGCCGTTTTTAAGCCTGTATTTATTGATTACGGCTTCAGCCGGACTTAACGAATCGGATATTATTAAATTAGCTACCGAATATTCCAATTTTTCCGGTTCAACGGCAAGATGGTTAGTAAGGCTCGCCTGCGGGTCGAGATCGACGAGCAGAACCCTGTATCCGAAAATAGACAGGGAACTTCCCAGAGTAATAGCGGTCGTTGTTTTTCCTACGCCGCCTTTCTGGTTTGCCGTCGCAAAAACATACGGAGTTTTCATAATGGCTATAAAAGCACATAAATCACTTTATCAGACCTTCTATAAGTTTATGCTCGCCGGTGGTAAATATCTTTTCTATATCCAAGAGTATTATAAGCCTTTCGTCCAATTTGCCGATCCCTTTTATGTAGTCGGAATCTAAGCCGGCTATTAACGGGGGCGGAGGCTGAATGGTCGAAGAATTAATCCTCAACACTTCGGAGACGCTGTCCACTATAAGGCCGATAGTCTTACTCATAATATTTACTACTATAATTCTTGTTTCTTTAGTCGATTCTTTTATGTTCAGATGAAATTTCTTTCTTATATCTACTATAGGAATAACCCTGCCTCTTAAGTTAATGACTCCTTCGACGAAATCGGGAGCTTTCGGAACTTTCGTTATTTCGACTACCCTGTTTATCTCCTGCACCTTTAAAATATCTAAGGCGAACTCCTCGTTGCCGAGTTTAAAGGTTACGAGCTGGACTATTTCGTCGATTTTGGAACCTGCTTCGGCGCCCGCCGCTCCGCTTTTTCTATTTTCGGTTTCTTTATTAACTTCCATAGGTTTTCCTCCAGAGGTTATATTTTTATAAAAAATTAGAGTAAATCAGCATACGATTTCCCTTATTATCTCGTCGCCGATTTTATATATAGGCAGAACCATGTCCGCCACGCCGGCATCTACCACCGCCTTGGGCATACCGTAAACGACGCATGTAGCTTCGTCCTGAGCGATTGTTTTTCCTCCCGTTTCCTTGATTTTTTTCATTCCCATAAGGCCGTCCGAACCCATGCCGGTCAATATGACTCCAAGAGCTTTCCCCGGATATCCTTTTGCGACCGATTCCATCATAACCGAAACGGACGGCCTGTTTATGAGGTCTTCGGGTTCCGTCGAAAGAGAAATTACGAAACCTTCCTTTGTTTCCTTTACGATGCTGAGATGCTTGTCCCCAGGCGATAAATAAGCCGTCCCCGGTTTAATTATTTCTCCCCCCCCGGCTTCTATGACCTTAATGTGAGATATAGAGGACAATCTTTCGGCAAAAGAGCCCGTAAACGCCTTAGGCATATGCTGAACTAATATGATAGGAACAGGGAAATTCTGCGGAAGTTTAGGTATAACGTCCTGAAGAGCCTTCGGTCCGCCCGTGGAAGAACCTATAGCGACTATATCTATTTTATTATTTTTAACTGCCGTTTCGCTTTCTTTAAACGGCATTGTTTTAAAAACTCCCGTCGTTTGCTCGTTTGAACGCGGTTTGAAAAAATATTTTTTTGCGGTAATAGCCCTGATTTTTGAAATCAAATCGTCTTTTATTTTCAAGATGTTAAGAGATACGTTGGAAAGATTTTTAGGAATATAGTCCGCCGCTCCTAAATCGAGAGCGTCTAAGGTTTCTTTAGCTCCCTCCTCGGTAAGGGAACTCAGCATTATCACCGGAAGAGGAAATTTTTCCATAATGATTTTAAGGGCGGTAAGCCCGTTCATAACCGGCATCTCGATGTCCATCGTCGCTATATCGGGCTTCAGGTCTTGAATCTGGCGGATAGCATCCTGTCCGTCTTTCGCCGTCCCGACTACTTTAATATCGTTTTCTCCTTCTACGAGAGAACTTATCGCTCTCCTCATAAAAGACGAATCATCTACAATTAAAAGCCTGATAGGTTCTGACATAAAATTTTAATCTCCTTTTTCGTTATAACGCTATATATAGTAATATTATATATTATTCCAAATTCCGATTTAGAAACTATTTAAAAAATTTCAATGTTAAGCAGACTTTAAAAGTATTTATAATAATCATCCGACTTTAACCGCGTCTATCATGGAAGCTACGTCTATTATTAAAACCACTTTTCCGTCGCCGGTTATCGTAGCGCCGGAGATGCCTTTATATCCAAGCCGGTAATCTCCGAGAGATTTAATAACCACCTCTTCCTGTCCGAAAAGATTATCTACGACTATTCCTACCTTTTTTTCCGCAAGGGCGACGACTACGACGTAAATCTCTCTATCTGCCGAGCGGGCGGCTTCTTTGTTTCCGCTTCCGGCGACGCCGAATTCGTCTCCGAGCCTTAGAAGAGACAGGACCGATTTCCTTAAATTTATCACTTCGTGCTTGTCTATGGTCTGAATAGTAGATTCTTTTATTCTGAGCGTTTCTACGACGGAATTAAGAGGTATGGCGAAAACTTCGTCGGCTATTCCTACGATAAGAGTCTGGATTATCGCGACGGTCAGGGGAAGCTTTAATATAATGCCCGAACCCTGCCCCGGCTCGGAATTAATTTCGATAATTCCGTTAAGCTTCTGAATATTCGTTTTTACGACGTCCATTCCTACGCCTCTGCCCGAAATTTCCGTAGCCTTGTCTTTAGTGCTGAAACCCGGCGCAAAAATAAGATTTAACGCATCTTTATCGGAAAGGCTCGCCGCCGATTTTTCGTCCATTACGCCTTTTTCGACGGCTTTTCTTTTAATTACGGCAGGGTCCATGCCTTTGCCGTCGTCTATAACAGATATTATAATATAATTTCCTTCATGCTCCGCGCTCAGTTTTATCGTGCCTCTTTCCGGTTTTCCGGCGGCTTTTCTTGCTTCTTTGTCCTCTATGCCGTGGTCCACGCTGTTTCTGATTAAATGAACTAACGGGTCGCCTATTTCTTCTATGACGGATTTGTCTAATTCGGTTTCTTCGCCTGATATAAGCAGTTCAATATCTTTGCCCAATTCGCGCGAAAGGTCCCTTACCATTCTCGGAAATTTGCTGAACACCTTTTTAACGGGCTGCATCCTTGTTTTCATAACCGCAAGCTGAAGGTCCGTCGTTACGAGATTGAGTCCGGCAACCACCTGAGCCAGAGCGGACGAAAGGTCGTCATCGGCGTATTTTATTTCCAATTTAGACGAAATATTAAACAGCCTGTTCCTTGCAAGAACTAATTCGCCGACAAGATTCATAACGTTATCGAGCCTTTCTATGTCCACCCTGATAGTCGTTTCTTTGAGCTCCGACGGCGGAGCCTGAACCGCGGCGGAAGCCGGTTTCTTGCCGACAGGCGGCTGCTGGACGGACGCGGGCTGTAAGGGCTCGTCGGAAGGCGCGGAAAAAAACGGCGGCGCTTCCGATGCCGAAGGATGTGTAATTTCTTCGGCGGAGATTTCCGGAATCTCCACTTCTGGTAAAGTTTTAACGCCGAAATGCTCCTCTCCGGCTTTTTCCTTTCCCTCTTTACGTTCTTCCTCTTCTTTTTCTTTATAAATCTCTTCTAATTCTTCTTTAGAAATAAGGTTGTCTTCAAGAAGTATATCGCCTAAACTTCTCGCCTTTTTTTTGCCTGAACCTGAAGTAGTACCGCCTGCGGCAGGCGAAGCCTTTGAAGAATCGTTATTCTGCGCCGGGGCGGAAGAATTTTCCGCGGAAGCCGTAGCGGATGCTTCGGTTTCCGAAACGGCACCGGTTTCTTTTTTTACTTCCGGACAAACTGCGCCGGAAATTGAGGATGAAGCCGGTTTTGCGGCCGCCGGGCCGGAGCCTTTGGACAAAGCGTTTAATTTCGAGACGAGTTCCGCATTGCCTTCCGGAGGCTCGCCTTCCGAACCGGTTTCCGATACCTTTATTATCATAGACTTAAGAATATCCATGGTCTTAAGCAGTTCGTCGGTCATTTCGGACGTAAGGCTGATTTCTCCCTGCCTCAGCTTATTAAGAATATTTTCGGCGCTGTGAGCAAGTTCCACTATGTTCTGAAAGCCTAAGAATCCGGCTGAGCCTTTGACCGTATGAGCCGCCCTGAATATCGTGTTTAAAATTTCTTTGTTGTCGGGCTGTTTTTCGAGCTCTATAAAATTTTCGTTAAGGCTCTCAAGAAGTTCAAGGGCTTCCTGAATAAAATCGTTGACAATTTCCTGCATCGAATCGTCTATCATTTAATATCATCCTTAAAGTGTTATCGTTTAATCGGGAAAAATTTTTGAAATCTTTTCCCGAAGGACTTCCGCCGTAAAAGGTTTGACTATATAGTTATTTACTCCCGCTTTAACCGCTTCTACGACGTTTTCCTTTTTCGCTTCCGCCGTAACCATTAAAAAAGGCAGGTCTTTGGTAGCTTCGTTTGCCCTTACCCTTTTTAAAAGCTCTATGCCGGTCATTTCGGGCATATTCCAATCCGAAATGACGAAATCGTAATTTCCGTCGCCGATTTTAGACAGGGCTATTTCGCCGTTTTCCGCTTCGTCTATACTCGTAAAGCCTATCTGCTTTAAAATATTTTTAATAATTCTTCTCATAGTGGAAAAATCGTCCACCACGAGAATTTTCATAGAAAGGTCGAATGCCATATTAGGTATCCTTCTAAAATATTTAAAATTATAATAAAAAATTTTGCTTTTATCAACGTGTTATTATTTTAACCGTAAATATCTTTAACGGCTTTTTTTGCAATTCCTATTATTTCATTTTCTTTAAACGGCTTTTGCAGAAAAGCATAACTGCCCGAAATTTCCTTTTTGTCGGGCGTATTCGAAGACATAAGTATTACCGGAATTTTCTTAGTGTCTTCGTTTTCTTTAAGATTTTTTAACAGCGTTATGCCGTCCATTTGAGGCATATTCAAATCGGTCACTATTAAATTTATATCGTCTTTTATAGCTTTTTCTAAAGCCTCGAATCCGTCCGAAGCGGTTTTTACCCTGAAACCGGCATTTTTAAAAACAACAGCCAAAAATTTTATAACGACTATAGAGTCTTCCACGATTAATACCGTATAGTTTTTCATCATATTTATCCTCCGCCTATTCCTTTCTGTATAACGGCGTTTTGCCGAGTCCGACCAATTTAAATAAAGACGTTATGGAATGAAGCGATTCCGAATGTCCAAGAAACAGATATCCGCCTTTTTTTAAACTTTCGTATATATTGGTTATAGCCTTTTTTTTAGATTCGGCATCGAAATATATTATAACATTTCTGCATAAAACTACGTCGAATTCATTAAGTTTCTTTACATCTTTAGCATCTATCAGATTAACGTTGCGAAAAGAAGCCATTTTTTTAATTTCGTCCTTAATGCCGTATAAATCGTCGTCTATTTGGACGAAATATTTTTTTAAAATTTCCGGGGATACGTTTCTAAGAGTATAGCTTCCGTAAATGCCTTTATTTGCAGAATCGAGAACCTGCGTGCTTATGTCCGAACCTATGAGTTCGAAATTTAGAGCGAAAGACGGAAAATTTTCTTTTATTAAAATACCTACGGTATAAGGCTCTTCGCCCGTAGAGCAAGCCGCGCTCCATATCCTTATTTTTTTTTTATACGCGTTTTTACCGGCCGTCTGCACAACCTGTTTTAAAATATCTACAAAAACTTCGAGTTGCGGCATATCTCTGAAAAAACTTGTTTCGTTAGTAGTGACGCTGTTTAGCAGTTCTTTTACTTCTCCTGTTTTTTCGGGAGAATACTTCAGATAGTTGTAATAATCGTCGAAATTAGAGAGGTTTAAAACGGAAAGCCTTTTTGAAAGCCTTGTTTCCAATAAATATTTTTTCTGTTCTCCGAAATATATTCCGGAGAGCTCGTAAATAAGTTCTTTTAATTTATTAAAAACGCCGTCGGTTAAAACTGCGCCAGTATATTCCATGTATGTATATGTTTGGATGGTTTATTTTTTTATTAATTCCAAAGAAAAATTTCTTATATCTTTATCTTTGGACGAATTGTATTTTTTCAGAATAGAATTCGACTTTCTTTTATCTAACGAATGTAATGCGCTCAACAGCGCAATTTTAACCATTTTGCTTTTTTCCTTGCGCAGAACGGAAACAAGTTTGTCAAAACTGCCTTTATTCCTGGTTTTCTGGATTAATTCTATTATTTTGTATCTGAAAATATCGGAATAATTTCCAGAGTTAAGCGTATCGAAAAAAAACTCCGGATTTTTTTCTCCGGATAATAAAAGTGACTCCAGATAATTCAATTTTATTTCTTCGTCGCTTTCTTCGAGCATAAACGCCGTTTCTTCTTTATGTTTGAGCAAATCGAAATTTTTAAGCGACTTTGCGAGAAGCCTTTTAAGAAATACGGATTTAATATATTTAAACGACTTTAATTTAGCGTATATATCGGAAATTTCTTTTGCCGTAAATTTTATTTTTTTATCTCCGAGAATTCTTAAAGAATATTCTACGATTTTATCGTTTTTCAAAGAAAGATTGTCTATAAAAGAATGCATATATTTTTTACTTTTATTCAGGCTTAAAAGATTAGTTATAGTCTCTATATAGGCATCGATAACGTCGGGATAATTTTCCTTAAGAAGACTGTTGAAAATTTTTTCTTCGCAGAAAATGGCATTTTTAAAAGAACCGAGCAAAACCGAGGCGGATTTTCGGACGTCGCCGTTGCCGTCTCTTATATAGGCATCGGTAACAACGTCTATTAATTGGCGTTCGTAAGAACTGCCGGACAATTTTTTCCCATATTTTAAAAGCGAAAGTTTTATTTCTACAAAAAAATTTTTGTCCCTATAAAAATCCAAAAGGTTAATTATATCCTTATGGGAAATATCGGATAAAACGTCTATAAGGAGAGCCGTTTTATTTAAATCGTCGGACTGCTTTAACGATTTTATAAATTCTAATATAAATTTAGGCCTTGCTGTTTTTTTTATTATTTCTTTTATATAGCCGTATTCCGTTTCGTCTAAATTTCCGTTTTTTTGGTAATATTCAAAAATAAATTTGAATATTTTTCTCGATTTTTTATGACTTAACATGGAAAAATAACATAAAATGGCTTCTACCGCGTCTTTTTCTTCATAATCGTTCAAAGAGAATATACTGATTTTTAAATTCATTCTGGACAATTTAAGATGCATTCTTTCTCTGCTTGTATTCCTTCCGCTCTTATCGCAGTCTATTACAAGGCATTTATAAAGGCTTTTCAATATATAAATTTTGTCTAGTTTATATTTTGCGTTTTTATTTAAAAGTTCCAGTAAAAAGTCCGTTATCTCGTCTCCGCCGATTTTAGAAAGAGATTCCGTAATTATATTTTTAACTACTCTGTCGTCCGTATTTAATAATAATTCTTTCAGTTTCGGGAAAGCTTTTTTTAGCTTTAATTCCCCTATGGAAAAAACGGCTGCGGACAAAACGAAAAAATCTCCTTTTAGCGCCTTGAATAAAATGTTCCCCAGGTCTATTTTTAATATCCCTGCGGATTCTATAGCATTAGCCATAGTAATTTCGTCTTTGCTTTTTGCGAGAATTTTTAAAGCTTTTTCGGGATAATCCGGCGGAGTAAATTTTCCGTATCTCATCAACTCGGCAATTATCCTGTCGTACTTTCCGTTGTTTTTGCCGGCGTAATCAACTAAAAAATTGCCGTTCCGCATAGTCAGACGTTTCAAAGCATCGAAAGAGTTGGAACGGAGTTTAATGCTGAGGGTGGGGGAAACGGTGGAATCCATGAGCATTTTAACCAGTTCTTTTTTCCCGTGGACGTTATTTACTAAGGCGTTTTGGGCGGATTCGACGGCGGCCGGATTGTCGGAATCCAACATTTCTATTAACTTTTTTCTATCCTCGGCAGTTCCGTATCCCGCAATTTTTTCTATTTCTTCTTTACTCATAAAATTTTAATTTAGCCCTCAATTTTATAATTGATTTAGAATGAATCTGGCAGATCCTCGATTCGGTCAAATTTAATATATTTCCGATATCCTTCAAAGTCAGTTCATCATAATAATACATCATCAGAACATTCTTTTCAATATCTTCGAGCATATCTATATATTTCTTTAATATATTTTTTTTCTCGTCCATTAAAAGACCGTCTATTATCGAAACTTCCTTGCTTTCTATAGCGTCCAAAGATTCCGGCCTGGTTTTGTCTAAAGATATGAAATCTTTATCGTTTAAAAACGAGGCTCCCCTTATCTTATAAAACATTTCGTTAAGTTCGTCTATTCCTATAGCCAGTTCGCCTGCAACTTCTTCGTCGGAAGGCATTCTGCCCAGTTTCTGCTCTAATTTTGAATAAACTTTTTCTATTCTTCCGGATAATTCCCTGACGTTTCTGGGCATATAATCGAGTTTCCGCACGTTGTCGAGTATAGTTCCTTTTATGCGCGTTATCGCATAAAATTTAAAATTTTCGTTTTTTGAAGGGTCGAACTTTATAGCCGCATCTATAAGCCCGAATATTCCGAACTCTATAATGTCGTCCTTATTTATTACGCCGTTAAATTTTACCGACATAAAATTAGCGACCTTATTCACGAGGCTGAAGTTTTCTTCTATTAATTTTTTCGATTTATCGTCTAATTTTTGCATATTATATAATTTAGAATGACATGAGAAGCCTGTTAAGAAAAAACTGAATATTGCCGTTGGACGTTTTATTGTCTTTCTGCGAAAGTATATTGTAAGCTAATTTTTTAAAGCATACGGAAGCCTTTGAATCTGGAAAAATGCTTGACGCCGGCCTCTGCATTATAACTGAACGGGAAATACTGTCGTCGCTTAAAATGTGGCCGAGGTAATTTAAATTGACTTTAAGGAACTTATCGGAAACAAGGCTCAAATGCTTATATACCTCTTTTGCTTCCCTTTCGCTTCTGACGTTATTGACTATTATAGAAAAATATTTTTCGCTGTATTTGGTGCTTAAAACTTTTATGAGGGCGTAAGCGTCGGTAATGGAAGTAGGTTCCGGAGTAACTACCACGTATATTTCGCTGGCGGCAAGATTGAAATACAGAACGTTGGACGATATACCCGCTCCGGTATCTATAAGAAGCACGTCTATCGGGCTTCCGCCGGCGTCTAAATCTCCGGCAAATTCGTCGAACCTCGACATCAGCGTGAGCTTTTGCGGTTCGGAAAGGTTCGACAGTTCGGATATGCCGGAAGAAGCCGGAAGAACCATTATGCCGTTGGAATCGGTCATTATAATATCCCTCAGATGTTTATCCCCGTAAATAACCTGCGATATATTGTATTTAGGAATCATTCCCATTACCACCGAAACGTTTCCGAGACTAAGGTCGGCATCCATTATTATTACCCTTTTTCCCATAGAAGCAAAACAATACGCAAGATTGCAGACTATATTTGTCTTGCCGACCCCGCCCTTGCCGCTTGTAACGGAAATAATTTTTGTATAAGAATTTTCGTTTTTTTGTCTTTTCATTTTAAAATGCCTCTTGAATTTTTTATTGCCTCTTAGAACTCCGCAGGTTTAGGAAAAAATAAAGAATAAATATTCTCGGTCGTCGCTTCTTCGATATCTTCCGGAACGTTTTCTCCGGAGGTAATAAAATCTACCGCCGAGTCCTGAAGAAGAAGCAGGCCCGCAAGATTGCCGATGCCGCGCGACTCGTCCGTTTTCGATATAATAACTCCGCTTATTCCGACCTTGTTCCTGAAAGATTCGTAAGCCCTCACGGCATCTAAGTGTTTAAGGTGGGCGGGGAGCAAAAGCTCCGTATTAATTACGCCCTTTAAACTGCCTATAAATTTTGACAGGGCGTTCAGCTGAAACAGATTATTGTGATTAACGGCAAAGGTATCGATTACGATAACGTCGGACTGCGAATCGGAAATAAAAGAATTTAATCCCTGCGGGTCTTTTAACGCTGAAAAATTTATCTTTAATTTTTCCGCATATTTTTTTAAAGTTTCGTAGCCGCCTATTTTCAGAGAATCTATAGTACAGAGCGAAACATGCAGATTTTTTTCGAATATAAATTTGGAACAGAGTTTAGCGGCGGTCGCGGTTTTTCCGGAACCGCTGTTTCCGACGACCGCGATAACGGTTTTTCCGTCGAACAGGCGGTTTATTTTTTTCCTTTCGACTTTTTTTTCTATTATTTTTTTAAAAAATTTTTTAAAATATTCTACTTTTTCTTCCTTTTTGAAATTAGTTAATTTTATGTCTTTAAAAAATATTTCGATTAATTTAGCGGATATATTTCTTTCAAATGAAATATTGTCCAAATATACAAGAAGGTCGTTTTGTGCAGTTCCTTTATTGGTTCTTTCGTCTTTCAGCAAGCTTAAATCAAACTTAATTTCATTCATAAACGCCTTGATTTCTTCAAACTTTGAATTTAAAACGTAAATAACCCTGTCCTCTACTATGCTGTCGAAATTGTCTTTTAGGAATTTCACGTCGTCGTATATGGGCGCAAGCATATCATGGTTAAATCCGCGGCTCTCCTTAGGCGGAGCGATATCCTCCTCTTTATAATCAATAGCGGCGACTACTTCGAGAAAAGGTTTTCCGAAAAACCCTAAGTCGTTGGAACCGTTGACCTGTCTTGTAGAAATTATGACCGCTTCTTCGCCGAGGTCTTTTTTAATAAGCTCTATCGCGTCTTTTATGTCTAAAACTTCGTATCTTTTAATCTGCATAGATTTTTATATTTCTATAGTGCCTACCGGTTTTATTTTTATGTTAGGGGACAATTCGCTCGTAGATACGACGGAAATCCCCGGAGCTATTTCGTTTAAAATATTCTTTAAAAAAAGCCTAATGCGCGGAGACGTCAGCACTATAGGCGACAAACCGGCATCCGCCGATTTTTTGACTCCTTCCCTGACCGCCGAAATTATTTTATTGTAATAAGACGGGTCAAGCCCGGAATATCCGGCGCCCTGTTCTTTAGTCTTATTATATTCGCCTAATATAACCGTTTCTAAATTTTTGCCGAGCGTAAGGGGCCTCACTGTATTGTCCTGCGTTATTAAAGTTTTCGTAATAGTTCTTTTCAACGCGCTCCTCACATATTCGGTTAAAACCGCGGGGTCTTTCGTATTGGGCGCGTAATTATGCAGGGCTTCCACTATAGTAAGCATATCCTTAATAGGAACCCCTTCTGAAAGCAAATTCTCCAGAATATTCTGTACGGCGCTGAGAGAAAGAACTCCCGGAATAAGGTCTTCTACGATTTTGGGATATTTCGAGGAAAGTATATCGAGAAGTTTCTGTACATCCTGCCTCGTAAGCAGTTCCGCCGCATTATTTTTTATTATTTCGACTATGTGGGTCGCTATAACGGCGGGTATTTCTACGACGGTCCATCCGGCCATTTGAGCTTTTTGCTTTAATCCTTCGTCTATCCAAAGCGCCGGCAGATTAAAAGCCGGTTCTTTGGTAACTATGCCGGGGATGTTTTCCGTTACGTTGCCGGGATTCATAGCAAGAAGCTTATTGGGCATAGTTTCGTATCTGGCGACCTCTATCCCCTTAATTAAAAAAACATACTCGTTAGGTTTCAAATTTAAATTGTCTTTTATATGCAAAGGCGGAACGATTATCCCCATATCCGCCGCCAGCTGTTTTCTTATGCCTTTTATTCTTTCCAAAAGTTCTCCGCTTCTGGAGGCATCTACGAAAGATATAAGGTTATAACCGACTTCAAGTTCGAGAATATCTATCTGCATAGCATTTTCGATAATCTGCGATTCCGGTATTTCCTTTTTTTCCGCCGCCGCTGTTTTTACCGACTCGGCTTTTTTCTTACCCGCTTCTCTAGAGATAAGATAAGCTATAAAGCTCGCGGTCGCGGCGAACAGGATAAACGGCCAGTGCGGAAGTCCCGGAATAATGCCGAAAAAGAATAGTATGCCCGAAGCGGTATAAAGCACCCTCGGATTCGATATAAACTGGGAAGAAAAATCCTTGGAAAGGTCGCTTTCCCGCGTTGCCCTCGTCATTATAATACCTGCGGAAGTAGAAACTATAAGAGCCGGAATCTGCGCAACCAATCCTTCGCCTACCGTTAAAAGAGTATAGTCCGAAGCCGCCCTAAGGATAGACATATGGTGCTGGAATACCCCTATTAAAAGCCCCCCTATAATATTCACGATAATAATTATTATGGCGGCAACGACGTCTCCTCTGACAAATTTGCTCGCACCGTCCATAGACCCGTAAAAATCTACTTCTTTAGTCAGGTCCAACCTTTTCTTTCTCGCCTCGGCATCCGTTATAAAACCTGAATTAAGTTCGGCGTCTATCGACATCTGTTTTCCGGGCAATGCGTCCAAAGTAAATCTTGCCGACACCTCAGCTACTCTCGTAGCGCCCTTGGTGATGACCAGAAAATTTATGACGATAAAAATTATGAAAATAACTATTCCTACAGCAAAATTGCCTCCGACGACGAACTGCCCGAAAGACTGTATGACTATTCCGGCGGCATCCGGGCCTTTATATCCGTACAGCAGTATAAGCCTCGTTGCAGCTATTTCTAAGGACAGCCTGAACAGAGTCGCCACTAAAAGTATGGTAGGAAATATCGAAAATTCCAGCGGCCTTAATACGTAAATGGAAATTAATAAAATTATAATGCCGAAAGCTATCGAAAAAGTCAGAAATATATCGAGCATCCATGTAGTTATCGGTATAACCATAAGGCCGATAACCATCATGAAAAGGAGCGCCAACAGTACGTCCGAGTTTCTGAAGAATATGTTGCGGGAAAGAACGCCCGCTTCAGCTTTTTCCGCCATTATTTAATAAAACTCCATATTTGTTTAAACTTTTCGTTAGTAGTATATAGATGGGCGAGTATTTCCGCTACCGCTTTATAAAGAGACGCGGGGATAGCCTGCCCCGGTTCGCACGTTTCGTAAAGAGTCCTCGCGACGTATTTGTTTTCTACGGTCGGAATATCGTTTTCTTTTGCTATTTTTTTTATAAGAAGAGCAAGATTGTCGGCGCCTTTTGCAAGCACTACCGGAGCGTTGTATTTTTTATTGTCGTATTTAAGGGCTACGGCAAAGTGGGTAGGGTTCGTAATAACAACGTGCGCATTCTTGACCTCTTTTAAAATTCTTCTTCTGGCTATTTCCCTCTGCATTTTTCTTATTTTTCCTTTTACCTGCTGGTCGCCTTCGAACTGCTTGGCTTCGTCTTTGACTTCCTGCTTCGTCATCATAAGCCCTTTGTTATATTGATACCTCTGTATGAAAAAATCGGCAATCGCGAGGACTACCATAGCCATAATAATATTAAAAAAAAGTTTATAAATAAGTTTAACCGTAAAAAAAATATCGAAAGACGGAGTCATATACTGCAAAACCAGTATTTTTTTTAAATAAGGGGCGCATGTAAAATAAGCTATTGCGGTTAAAACGAAAAATTTGAATATAGATTTTACCAGTTCGTTGACCGACTGTAAGGAAAAAAATCTTTTAACGCCCGAAACGGGGTCGATGCGCGTAATGTTGGGGATTAAAGGCTGAAAGGTCAAAAGAAAACCTACCTGTGCTATGTTTGAAACCAGCGATGCAAAAAATACTATAAGTACGAACGGAAGAACGGCGTAAACCACCGTATAAATCAGCCCGTCTATGATATTAATGCAGGCGGCGTAATTCAAGTTTAAACGGGAGAAATTAGACAAAAAATAGACTAACTGCCCCGATACTATTCTGCCTATATGCGAAATATTAAAATAAAGGTATATTATTACGACGACGAATACGAAGACGTTGGTAACCTCCCTGGATTTCATCACCTGCCCGTTTTCTCTGGCGTCCTGAATTCTTTTAGGACTTGCGGGTTCGGTTTTATCGAATTTATCTTCGGCCATGGTATTATATAGTATTTATCAAGCGGTTAAATTCTAATTGCAAACCCGAAAAAGACATCATTATATAGTCCGTAAAATACGGCACGGAAATATACAGCATAAGCAGTCCCACGATTATAATAAGCGGGAATCCTACGGCAAAAATATTAAACTGGGGAGCGAGCCTTCCCATTAAAGCTATAATTATATTTAATAAAATTGCCACTAATATTATAGGAATGCTTAAATTAACGCCTATTAGAAATATATCCCCGGCTTTATTTACTAAATATTTGAAAATATAGGGCGAAAAATTAATAAAAGTTAAAGGGATAGTTTTAAAACTGTCGTATATCCCCTCGATAACAAAGAAAAATGCAGATGTTTCTATTAAAATTACCAGCGCTAAATAATTCTGCAGGTTGGATATTAAGGAAACCTGCTGATTAGAAATCAGGGGATTCAGCAGGCTTATCATGCCGAATCCGACTTGAACGCTGATAAGTTGTCCCGCTACTTCGACGCCCGTAAAGATAATAAGAACTAAGAAACCGAAAATAATGCCTATTAATACCTGCGAAACAACGGCCAGGATAACCGTCGGCAATGGAATATGCGGTATTATCTGGATTTTAATAATCAAAGGATAAACGATTAAAGACATAAAAAACGCAAGACCGATTTTTGCCCAGCCCGGAACCGCGGAACTGCCGATAAAAGGCAAAACCACGAGCATTGCTATAATTCTAAAAAATATCAGCATAAATTCTATGAGCAGGTATTGGTGGATTATTATAACGGGCATATCAGCTCCCACCCCTTATATACTGGGGAAAATGCGTAAAAATGACCGTAGCGAAATTTCCCAGAACGCTGAGCATCCAAGGCCCGAAAATCAATAAAACTACTATTACCGCGATAATCTTGGGAACGAAAGTAAGCGTCTGGTCCTGCAGTTGAGTCACCGCCTGAAACATGCTTATAAGTATTCCTACCGCAAGACTTGCTATAAGCGGCGGAGCGCTTAAATACAAAACCGTAACTATGACTTTTTGTATAATAAAATTTACGAACGCTAAAGACATGGAACCCCCGTATCATTTAAAACTCTGCACTAAAGAGCCTATTACTAAATACCAGCCGTTGACCATGACAAAAAGCATAAGTTTAAAAGGAAGCGATATCATGGTAGGCGGCAGCATCAACATTCCCATAGACATTAAAAGGCTCGATACTACAAGGTCCAATATTAAAAAGGGCAGATATATAAGAAAGCTAATCTCGAACGCGGTCGTAAGCTCGCTCACTATGAATGCAGGTATAAGCACGTAAGTCGGCACGTCTTTCGGCGACCTGATGTTTTTAAGTTTAGACATTTTAACGAAAAGCTCAAGGTCTTTAAGCCTCGTCTGTTTCAGCATAAAACCCCTGACCGGCCGTATTCCTATTTTATATGCCCTTTTAATTCCAATAGAGCCTTTCGTATAAGGGATATAAGCATTTTTATATACGGAATTTATAACCGGAGCCATAATAAAAAAGGTCAGAAAAAGGCTCAATCCTATAATTACCTGATTCGGCGGCTCGGTCGAAAGGCCCAGCGAAGTCCTCAGGAAAGACAGAACCACTACTATTCTGACGAAAGACGTCATCATTATCAATATGGAAGGGGCTATGGAAATGACCGTAAAAATAAGAAGTATCTGAATCAGCATAGATACCTGCGAATGCTGGGGATGCCCGGTCATCGTTATAGTCGGTAAAGCTAAAAGCGACGAATTTTTAAAACTTTTTAGAGTTGCCATTGCTCTCCATTAATCCCTTTAACCTTTCTTCTATATCGAAAAATACGTTATCGGCTTTATTTTTAAATTTTGCCTCGTTTATATTTTTTATTTTATTTATATCCGCATACTGTTCCGCTTTTATCTTGCGGTAAGGTTCGTTAATTCCGCCGCCTCCGTTATTAACCTGCTCGCGCATTGCATCCGCAAACTTGCCGTAAGATTTGGCCGGAGCGGAAGGGCTCGGACTTGCGAAAGCGGTATCTCCGGCAGAGAGCGAAGCATTGCTTTTCTCTGCGCCTGTTTTAGATATTTCATAGGTATTCGGAGCGGTATCTGCACCGGCGGCTTTATAAAAAGTACCTTGAAGCTGTCCTATAACCTGAATATTCGACTGCGACACTCCGACAAGAAAAAATTCTTTGTTTACTTCTATTAAAAGAATTGATTTTTTATTTCCAAGGTTAATCGATGATACTATCTTAAGGTTGTTCGGCTTTTCCTTTACCGAAATACGGTTCTTGAGTTTATTCATAAGAAAATATGCGCCGTAAATAAGTCCGATAATCAATGCAAGATAAACGGCGGTTTTCACCGCTTCGAAGCCCATATTTAATTTAGGCCGGCGTTTTGCAAAGAAAGGGCTTCCTCCTAAAGTATTATTTTTAGGCGGCTCCGGCGAACCTGCCGAAACGGCGGAGGCGCCTGCCGGACGCGCAGGCTGTTCGGAGGTTTTGACCGCCTGCTTTATTGTATTTTTTTGCGCGGGTAATTCTTTGCCGACGTTTTTAAATAAATCCCCCGAAAAAGCATGGTCGATTTTAATTATAAAATACCTTCCGTAAAAAGTCGCATACGTATCTTTTTGCGCTATTTTAATATTTTTATGAAAATAGATTACAGCGCTCAATTCCGAATTTTCGGCAGGCATAATCTCTACGGCTTTAAAGAGCCTGCTGTTATGAAATTTTATAAATTTAGCTCCCATTCCGGATTGCGCGTTTTTAAACGCAAGTTCGAGGCTGTAGCCTTTTAAGCCCAACTTTTTAACTATGCTTTCGGGTTTTCGGTTAAACTTAAACCATATAAGGTATGAATCCGCATTTTTGCTTTTAGAAACATATATGTTTTTTAACGTCAAATTGCCGTCCGCCGAACCGGCGCGGCAAACGTTAGGAAAAACGACCGCAAAAAGCGCTGAAATTAAAATTGCCGAAAAAAATAATTTAATTTTCATAGTTTTTTAACCCTTTCTACCGGACTTATTATGTCCGTAAGCCTGACGCCGAATTTATCGTTGACCAATACGACTTCGCCTCTTGCCATAAGCTTTCCGTTTACGTATATGTCGAGAGGCTCTCCCGCAAGTTTTGCAAGTTCTATTACGGAGCCCTGTCCAAGCTGAAGCATATCGTTTATGACCATTTTGGTTCTTCCGAGCTCTACCGAAATGGTAAGCGGTATATCCAGAATAAAATCTAAATTTTTAGGCGGCTCCGCCGTTTTGTCCGATTCGTCGAAAGAAGCGAATTCAAGTTTTTTTACCGGCTTTTTAACCGTTTTTACTGCGGCTGGAGCCTCGTCTGCGCCGATATCCGCGCCTTCGGATTTTCCTTCGTTGCCGCCGGCTTCTTTTATTGCGTCTATGTCTATGTCTAAATTGTCCGCCGCATTCGCGCCCGAAGTTTCCTGCTTTTCGGCGGCGTTAGCCGCTTCCTCTTCTTTAAAGGCGTCCTCCCAGCTGATATTATCGTCTTCCGGTTCTGCGGGCGGTTTAGATTGAGGCTCGGTCTGAACGGCCGGCTCCTTTATGTCCTGCGCTCCGATAGGAGTTTCCTGCTTTGTTTCGGATAGAACTTTTTCGGTATCACTCATAATAGCCCTCTTTTTCTATAGGTATTTCAGATATTAATTTTACCGCGACCTGATTGTTGATTTTTCCCGGATATCCGATAAACTTCGGAATATCTTCTATTTCTATCACCAAAGGCTCTTCTATTCTTTTATCGAGCACGATAACGTCGCCTTTCCTGATTTTTAAAAAATCATTAGCGGATATGCTCGTAGTTCCTATTTTGACTTTTATATCCAGTTCCGATTCCTTAAGCCTTTCTTTAAACCTCTCTATCCATCTCTGGTCTATTTCCAGCTGTTCGCTCTGGAATCCGCTGTAAAGTTTTTCTTTGATAGGCTCTATCATTGAATACGGAATGCATATCATAAATTTGGACGCTGCGCCTTCTATATCAACCTCGAACCTGCTAATTATAACGACCTCGGTAGGCGTCACTATCGTGGCGAACTGCGGATTGATTTCGCTCCTCTGAAATTCTATATCTACGGGATAAACAGGCGTCCACGCGGCTTTCATCGCGTTAAAAGCCATATCCGTTATTTTTTTAATCAATTTGCTTTCTATCGGAGAAAAATCCCTTCCTTCTATCTTTACGTGCAGGTCGGTAGTGCCGCCGAAAAATATATCTATAAGGTTATATACTAATCTGGCATCAAGGACGAAAATCCCGAAACCCCTGAGAGGCGGCATTTTAAATATCGTAAGGCTCGTCGGAAGCGGGATATTTTTCAAAAATTCGCCGAACTTTTGCATATCTACCGACGTGGCGGTAATTTCGGCGACCTTGCGCAGAGCCGAAGTCAAATCGTTTCTAAGAATACGCGCAAATCTTTCGTTTATTATTTCGAGAGTGGGCATCCTGCCCCTGACGATTCTGTCCTGAGAGGTCAAATCGTAAGGTCTTATGCCGCCTATCTCTTCCTGTTTTTCGGTTTCGATAGAACCGGAAGATATTCCCCTGAGCAGAGCGTTGACTTCGTCTTGAGACAGTATTTCCGGCATAGTTATTGGACTAAATAATTATTAAAATAAACTCCCGTTACGGTGCCGCCCCCTAGGATCTGGTTAAGGCTCCTTGCTATCTGGTGCCTTAACGACAGTATCCCCTGCGGCGTATTTATTTCCCTAGACGTCTTAGAACTCATAATCATAATTATCCTGTTTCTTATCTGGGGGGTCAGCTGTTTGAAAGTTCCGAGATTAGAACCCTGCTTTAATTCTATGGAAATAGAAACCTTTATATAAGCCGTCTTGTCCTTATCGGCAAGATTCGTTAAAAACGGTTTAAGGTTTATCATCGGTCCCGGCTTTATCTGCGAAACGCCGACAGGCTTAGACGGAGCCTTAGCTTTAGTTTGCGCAAACAAAAAATGGTAGGCGGCAAAACCGCCTCCGCCGAGAACGAGAAGGGCGGGCATCAATATGAAAAGAAGTTTCTTTTTCACCCCTTTTTTATTAGACGATTCTATCTGGGAAATAGTGGACATCTCGTCTTCGTCGATATTGCCTAATTCCTTATTCGGCTTTCCTTCGTTTTTATCGTCCGCCATTAACTATCCTCCAACGTAAAATTAAAATATTTATTTTTTTACAAAAATATCTGAAAGAGTTCAAAGCAATATTTATGCCAACTCTATATAAATTAAAAATAGCTAATAAATTAAATATCTTACGATAGCATTTATTTTGAACTATTTTTATTTATCCGAATATTGTCATTATTTTGACATTATTTATTTGAAATTTATTTTCCCGCAATGCTGTCAGTAAAAAATGCGGCATCCTTGACGGGCATCCTTGCAATAATGGCGGATGCGGTTCTCGGAGTCATATGGGACAGAATATATATAGCTATGCCTTTATTTATACGCGGAAGAATATTTGCGGCGTTTCTGGGGCTCATAGAAGAATACAGGGATATGAGGTTTTTAACTTTCGCTTTTTGAGCGGCTTTTATATGATGGATTTTAACTTCTATCTGCTTAAGCTTTTCGACTTCCAGCTTTATCTGGTATTTAAGGACTTTAATTTCTTCTCTTTCCGCCGCCGCGCTTGAAGGCGAAGCATAGGAAACCCCGCAGGAAAAAACGTTAAATAATGCGGCAAAAACTAAAACTGCGATAAAAAAAACAATTTTACACGATTTATTAGGCATATTTATATTATTTACGTAAATACGCCGGATGTCAAGACTAAATTTTATTATATCTACTTTACCGCATAGCGGTTGGAGGAAAAGTCGGCGGCAACGGTTTCTTCATGTTTTAAGACGTTCATCTTATCTACGGCAAGATATTTTTCGCGGAGCTTGTCTATTTTCTCGAATTCCATTTTTGCATTAATGACGGCGGTTTTTTTTGCTTCGAGTTCCATCTCCGCCGATTCTTTATCTTTTAGTAATCCGCCCAGTTTTGATTTGAGGGATTTAAACTGAAAATCTAATACATTGTAATCGTATATATTGGAAACTTTAAGGATATTTGCGGAATAATCCGTTTTATACGATTCTATCGAACTCTGGACGTCGAAGATTTTTAAATTAAGCGATGCCACTCTCCGCTGGACTTCTGAAAGCTCCAGATATTTTTTATCGAGGATAGTTTTACGGTGGCTCAATATGTTTTGAAATTTAAATGCCATTTTTATATATTAACATTATACGAAATAATCGACTAAAGCGTTAGGATTTCTGGTCGAAAGATTATTTATTGCCGCCGAAACCGTCTCCTGCCCCTGCGAACCGTTTGAATACCCGCCGTTATAATTAACGCCGGCAAACGGATTTTTAAAAGCTCCGCTTCCGTTGTTTTCGTTACCGTTATTATAACCGGAACCCGTGCTTATATTCAAGTTTATAGACGAAAACCCTTGATTTTTAAGCGCGTTCTGCAGAGAATCCGAAGACGATTGAAGAATATTTTTAGCCGCTTCGTTCTGGGCAAGCATATTGACCGTTATTGAGCCGTTAGAAACCGCGGACTGGTTTAGCGGATTTAAAGCCGAATTAGCGCCGCTTAAAGATATATTTATTTTAACCGTGCCGAGCGATGCCGGATTTAACGTTATAGTAGCCGACTGGACGTTTTTTCTAAGCATAAACATAACGGAATTAATTGCCGTAGAACCTGAAGTTTCTCCGGAAGCGCCGTCTTCAAGACCGGAGACTCCGCCGCCGGTTAAACCGAAACCGCCGGAATTTCCCCCTGAAGCAGAGGCCGAACCCGAACCGGCGGAGGCGGAAACCGCAGAACCTGCCGCATCGAAAAGGCTTGAAGAAACGGAACCCGAATCCCCGGCTTTGGAAGCTCCGGCGGATAACGATTCGATATTTTTTCCGTCCGCCGCTGAAAGAGCCGGTTTTGCTTCCCCGCTTAGAACGCTTAAATTAAGCGCATTAACGGCGGCATCTTTAATGAGGGTTTTGGCATTTGCGTTTGCGGTATTTACGGTATTCGTATTTGCGGTATTTGCGTTTGAAACAGCCGATTTTACCGATGCGGAGGCATTTGAAGCGATACTTGCGTTCGGCGCCGCGTTTGTTTTGTTTTCCGTTATTTTATTTAAAATGTTTTGATTATTTTGATTATTGCCGGTTACGGCATTTTTATCGGCCGTATCGCCGGTTTTGACGGGTGCGCTTTGAACGGCGGCATTATCGGCGATTTTCCTGCCGGCATTATCGGAAAAAGCCGACAAAAAAGTTTTGCCGGAAGAATTGCCGGCGAAGTTCCCCCCGTCCTGACTGTCAGCACTTTGAGATTGCCGACTGTTTAAACCGGCGGGGCTGTTTGATAATAAAGCATCCGCCGCGGATAATGGAGTTTTAGCTCCAGGTTTTACGTTTGCTCCTCCCGCCCCCGTCCCCTCGGCTTTGCCGCTTGCGGCATTATCCCCTTTTTTTGAGGAAGGGGCATGGACGTCGATATTAGCGTTTGTATTTCCCATAAAATAAACGGCCTGTGCGTCGGCTAAATTGCCGCTGCCTGTTGAACCTGCGTTATTTCCTGTATCATGTTTAACGGAATGTTTAGATGAAGAGCCTGCGCTATTTGAAGTTTTCTGAGAATTGCCGTTAGCCGTGCCGCCTGCAGACCTGCCCTCGGACGAATTAGAGGCTTTAGTGGCGCCGCTTGAGGCGTTATTGCCTGAATTTGTTCCTGCGTTAACCGTATTATTTGCCGGCTGACCGGATGAAGAAATATTATTGGAAGAACTGTCGCCTATATTATTCCCCGTTCGGCTGCCGGCGGAATTATTGCCGCCGGAATTTACTCCTGCGTTTGCCTGTCGTTCAGCCGTCGAAACGGACGTCGGAGCGGCCGTATCGGAAGCATTATTAAGCTGACTGCCGTAAGGGTTAGACGAACCGCTTGCGGGCTGAGGCTGGACTGCCGGGCTTTGATTTTGATTGCCGCCCAAAACGGCAGAAGCGGCATTAGACAAGTTGTCTATAGAATTATTAAGCATTTCGCCGAACGACTCCTGCCCGCCGAAACCCGACGAGCCGTAACCGGCACCCGCACCGCCCGACAAAGAAAGCGGCTGGCTCGAAGCGCTTTCCGAAACGGCGTTCATAACGTCGTTCACTAACGAAAGCCCTGCATCCACCGATAAGTTTAAAGCAAGATTACCGAACATAGTTTTATACTATTATAATTTTATTATTAAAATTACTGCACCGAGCTTTCGAGAGCCGTCAATACGGAATTTTCCGTAGTCAAAACTTTAGAATTTGCGACGTAAGCATTCTGCGCCACTATCATATTAGTAAACTCAGATGAGATATCGACGTTCGACTGCTCCAGCGCCGAATCGGTAATATAACCGAAGTTACCAGAATTTGCTACTCCCACTGCGGGCTGGCCGGACGCAAAGGTCTGGGCGTAAAGGCTGTTGCCCTCTGAAGTAAGTCCAGTAGGAGAGATAAAGTTTGCAAGGGCTACCTGATATAAATATTCCGTCTGGCCGTTGGAAAACTGTCCCGAAACCCTGCCGTTCTGGTCTACCGTAAAGCTGGTAAGCGTTCCGGTCGCATAACCGTTCTGGGTAAATGCGGTAGTAGCGGATGTCGCGGCATACTGCGTCAGGTTAGTTAAATTTAAAGCGATACTTAGCGGTTGCGCCGCACCGTCAGGAAGCCCGGTTGCTCCGGTTACGTAATTGGGAACATCGGTTAAAGTCTGCGATATTCCAGATGTAATTTGACCGTTAGAATTGAATTTGACATCATAAGCAGGAGCTGAAGTTGCTGTTATGCTAGAGAAAGATGACCTTTGAGCGGCGGTTCCGTTAATGTTGTAATAAACATTCCAATCTCCTGAAGCGGATGGCGATGGAGCAAAAGTTACGGTCATCGGCAGAGAATTTCCCAAAGAGTCGTAAACATTAATAGTCGTGGAATAATAATCATTGGCGGGACCAGATATAACTTGACCGCCGGCGGTAAAGGAACCGCCCGACAAGATAGGCATTGCATTAGATAAATTAACGCTGTTGCCGCTAGAAGGGACATTCGCTACGGTATTTAAAAATTGATAAGCATTAGCGGCGGTACTATCGTTTGTATTTATCTGAATATCTGAACCTGAAAAAATGCCGGATGTATTTGTAATTCCAAGATTTTGCTGGGAAATTGCAGTATTTTCCAGAATATTGCTTGTCAAAGATGATGAAAGCGTAACGGAAGTAATATTAGTACTTGTTATATTGAGTGGAGCGGTTTGATCATTTATGGTCTCCCCTGTGGCAGTGTAAGGATTACCCGCTCCTACTCCTAAAGTAGATACAGTCCATTGCCCCCCTGTTTGCTTAAATATATTTCCATAATTATCAGTATAAGATAATACGCTATATAGGTTGCTAGTTCCATCGCCGTTACCGATAAGTAAAGAGGTAGGCGCATTTCCAGGAGTACCATTATATGTCATTGCAACATCCAATGTTGAAGACCCTGTAGTAGCGTTTGATGTCAGATAACCCCCCATAAATGTTCCAGTCGTTGTCGTAGGCGTAGTCTGCGGCGAAATATTGGAATTAAGATTTGCCGTCAGATTTGCCGTAGTCGTAGCCAGAGGCGCGATTGCGCCGGTATTTAACGTTATAGCGCTGGGCGTGCCGGCGGTAGCGATTCCAGCGGAATTTAACGCATAACCCATAACTACGTTTTGTCCGGTCGAATCTACTATCTGACCCTTCGCGTTTTCGCTGAAAGTGCCGTTCCTCGTATAGTAAGTCGAACCGTTAGGCGCCTGGACTATAAAAAATCCGTTGCCGTCAACCGCCATATTTAAAGGATTAGAAGTGTTTTCCATAGCGCCCTGCGTAAACTGCTGTTGAATGGAAAAAACGTCGGTTCCCAGACCCTCCTGCGAATTCGACGTGCCGCTCAGCGTCTGGCTGACCAAGTTTTCGAATATCGGATTCGAGCTTTTAAACCCTATCGTATTCGAATTTGCTATATTGTTGCCTATAACGCCGAGATAAGTCTGGTTTGAATCTAATCCCGACACCGCCGTAAAAAGCGCATTTACGCCCATTTTTCATTCCTCCCTTATAATACTGAATCGACATAATTTTTTATTTTATTAACTTTTTTAATTAACGTTCGTAACGCTCGACAGCGGAACCGTAGAACCGTTGCTGAGTTCGAGCTGGACCGCGCCGGTCGATGAAGTCGAAAGCCCCGTTACCGTCGCCTGCGTAAAGGTAGAAGGCGCAATAGCCGCTCCGCCTGAACCGGTAGCGCCGACCGAGAAAGTATAATTTCCCGAAGGAGCCGCCTGTCCGCCGTTTTCCGTTCCGTCCCAGGTAAAAGACTGGGTACCCGCGCTCTGCGCTCCGAGATTCGTATTGTAAACGAGATTTCCCGATGAATTGTATATATCCATACTGACCGAACTTGCATTACTTGGCAGAGAATAGTTAAGGTTTGCGGCGCTTCCGCTCGAAAAGCCGAATGCGTTTCCGCTTGCCTGAACCGAATGCCCTACCATATTTACGGCGCTCCCGAGGGTTGCCTGATTTTGGTCGGACACAATTGCCTGAAGATTGGAATTAACTGAATTTAACTGGTTCAACGAATCGAACTGCGCAAGCTGTGCAAGAGAATCCGAACTGGACTGAGGATTTAGCGGGTCCTGGTTTTCTAACTGCTGAACCATTAACTGCATAAAAGTAGTCGCGCTTACGAGACTGCCGTTAGGATTGGATGAATTTGCGGTATTAGCCGCGGCGCTTGCCGCCGAAGACGCGACCGAACCTGCGTTTGTAGTCGTAGTTGGCGCAAATAACGAATTGACCGACATTTTTATTCCCTCCGTAACTTATTATATTTATATATTATATGACAATATTTAAAGCATAACAGGAAAATTTTTCCTATTCTAAAGGCTTTTTGCCTTCGATATGTAATTATGCAAACATCGTGCCAAATTATATAAAGAGGGAGATATTGCTAATCTGCGGCTATTTTTAATTCTTTTAGTTTATTTCTGAGGGTTCGGGAGGTAATACCGAGCTTTTCCGCCGCTTTAGTGCGGTTTCCGCCGGTTTCTTCGAGGGCGGCCATAATAAGTTTTTCTTCCATTTCCTTAATGTTAAAAGTAGAAACGGCAATACCGCTTCTATTTGCGGCGTCTGCGTTTACGGCGCTTTCGTTTCCCGCGCCGCCGTTTTCGTCGATTCCGGCGAAACTCCCGAAATGGCGGACGTCTAAATAATTATCTTTCTGCGCCAGTATAACGGCTCTTTCTATTATATTCTCGAGCTCCCTTATATTGCCCGGAAAATTAAGCGAAAGCAGGTAATTTTGCCCTTCTTCGGTAATGCCCGAAATTTCCCTGAAATATTTTTTCGCATATGCCGAAGTAAAATATTTTGCGAGAGGAATTATATCTTCCTTCCTTTCCCTCAGAGGCGGCAGGTGCAGGCGGATTACGTTAAGCCTGTAAAAAAGGTCTTCCCTGAAACTTCCTTCGGCTACGGCTTTTTCTATGTCTTTATTGGTAGCGGCGATGACCCTTGCGTTTACGGGAACGGGTTCGTCCCCTCCTACCCTGTCTATAATCTTTTCCTGAATGACCCTGAGTATTTTCGCCTGAAGATTTTGAGCCATTTCGGCAATCTCGTCCAGCAGAATAGTTCCGCCGTCCGCCTGCTCGAACTTTCCTTTTTTTAAAGAAACTGCGCCGGTAAACGCCCCTTTTTCGTGTCCGAAAAGTTCGCTTTCGAGCAGGGTTGACACTATGGCGGAACAGTTGACGCCGATAAACTTACCTTTTCTTTTGCTCAAATTATGTATTCTTTTTGCCGCGACTTCCTTTCCCGTTCCGGATTCGCCGGTTATAAGGACGGTGGCGTCTGCGCCGGCCACCGCTTTAATATATTCGCCTATTTTTTTCATTGCCGCCGATTCGCAGATAAAACCGGATTTATCGTCCGCATCCGCATCCGCTCCTGTGGCATTTTTTTTAAGAGCCTCGTATGCGGAAATTTTTTCCGCATTTTTCAGCATCTTTTCAAAATCGGAAATATCGAAAGGCTTCAGCAGATAGTCCGCCGCGCCGGATTTCATAGCTGAAACCGCGCTTTCCACCGTTCCGTATGCGGTAATGATAACGAAAGGAATCGACTTAAACGCTGCGCGCCTTTTTATTTCGCTTAAAAAAGAAATTCCGTCCATTCCGGGAAGGCTTAAATCGGATAATATAAGAAAATAGCCGCCGCCTTTTCCTGCCGCAGTCCCGTCCAGCCCGTCCAGAAATTTTAACGCTTCTTCCGCCGAAGCAAAAATATCCCCTTCCCTACCGGTCTTTTTAAGGCTCAGGCTCAATGCGGAGCGCATATGCGGGTCGTCGTCAACTATCAGAATCCTGTCCGCCGGACTATCCTGTTTCCCGATGCCGTCGGACATATTTAAACCGCCGATTTTATTTTGACTCATATTAACTATATATTATATTATAAATAATAAAAAATAATAAAAAAAATAATTTTACCTTGAAATTATGATAAAATTTCCCCTATGAATACGGATGAAAAAATCGGAACGGAAGAATCGGGCGGCGCCGGATTGCCGAATGCGCACAAACCGCCGGCGGCGCAGAAGCAGGCCGAAGACCGGCCCGCCGCGGAGCCGACGGGGGAAGAGCTCAAAAAGGCTTTTGAATCCTTCGAAGCCGCTTCTCAAAAACTTTCGGAGTATTATAAAAACCTCGAAGAAGAAATAAAAGATTTAAAGGAGAACCTTAATACCGTCCTGGAAAGCCTGCCTTTAGGAATTTTAATTACTGACGAAAACAACCTGATTAAATTCATAAACAAGTCCTTAACCGAACTTGCGGGAGGATATAATCTCGTCGGCTATTTAAACCGTCCTATCGACGAGTTTTTAAAATTCTTCTTCAGCGGCTCGGCATTGGGCGATTTTATAAAACCGGTTTTTTATCCGCTAGAAAAGCTGATGAAATCTGGCGCGCAGAACGAAAAATTCATTCCGGTGTTTCTTTATATAAAGAACATGCACGGGA
>JAKAQA010000029.1 GCA_021811805.1 bacterium | reverse complement strand
ATTTTCTCTTTATAATTTTATCGGCGTCTATCGTATTAAGAAAACCGTCGGTATAATATTCCGTTCCGTGCGTAGGATAAAATATCTCTCCCGTATCTTCCGAACCGACTCTCGCATAATCTTCCCTGAAAAACAGCCTTTCTATTTTTTGTTCTCCGAGGGTAGATAAATCTAAACCGTTTGAATCGAAAAATTTTATGTTTAAAAGTTTTTTATCGAACGGATGTTTTCTGACGTGTATGCCGCCGGAACTTTTGAACTGTTTTGCCTGATAGCGGACTATAGAAATAGGGGTATCGCTGAAATCGTTGACGTTGGCGCCTACCGAAAGAACGCCGGACATAACGGCCCTTGAAAAAAGACGGGAGGTCTTATGGCTGTCGCGGGATACGGAAACCGTCCTGTTTTTACCTATCGTCGCCCCGAATGCCGCTCCCAGTTTAGACGCAAACTCAGGAGTAACTTCTAAATTTGCCAGGGCGGTTATCCCGTATTGTCCGAATATTTTTGCGCTCCATTTATCCGACCATATAAGGCTTTCCGATAATATGGCGCCGTCTTCCACGTTTTTATAAGGCCATATCTTGACGTTAGGATTTATAACCGCGCCGTTGCCTATATGGCATACGTCGGATATTACGGCTCCGGAGCCTATAAAAACATTATTCCCCACAGCCGATTTATATCCTAATACGGCTTCCTGAATATCGCAGTTCGAGCCTATTTTCGAACCCTTGCCTATAACCGAACCGCTTATCTGGGTGGCTTCTCCTATAGTGCAGTTATCTCCTATAACGCAATTTTTTATCTTACAATTCTGAAGAATATGGACGTCTTTTCCGAATATGGAATTTTCAGCGTCGCAGCTTATGTCTATAATGCTTTTTCCGCCTATTTTTATATTTTTATCGGGAATGGATTCTCCCTCGATATTCAAATCTATCTTTCCGGTTATAATGTCTAACTGGCTCTGCCTGTATTCCGAAAGAGTGCCTACGTCCTTCCAGTAGCCCGACGATATATGCCCGAAAAGATTTTTATTTTCTTTCAAAAGTATAGGGAAAAGGTCTTTAGAAAAATCGAACTCGCTTTTTTCGGGAATTATTTTTAACGCAGACTTATTTAAAATATAAATTCCCGTATTTATAGTATCGCTGAATACTTCGGACCATGTGGGCTTTTCGAGAAATTTGGTAATCCTTCCTTCGCTGTCGGCAATTACTATCCCGAAAGAAAGCGGATTTTCGACTCTTGTAAGAACTATAGTGGCATCGCTTTTCCTGCTTATATGAAAATCTATAGGCCTGCTTAGATTAATATCGGTAATGATATCAGCGCTGATTACGACGAAGTCGTCATCTTTTATTATATTTTCGACATTTTTTACAGCCCCCGCCGTCCCGTAATCTTCTTCGGCAAGAACGTATTCTATTTTTACGCCGAAATCGGTTCCGTCTTTAAAATAATTTTTTATAAGTTCGGGCTGGACGTACAGCAGGACTATTAAATCGTTAATTCCGTACTTTTTAAGGAGATTAATAACATGCTCCATCATCGGTTTGTTCGCGATATGTATCATCGGCTTCGGAGCGTTATTGGTCAAAGGCTTAAGCCTTGTTCCGAAACCTCCCGCCATTATAACCGCCTGCATATCTTAATACCCCTTTTTCTTATTGCCTGTTACCGATAAGTATAATTGTTGTTGCGCTTAGCAAATTATTCTATTAAAATTATATCTTAATAAACTATAAAATCAAAATATAAAATTTATGCTTTCCTATATTCTCCGTTTAGATACGGCCCTTTTTCTGCTGATAAACGACAACTTTCATTTTTCCCTATTGAACGACAATATGAGAGCGGTTACGTATCTCGGCAACGGCTGGGTTGTTTACTGGCTTGTCCTCGTTTATGTTTATTTTTATAACCGTCCGAAATTTAAAGAATCGTTCCTTCTGCTTTTTTTAACCCAAATTGTTCCCGGTATATTCGATATTATAATAAAAAGGGCCGTAAACAGGCCTAGGCCGGCCGTAGCTCTTCATAAACTGATAAAAACGGGCGCCGTCCATATAAACCTGCTGGGGAGGCATCTGACCGAACGGTCTTTTCCTTCCGGCCATTCCGTAACCGCTTTCTCTCTCGCTGTAGCTCTTTCCTATATATTTCCGAAACGCAAAAAATTATTATATATTCTTGCGTTTGCGGTAGCCTTTTCCCGCGTTTACGACGGAGAACATTACCCTTTGGACGTAATCGCCGGCGGCATTTTAGGTTATTTATTCGCAAAAATTACTCTTACTATATATAAGGAAATAAGAGGATTTAATTAGTATGAGGTTAATTTTTTAGTCTCTATATATATTACGATTTTTCTGGCTATTCTTTTAGATGCCGTTTCTATCGCCGTTTTTTCCTGTTTATGGGCTGTAAGCGGATTAATATAATTATAGTATGCTGCCCCCGAAGAAAAGGCGGCATTCCTGAAAATTATCTTCCCGTTAGTGCCGTACATGCTTACCGTCACGTTTACGGTGAGCATGTAATCCACCGCCGCGGCAACTCCGGTATAAGACATTACGCTGTTCTGTATAGAGGTAATCTTCCCCGTTAAATAGTAAAGCGCGTCGTTTTTATTGGACGTAAACATATCGGACTGAACGTTAAGATAATTTGCGATATTATTGGAAAAATATACCCCCGCTCCGCTCTTATAGGTTAAATTTTTAAAAGGTTTTATGTATATCTGCGAGATATCGTTATATTTCTTAACGGAACCTTCTTTTCCGTTTAAAATCCTGAACCCGCAGGAGGTAGAAAAACCGGCGGCAATTAAAATAAAAATAAAAAGTATAAGTTTATTTTTCATATTATTATGCTCAACAGCTTGTTTTTAACGTATATCGTTTTTTTAATGAGGCTTTTATCCTCGACGTATTTTTTTATTTTGGCGCTGTCCAAGGCAATCTTAAGCACCGCGGATTCATCCGAATCTATATCCGCAACTATAAGGTCTCGCATTTTTCCGTTTACCTGCACGGCTATATTGCAATTTTCCCGGACATAACCGGCATCAATTTTTTCGGGCCACGGCTCTTTTTCTATTAAAGAAGCATTTAATATTTCGAACGCTTCGGAGCAGACATGAGGAATAAAAGGATACAGTATTAAAATAACGGAGTTTAAAAAATATTTAAGCAAATATTTATCGGCTTTGCTCATAACATCTTTTTTAAAGGCTTCGTCGGTTATAAAGTCGTTAAATTCGTTAATTAACTCCATAGAAGAACTTATGACGGTATTAAAATGATAGCGTCCTTCCATTTCTATTTCCGTTTTCTCGATTATCCTGCTTAATTTATAAATAATTTCTTTAATATTGTGATTTATATCGTTTGTTAAGGTTTTATAAATAAAAGGTTCGGAATTGCCGTCCAAATCCTTAAGGATTTCCGAACCCGCGATTACCGTTCTGTAAAACCTGTTAATAAACCTGAAAGCCCCTTCGACTCCGGAATCGTTCCATTCAAGGTCTTTTTCGGGCGGAGCGGCAAAAAGAACGAACAATCTTACGGTGTCGGCTCCAAATTTTTTAATAAGCCCGTCGGGGTCGACTACGTTGCCTTTGGATTTCGACATCTTTGCGCCGTTTTTTACCACCATTCCCTGCGTCAGGAGATTTTTAAAAGGCTCGTTTAATTTAAAATATTCTAAATCCCTTAAAACTTTAACAAAAAATCTTGAATATAAAAGATGCATAACGGCATGCTCGACTCCGCCTATATATTGGTCCACGGGCAGCCAGTAGGCCACATCCTCGTCTTTGAAAGGGACTTCTTCTTTCCTGTCCAAAAGTGTATATCTTAAAAAATACCACGAAGATTCCACGAACGTATCCATAGTATCCGTTTCGCGCTTCGCGTTGCCGCCGCATTTAGGGCATTTTACGTTTACAAACGATTCGAGCTTTTTTAAAGGCGAAACTCCTTCGCCGGTAAACGGGGCGTCTCCCGGAAGCACTAAAGGCAGGTCGCTCTCGTTTAAAGGTACTGTTCCGCATTTTTCGCAATATACTATGGGTATAGGGCAACCCCAGTATCTCTGCCTCGATATTCCCCAGTCCCTGAGCCTGTAATTAGTAACTTTCCTTCCTATTCCCTTTTTTTCGGCATATGCGGAAATTTTTTCTTTTGCTTCTTCCGAAAAAAGTCCGTCAAACTCTCCTGAATTAATAAGGGTTCCGGGAGCTGTAAAAGGCAGTCCTTCCGATTCTTCGGCATTTTCGCTTTTATTTCCTTCCTGCGGCGCCACGGGTTTAATTACTCTGATTATTTCAATTCCGTATTTTTCGGCAAATTCGTAATCGCGGGTGTCGTGAGCCGGAACCGACATTATGGCGCCGGTTCCGTAATCCATTAAAACAAAGTTTGCGACATATACCGGTATCTTTTTTCCGTTAAAAGGATTAATAGCATAAGAACCGGTAAAAAAACCCTCTTTTTCGGCAACATCCTTGGATATTAACGAATTGCGGGTAATTCTTTCCAGCTCGGCTGTTTTTTCGGCAGTTTTAATCAATTTTTTTGCAAGCGGATGAAACGGCGACATTGCAATATAAGTAGCGCCGAATATAGTATCGGGACGGGTAGTAAATATTTCTACACAATTTTCGCCTCCATTATTTTCGTCCGAATCGACTATTTTAAAATTCACGGTTAAGCCGAAACTTTTTCCAATCCAGTTCCTCTGCATAGTTTTGACTTTATCCGGCCAGCCGTCCAATCCGTCCAAATCATTAAGCAGTTCTTCGGCATAAGCGGTTATTTTAAAAAACCACTGCTCCATATTTTTTATATTTACGTTACTGCCGCATCTCCAGCACCTGCCGTCTTCCACCTGTTCGTTGGCAAGGGTAGTATTGCAGGAATCGCACCAGTTGACGTTGGAAATCTTTTTATAAGCCAGACCTTTTTTAAACATCTGCAGAAAAAATAACTGCTCCCACTTATAATATTCCGGGTCCGAAGTTATCACGAGCCTGTTCCAGTCGTATGAAAACCCGAGCTCTTTCAGCTGTCCTATCATATAATCTATGTTATTTTTAGTCCAGAGAGCGGGGTTGGTTTTATTTTTAATCGCGGCGTTTTCTGCGGGAAGTCCGAAGCTGTCGAATCCTATAGGGTGGAGCACGTTAAAACCCTTTAATCTCTTGAATCTGGCGACGGCATCTCCTATGGCATAGTTCCTGACATGTCCCATATGAATTCTGCCCGAAGGATACGGAAACATTTCTAAGCAGTAAAATTTAGGTTTATCGCCTGCGGTGTTCTTTACGGAAAAAGTATTTTCCTTTTCCCAGAAAGACTGCCATTTGCTTTCTACGCTATTAAAATCGTAATTTTTATCTTCCAAAATTTTCATTTAAATTAAATTAATATTCCAAATTTTAAATATATTTTATGACCGATATAAAAAGCAGTATAGTTCCGACGACAACAGAACTGTCCGCTATATTAAAACTCGGCCAGTGGTAGCCGTAAATGTGAAAATCCAGGAAATCCACCACGTATCTCTGAAAAATCCTGCTTAAAAGATTTGAAAATGCGCCGGAAATAATTAAAGAAGAAGATATTATAAATAAGTTGGAATTAATTTTCGTCTTGAATAAAAAGTATGTTACGGCCGCAATTATTAATGCCGTAAGAAATATTATGAACATGGCCGAATATCCGCTCATAAATCCGAACGCAACCCCGGTGTTGTCTATATGGACTATATTAAAATAATGGCTTATTACGGTTATTTTATCTATTAACGGTATTCCGTTATTTATAAAATACTTCGATAATTGGTCCGATATAAGAACGGGGATAAAAACGGAAATTAATACGATTAATTTTTTTTTCATTAATTAATTAATTATATTTTTACGGCCTGCTGTTTTAAATTATTTTTTTTGGAACAGTCTATTAACGCTTCTATACCCGGCAGTTTCTTTCCTTCCAGAAGTTCGAGAAACGCTCCGCCTCCGGTAGAAACATACGACATTTTTGCAAATTCGCCCGCCCTGTGCAATGCGACGTCGGTATCTCCGCCTCCTACTATCGTTAAAGCATAGGCGTTTGCAACGCTTGAAACCAGAGCAAAAGTTCCCCTGCTGAACGCATCCATTTCAAATACGCCCATAGGCCCGTTCCATACGATAGTTTTAGCATTCTGGATAGCTTCCGTAAAAAGGGTAACCGTTGCAGGGCCGATATCCAAAGCCATCCAGCCCTTAGGAATCTCCTGAATAGTCGTAACCTTAGTTTCCGCGTCGGGCGCTAATTTGTCTGCTACGACCGCATCGACCGGGAGATAAAGTTTTATTTTCTTCTCGTTTATTTTCTCAAGAGTTTTTTTGGCGTATTCCAGCATTTCGTCTTCTACCAGCGAACTTCCCACGTCGTGCCCTAACGCTTTAAGGAATGTATTGGACATCGCCCCGCCGATAATTAATTTGTCTATTTTGTCGGCTAAATTAGACAAAACCTCTATTTTCCCGGAAACTTTTGCTCCTCCTACGATTGCTACAAAAGGCTTCATAGGGTTTTCTACGGCTCTCGTAAAATAATTCAACTCTTTTCTTATAAGAAAACCGGCTGCGCACGTATTTACGAATTTTGTAACAGCGACATTGGAAGCATGCGACCTGTGCGCGGTGGCAAATGCGTCGTTGACGTAAATATCGCAGAGAGAAGCTAATTTTTTGCCGAATACGTCGTCGTTGCTCGTTTCCTCGGGGTAAAACCTTAAATTTTCGAGAAGTATAATATCGCCGAAACCGGCTGTTTTTACGGTATTTTCCGCGAGTTCGCCTATGCAGTCTCCCACGAATTTAACTTCTTTGTCTAAGAGCCTGCTCAGTCTTTTTGCCACTACTATCAGCGAAAGTTCGGGAACTTTTTTACCTTTTGGCCTTCCCATATGCGACATTAATACGACTTTCGTGTTTTCGTCGAGGCAGTAATTTAAAGTCGGAAGAACCGCCCTTATGCGCGTATCGTCCGTAATATTGCCGTTCTGGTCGAGAGGAACGTTAAAATCCACTCTGATAAGCAGGGTTTTATTTCTTATGTCTATTTCATCGATATAAACAATATTGTTCATCCGGGATTTTCCTTTCCTTATTTCATCATAAAAACGGCCGTTTCGGCAAGCCTTGTCGAATATCCCCACTCGTTATCGTACCACGCAAGAACCTTAACGAGGTCGTCCCCGATAACTTTCGTGCTTAAAGAATCGACTATGGAAGAGTGCGGGTCGCCTATATAATCTATGGAAACCAAAGGTTCTTTGCTGAAAGCGAGAATTCCTTTGAGATAAGTTTCGGAAGCTTCCTCTAATTTTGAATTGACTTCCAAAACGGAAGTCTTTTTAGAAACCTTGCATACAAGGTCGTTAATGGAAACATCGGGCGTAGGAACCCTCAAAGACATACCGTCCAGTTTATCCTTAAGTTCCGGAAGTACTTCGCAAAGGGCTTTTGCCGCGCCCGTCGTAGTCGGGATGATAGACAAAGAAGCGGCTCTCGCCCTTCTTAAATCTTTATGCGGCAAATCTAATATCCTCTGGTCGTTAGTGTAAGAATGGGCGGTAGTCATGTTGCCTTTTTCTATCGTAAAATTTTCATGCAATACTTTAGCGACGGGAGCAAGACAGTTTGTTGTGCATGAAGCCATAGACACGATA
The DNA here is from genome assembly GCA_021811805.1 of bacterium. Classification (GTDB taxonomy): domain Bacteria; phylum SZUA-79; class SZUA-79; order Acidulodesulfobacterales; family Acidulodesulfobacteraceae; genus Acidulodesulfobacterium_A. The sequence goes on along the minus strand of JAKAQA010000029.1, from coordinate 7,071 downwards.
AAGTGTTTATTTTTATCGTAAATTTTATCGTTGACTCCGAGCACTATCGTAGCATCGGGGTCGTGGGCAGGAGCGGAAATCAAAACTTTTTTGGCTCCGGCATGCAGATGTTTTTCCGCATCGCCTCTTTTGGTAAAAAGTCCGGTAGATTCGATAACTAAATCGACGCCTAGATGTTTCCACAAAAGTTCCGCCGGGTCTTTTATCGCCGTAATCAAAGTTTCCCTGTTATCCGCAATTATATGGTCTATATCGTATCCAACGTAAAAACCTGCTTTGCCGTGAACGGAATCGTATTTAAGCAGATGGGCAAGCACCTGCGGGTTGGTAATATCGTTAATGGCGACTATTTCAATCCGTTCTCCTTTGGCAATCATTCCCTGAAATATTCTAAAAACGTTTCTGCCTATCCTTCCGAACCCGTTTATCGCAACCCTTAAATTTGCCATAAAACTCTCCTGCCCTTTATTGATTATTGAATTTTAAAATTAAACAGTATTTTAGTATGAGCCGTGATTCCTATTGATGTTTCTACGCCCTTTGCCGTTATGGTCTCTGCCTTTATGCTTAGGCCCTCCGTGTCGCGCCTGCTGTAAACGGCCTCTTGGACCCTGCCCTCTGAAAGCGGGACCTCCGTGTTCGAAAGGCCTCCTCATCCTCCAGTTTTGATACGGATGATTCCTGTAAAAACGACCTTCATGTTCGTGCCATACGTTATAATTTCTTAAGAACATATGATGCCTGCCCCACCAACCCGGATGATGATACCTGTACCAAGGACCTATATTGCCTCTCCACCAGGAAAAATACCCCGGGTAAGCCACGACGGGCGGAGGCGGACCAAAAGCCAATATTCCAGGCAGATAAATCCCCGCGGTTACCGGATACCACGGACCTGCATATACGTTGGCATAAACCCATCCGCCGTTCAACCATCTGTAATAATAACCGTTATATCCGTAAATGTAGCCTCCGTAAATCGGAGCTTCATAGGCATTTACGCCGTTGCCGAAAGAAAAAGCAAAATTAGGAGTTGCGACGCCTATGCCGTAATATCCCTCGGAATATGCCGGCGAAGAATAATACGCCGTAAATCCGCTTAAAAATAAAATGAAAATTCCGGCGAAAGCCGTTAAAAATAGTAAACTTTTTTTAATTTTCATGTTTTTCATAATTTTCACCCCGTAGGTTAAATTAAAACGACCTATATAGTATAAACAAACTGCATAACAATAAATTATTATATACGACAACTGCATATAATTACAATATATATTTATATAAATTATTATACCTCAATAATATCAAAATATTTTTAAGATTTTAACAAATAGGTGAAAATTGTGATAAAATTATAAAAAGGTTAATCCAATTTATATTCGGAGGTTTATATGTTTAACTATAAAGGACTTGAGATAACAAGATTCTGCCACGACAGTTTTTTGGTAAAAGGCGGCGGCATAAATATATACTTCGACCCTTTTAAATTGCACGGGGACGAACCGAAGGCCGATTATATATTTATATCGCACGAACACTTCGACCATTTTTCTCCCGACGATATTCATAAGGTCATTAAAGATTCGACGGTTTTATTTATGAATGAAATGACCGGCGGCGAAATAGACGGATTATACGATAATAAAATAGTGATTATACGCCCGGGAGACTCTATCGATTTTAAAGATTTGCATATAAAGGGCGTTCCCGCTTATAATATTAATAAATTCAGGGAGCCCGGGAAAGTTTATCATCCTAAAGAAGATAAAAAACTCGGCTTTATAGTAACTTTTAAGGGCGTTAAAATATATCACACGGGGGATACAGACCATATACCCGAAATGGACGGCCTTGCAAGCGAAAAAATAGATTTATTATTCATCCCCGTAAGCGGCACATACGTTATGACCCCGGCCGAGGCGGTAGAAGCCGCTTCTAAAATTAAAGCCGACACTTCAATTCCTATGCATTACGGAACCATAGTGGGAGAAAAAAAGCAGGCCGAAGAATTTAAAGAAGGCGTTCGCAAAAAAGGACTAAAATGCGAAATTGTCTAAAAAAAATAAAATAATAAACGGGAATGGAAAAAACTCAATATACTCCAATCATAATCGAAAGTTTGATTTTCGGCAAAAATTCCGATTATCCCCTTTATATAAAATCCGGCGGAAATTATATCCTGTACAGGTCTAAAGCGCTTATCTTTGCCCAAAGCGATGCTTTAAGGCTTAAGAACAACGGAGTGGATAATCTTTATATCGAGACGAAAGACAAAGAAAAATACGACAACGACATCCTAGAACATATCGAAACTATTATGAAATCGCCCGACACTAATTTTGAAGAAAAAGCCGTAAAAATTTATATATATTCCAAGGTTTATGCCGAGTACGTAATCACTACCGGAAATCTTAGGGATAACCAAGAAAACGTTAAAAAGTCTATTGAAACGACCATAGAATATTTATTAATGAGTGAATTTGCTTTTATGAACCTTTTAAATCTTTCGAGTTACGATTATAACGAAGTAGGACACGGAATGAACGTCAGCATATATTCGATGGCTTTAGCAAACAGGCTCGGTTTTTCAAATAAAATATCTCTTTACGAAATAGGTCTTTGCGGACTTATCCATGATATAGGAAAATTAAAGATAACAAAGGAACTTTTATCTAAAAACGGTTTGTCCGAAAGTGAAGTTTATGAAATTCAGAAGCATCCTATATATTCAAAAGAAATTTTAATAACGAATGGAATAGATAACATTAATATAATAGACGGAGTGTTAGAGCATCATGAAGCCTCTAACGGCTCGGGCTATCCTTTCGGCAAAATGGAAGAAGATATCTCGGCATACGGAAAGATTTTAATTATTGCCAACAGATTCGATTCGCTTACGAGAAACAGGCCATACAGGATTAAACTGAGCGTATCGGACGCGTTAAACCTGATGGAGAGAAACTCCGAACTTTACAATACGGCTTTTTTGAGGGAATTTATCCTGCTTATGTCTAAAAAGGCTGCTTTATAGGTGGTGCCGAAGGCCGGAATCGAACCGGCACGGATTTTGTCCGCCACCCCCTTAAGATGGTGTGTCTACCAGTTCCACCACTTCGGCATCATATAAATAAACCCAGTGCTTATAAAAGCAAATGCGCTGCTTAAATTTATTTAGCGGCGCTTTTAGAAACCGCTTTAGCCTGTTTCGGCGCAGCTGCAGGCAAAGAAGATTTTGCGGCCGCCGGTGCAGTCTTGGAAATATAGCTTTTAATCGATATAGGGTTTTGCTTTTTCGCCGAAATATACGATATAAAAAAAGCCGAACTCATAAAAATTATAGCTATAACGGCCGTAGCTTTAGTTAAAAAATTACCGGCTCCGGACGCTCCGAAAATCGTCTGCGAACTTCCGCCGAAAACGGCGCCCATCTCCTGCCCTTTTCCCTGCTGCATAAGAATCACGATAACCAGAAACACGGCCGACACTATTAATAAAATCGTTAAAAACGTCATCATAATAAAATTATGATAATAAAATACATAAAAAAAGTCAACCTATAACTTTATGAACTTTTAAAAAAATCTTTTTTGTTATAAAATTTATTGCATATGAAAAATCAAGTCCTAATATATTTTTTTTACGGCGAAGACGCGTTCAGGATAAATAAAGAAATAGAAAAAATAAAATCCTCGGTTTTAAAAAAAGAGCAGTTCGATTTTAATTTCGACAGGCTGATATCTCCGTCATTATCCGAATTTTTAAATATAGCTGGAAGCTATCCGGTATTCTCAGAAAAACGAATCGTCCAGGTGGAAGATTTCGACGATTCGTTCCTTAACGACGAAAATATGCTGGAATATATAAAATCTCCTTCTCCGGATACGGTCGTAATATTTTATTATAAAAATTCTAAAATCAAAGAGAATACAAAATTTTTTAAGGAATCTAAAAATAAGGATTATATAAAGCTCAATAAGATAAGACTTTTATACGACAGCGAACTGCCTACGTATATTAAAAACCTGTCCAAAGAAAAAGGCATGGCGCTTTCCGACGAAGCCGCATATTATATAATGCGCTATACGGGAAATAATATTTTAAATATAGATTCCGAACTTAATAAATTAGCTTCCGGGATTGCTAAAACCGATAAGGATAAAGAAATACCCTTAAGCAGAATCAAATCCGTTATTACCCTTTCAAAAAAATTTAATATATTCGATTTAACGGATAAAATTTTAGACCGGGATTTAAAAACGGCGTTTTCCATATTTAATATTATTTACGGCGACGGGGAAGAACCTATAAAAATTATATCGATACTTTATAACGAGATAAGAAAACTGCACAAGGCAAAGATGCAGGAACAGTCGGGCATGGATTTCGAAACTATTTTAAGCGTCAACTCCGTTCTGCCTTTCCTGAGAAAGAAATTTATAAAAAATCTGTCGAACTTTAATGCGCGAGAACTGAAAAAGACTGTCGAACTTTTGGAAGACGCCGACTTAAAACTTAAGACGACGTCGTATCCGCCTGATTTGATTTTCGAGGAATTTATTTTTAAGCTTAGTCGTTTATAGTATTCTTGAGTCTGGCAAGCGCAGAAACTTTTCTCGACGCGTTATTCCCGTGTATTATTTTTTTTGCGGCTAACTGCATAATATAAGATACGTTTGCGTTGAAAAGCGAAGCGGCCTTTTCCTTATCGTTTTCGGCAACGGCGGCTTTAAGTTTTTTAATTCCCGTCTTCATTTTAGATAAACTGCCGGTATTCCGCTCCGTTCTTTTTTTAGTCTGCCTTGCTCTTTTTTCCGCAGATTTATGATTTGCCATAAATAGCTTGCTCCTTTGCTTTAATATTTATTTAATTTAAACAGATAGATTTTAAAGTTTATCAAATTTTAAAAAACAAATCAATTAAAATTTTCGCTGTAAACTAAATTTCTCCCGAGCTCTTTTGCCTTATAAAGCGCCGAATCGGCCCTATGTACAATGCCGCGTTCGTCGTCGCCGTCAGTTAACGAAGCCACGCCGAGGCTGATAGTAACGCCTCTTCCTATTTTAAAATCATGTTCCCCGACTTTCAATCTTAATCTTTCGGCAAGCTCTTTTGCCGTTTTAAGAGGCGTTTCGGGCGCGATAACCATAAACTCTTCTCCGCCGTATCTTGCGAAAAAATCCGTATTTCTCAGTTCTTCTTTGGCGGCGCCGGCAAGTTCTTTAAGTATCGAATCTCCCGTCGGATGGCCGAAAGTATCGTTTATGTTTTTAAACCTGTCTATATCGAACATTATAATGGACAACGGCCTGTTATATCTTTTGGCTAAATTTAGAAATTCGGTCAGCTTGGCGTCCATAGCCCTCCTGTTGTAAATTTGGGTCAGGGCGTCGATTTCGGAAAGTTCTTTATATATGTCTTTTTCTACGAGTATATTCTGTTCCCTGAATATCTGGTCGGTTACGTCGGTAAAGATGGCGAGGCCGGTTTCCTCCCCGTTATAAACGACCGTCGTCCTGAATAAATCGATATACCTGACAATATCCTTTTTATCCGTATATTTATAAATAAACCGGGATGAAAATTCGCTGTTATGGCGCACTTTGAATAATGAAACATTTGAAGAATAAAGCTGATTTTCGTCTATATCGAAAAAATCGGCTACGCTTTTATTTAGAAACTCTTCTTTTGTCAATCCGGATAAATTAAGAAGCGCGGAATTCAGGTATAAAAATTTATCCTTTCCGTATAAGGCTATGCCGGAATTAATATTTTCGATTAATATTTTAAAAAGGTTCCTTTCCTGTTCGATAGAATTCCTTAAATTAACCATTTCGGTAATATCGATAAAGCTTGCGATTCTTACAACTTCGCCTTTATATCTAACCGAACCTGCATAAATATACGTCCATAATTCTTCGCCGGATTTTTTAATCGCTTTAAACGTCACGTGATGCTTATAGCCTATATCGGCTATCCCTTCCTTGATAGCTCTTTTCGCTTCATCTTGATATTCCTCCGCCAGTAATTCCCAGAAGAACATATTTTTCAGTTCATCCGAAGTATAACCGAGCATATTTTGAAATGCGGGATTGACGTAAATAAATTTCTCCCTGTGCATGTCTAATCCTACCGGCATATTATCCGCCAGAGTCCTGAAAAGCTCTTCCGATTCTTTAATCCTTTCTTCAAGGGCTTTTTTTTCGGTAATGTCGCTTATAACAACCTGAATATAGGTCTTGCCGTTATAGACGATGCCGGAAATCATAACCTCTACGTCTCTTACGCTTCCGTTTTTAAGCCTGTGTTTGAAAACCGCAAAATTATAACCTTCTTTTAAAGCTTTAGCCCTGAAATCTATTGTTTCTTTAACGGACACGAAAGGATTTATATAAGCTATGGTCATATTGCGCAATTCTTCTTTCTGCCAGCCGTAAAAATCTACGGCTTTTTTGTTTGCGTCTATAATAAGGCCGGATTCTACGTCAACGATTAACGACGGAACGGGAAGGTTGTCGAAAAACGTCTTAAGCCTTTTTTCGGATAATTCTACGTCTTCTTTGGCTTTTTTAACTATATCTATTTCCGAAATAAACTCGGAAATATTAACGTGGGATTCCAAAAATAAGGAGCGGTCCCCGCCGTCCCTGTATGCTTCTACTTTATAAAACCGTCCTTTGTGGTTATGATTGACGGCGGTGCGGTTTTTATCTCTGTTATTAATAAGTTCCTTTAAAGGGCAGTTTTCTCCGAGTTCGAAGCAGGGTTTGTCGTAGCCGTGGGAAATCTTATAGCACTTGCCGGCCGTGTCGCCCGCGCTTGGCGCATCCGCGTCCGATTTATTAACGCGGTTAATATTGTTCTTATATACTTCTTCCGCGGCTTTATTTAGAAATATTACGTCGTATTTATCGTTTACCGCCAGTATAGGACATAACAGCTTATTAAATGCGGAATAAGCGCCGCGCGCCTCTTTCTTATTCATATATCTTATATTATACCATCAGTTATGCCTTCGTACTTTATACGATTATGAATAAATATTATTTTACGGTCATTCCTATCTTTAGATA
>JAKAQA010000153.1 GCA_021811805.1 bacterium | reverse complement strand
GTTCGTTATGTCCAGAGCCACACGATAGATTCTCCGTTAAATGAAAATCTCAAGAAGTCCAGAGGGCTGTCTGATGAGTATGACGGTATCGCGGAAATCTGGTGGCAGTCCGAGGAAGACTTTCTTGCTGCGATTTCGTCGCCGGAAGGTCAGAAGTTGCGCGCGATGTTTATCGAAGATGAAGCTAAATTCATTAATATGAGCGCTTCCTCTGCATTCTTTACCGTAGAACATGTTATTGTTGATGGGGTAATTCCTAATTTGTAAGTTTTTTAACATTTATTGAAAGTTGCTTTACTTATAATAAAATTTAATAAAATTCCATGCAAAATCAGTCAATAATAAAGCGGATACATCCAGTTAATTATATTTTGCAATTAAAAATTAACCAAATCTTTAAATAGGAGACAATCAATTATGGAACTGTTCGAAGCCCTGCTTACGCGTAGGTCTAAAAGAGATTTTGAAGATAAGCCCGTGCCGAAAGAAACAATCGATAAAATTTTAGCCGCTTCTTTAAGGGCGCCTTCTTGGGCAAATTCACAGCCGTGGGAAATAGCCGTTTCTACCGGCAAAACAAGCGAATTTATTAAGAAAAGGATTTATAAACTGGCATCGGAGGATGACCCAGGAAATCCAGATTTTCCTATGCCTGTTTCTTCGGTTTCATGGCCGGACAAGCAAAACGCCAATATGTTTGAAATGGGAAAATTATTATATGAATCTTTAGATATTTTACGGGACGATGTCGCAAAAAGAAAAGAAATAGCTTTATATAATTATAATTTTTTTGGTTCTCAAACAGCCGTTTTTATTTATATGGATGAAAAACTGGGACACTATTCCATTCTTGATTCCGGAATGCTAATTCAAAATATATTGTTAGCTGCCCATGATTTAGGGTTAGGCGCATGTCCGCAGGCTTATTTAGTTGCGTATCCCGATGAATTAAGAGAAATATTTAATCTGCCTGAAAGCAAAAAATTCCTTCTGGGCATCTCTATCGGCTTTTATAAAAAAGACAGCGCCGCCAATAATATAAAAACATCCAGAGTTGAATTGAGAGATGCGGTTAAATATTACGATTGATGAATTTTTCTTAAAATTAAAATATTTTTTAATAATGAATAATGGGGGTGTATTATGGATAATAACCGTAAAATCGATATTACGGGCATGTGTTGCTCCGTTCCGATAATAAAAATATCCAAAGAGTTCAAGGATATGCAAAGCGGGGATATTTTGTTAGCCCTTTCGGATAAAGTTTCTATGGAAAACGATATTCCCGCTTTTTGCAGGCAGTCCGGAAATGAACTTCTCGGCTTGGAAACCTCCGGGCAAGACCCAAAATTGCCTGAAGGCACGCTTGCATTTTACATTAAAAAAAGATAATTTATTAATTAAAATGATGAAAAAAACAGAGATAAAAAGAAAAGAGATAATAGACGCAGCCTTCGAGCTTATGCTGTCTAAAGGTTACGAAGGCACGTCCATTCAGGATATTACCGATAGGATAAACGCTACCAAAGGCTTAATCTATCACTATTTCGGCTCTAAAAAAGACGTTGCGGCAGCGGTCATAGAAGAGGCGATAAAACCCGCCTATAATGAATTCTGGAGTCATACTTGGAACGAGTTGTACGGCGGCGGCGGAAACCCCTTAGAAAACATCATTGCCGTCATCGATAAACTTTATGAAAAAAAAGGCGGGGAATTTTCAAAGACCGGCTGCCCCCTCGGAAACCTGATACTTGAATTATCTACAAAAGATATATATCTTTCGCGGCTGACCGATGAAATTCTTCTTTTATGGCATGTACACATTGAAAAGGCGTTGCTTAAAGCTAAGGAAAAAAGAATTATAGCAAAGGACGCCGATCTAATTAATATCGGTAATTTTATAATAGCGGGGGTAGAAGGCTGCGTTATGCTTTCTAAATCAAAACATAATAAGGAAGTATTAAAAGAGTGTTTTGATATCTTAAAAAACTATATAAGGTCATTGCAGATGGAAAGGCTGATTATGCCATAATATAGGCAAAGTTAGCTATTTACCCAAAATTTATAAATAGGGAGGATTATAAATGCGCTATATTTATGCAGTTTTTTATGCGTTTAATATTAATTTATTGCTGTTTCTGCTATGTCTTACATTTGCCTCCGCGCTGTTTATTAATTTATTTGATTTTTCTATGAGCGTTCGTCGAATCAAAATTATTTCAAACGGTGAAGGTATTCTTGATATGAAATTTTACTATACTGCGGAAGAAGCTTATTATATAATTGATTCACAGCAACAAAGCGGACGAAAGGCATATAAAAATTTTTTATTATTTTTTGATACCTGTTTTCCGCTTTTGTATGCCGTTGCTTTTTCGGCATTGCTTGCCAAAGTGTTTTTAAAAACTTTTCCTGAAACAACGTGGATGCATTACCTAATAATCGTACCGTTTATTGTTGCGATATTTGATTACTTGGAAAATTTTTCGATTATTGCAATTCTAGTAAAATATCCGAAACGCATATGGATAGCCAATATCGCCGGATATTTTACTGCGTGTAAGTGGTTATTTGCTTTGTTAGGCATAAGTTTACTTTTATTCGGAACAACTAAAATTTTTATTATGCGACAGTGGTTCTAATAGAAATTTAAAGGAGGCTTCTAAAATTGCTATTATCAAACAGCGTTAATGCATAAGATATAGCGTCGATGCGCATATAAGGATGGTCCAGACTGCGTTTCATCAAATAATCAGGAACTTCATAAACTTTCTTTAAAAGTCATGGCAAGAATTTTTGATATTTCTGATTCTAATGAATTAATCGCGGGCTGGAAATAAATATCATTTTAAAATTAAACCTGTATATTAAATATATTAAAGATAACCATAGATAATTATGAAAAAAATTGATTATTAGGAGAATGCAAATGGAAACTCAATATCGTTATAAGCGCGGCTGGGAAAAACTTAAGGAGATTGACGGTGAAGCAGGCATGAAAGCATATTTACAACCAAGCGAATATATCGATTTCAGCAATCCTGCGGTTTTAGAAAAAGCGGCGGATTTGACTATCGGACTTAAAAGCGAAGAAAAAATTGTCGAAGCCTGTTTCAAGTTTGTAAGGGATTCTATAAAACACAGCTG
>JAKAQA010000028.1 GCA_021811805.1 bacterium | reverse complement strand
AATTTAATGAGAGAAAATATCAATACGGGAATAATAAAAATGAAGAACAATCCTGTTTCGGATTTTATAAAAAAAACAAAACAATACTTATACGAAGTTAGGGCTGAACTCGGTAAAATAGTATGGCCGGAAAAGGATAAAGCGACAAAGACGACTTATGTCGTCGTCATTTTTATAGTGCTTGTTACCGCTTTTCTTGGTCTTACAGACGTGTTATTTTCTAAAATATTTTCATATTTTTTTCAAATTTAGTATAAATTTAAAATTAAAAACAAAAAATTAATGAGCAAAGAAGAACAAGAAAAAACGGAAGAAAATATTGAATCCGGTCTAGAAATAAATACGGCGGATACAGGCGGCGAAAATTATGGCGAAATCGACGAAATTCCTAAAGAATGGTATGTCGTCCATACTTATTCCGGTTTCGAGGATAATGTCAAACTTGCGCTTGAAGAAAGAATTACCTCGAGCGGCTTTAAGAAATACTTCGGCGATATAATAGTTCCTAAGGAAGATATTATAGAAAAAACTGCTAAAGGGGGAAAGAAAAAAGTTAAAAGAAAATTTTTCCCCGGTTATATTTTCGTAAGAATGAACGTAAATACTGATTCATGGCATTTGCTTAAGGCGACCCCTAAGGTTACTGGATTTGTGGGCGACCAGTTAAATCCTATGCCCGTTGACGAATCCGAAATGGAAAAGATAGTAGCGCAAATAACCGAAGGCATTAAGAGACCAAAAGCAAAGATAGAATTTTCCAAGGGAGACAGCGTTAAAATTACGGAAGGTCCGTTCTCCGGTTTTAACGGCGTAATTAACGAAATAAAACCGGATAAGAGCAAACTTGAAGTTCTTGTGTCTATATTCGGCAGAGCTACTCCGGTCGAATTAGATTTTACTCAGGTAGAGAGGAATTAACTTAAAAAGAGGACAAATATTATGGCGGTAAAGAAAATTCAGGCTATGGTAAAACTGCAAATTGTAGGCGGCAAAGCTAACCCGGCTCCGCCGGTCGGTCCTGCGCTAGGTCAGCACGGCGTAAATATAATGGAGTTTTGTAAACAGTTCAACGAGAAGACGAAATCGCAGGAAGGAACAGTCATTCCTGTAGTTCTTACGGTTTATGCCGACAGATCGTTCGATTTTATTTTAAAAACGCCGCCTGCTTCGGTTTTACTTAAACAGTCGGCGGGCATAGAAAAGGGCTCTAAAGAACCGAATAAAAATAAAGTTGCCGTTTTAACCAGAGCTAAAATAATGGATATCGCAAAGCTTAAAATGCCAGACCTTAATGCCAACGAAATTGCTCCGGCAATGAAAATCATTGAAGGAACAGCGAGAAGCATGGGCATTGACATAACCGATTAAATATAAATATTAAAAGGAGGCGATACCGATATGAAAAAAAGAGGGAAAAAATATATCGATGCATTTAAAAAGGCAGAGATTGAAAATAAGTATTTTGCATTAGACGATGCATTAAAAATCGTAGTCGATTCCCATCATGTAAAATTTGATGAGCCGGTCGATGTCGCTATAAATCTTGGAATCGACGTTAAAAAAAACGACCAGCAGGTTAGAGGGTCGGTTTTGCTGCCTCACGGTACAGGCAAGGCAGTTAAGATTCTTGTTTTCGCTAAAGGAGAAAAAGAACGCGAAGCTCTGGCCGCTGGAGCCGATTATGTAGGGCAGGAAGACATGATAGCAAAAGTACAGCAGGGGTTTATGGATTTCAACAGAGTCGTTGCAACGCCGGATATTATGGCAAGCGTAGGCAAACTCGGCAAAATATTGGGTCCGAGAGGTTTAATGCCGAACCCCAAGGTAGGCACGGTTACTTTTGACGTAGGCAAAATAGTAAAAGAACTGAAAGAGGGTAAAATAGAATTTAAAGCGGAGAAAAACGGAATTTTGCAGGCTTCTATAGGCAAGGTATCTTTTGGTTCATCCAAGCTTAAAGAAAATTTTATGGCGCTTATTGAAATAGTAAATAGGTTAAAACCGGCTTCAAGCAAGGGCGTATATGTTAAAAAGGTTTCATTATCTTCCACTATGGGCTTGGGCGTAAGCGTAGATACTCTTAAATTAAGAAATAATTTGATATAAAAATAATAAATAAAAGTTTAATATCGTCAATGACGGCAGGTTGATAAATCCAGCCCAGACAAAAAGAGCTTTATTGTCCTGATTTTCTTTTAAAGCACTCTTGTTTTCTTTGTTGACGTATTAGAAAAAATTTAAAAGAAAGGAGGGGAGAAGAAAATTGAAAAAAGATAGGAAGAATCAAGAGATTGAATCTTTGAAACATAACCTTGAAGCTAATCAGGCTGTTTTTATAAGCAGATATCAAGGATTAACCGTGGAAAAATTCAGTCTTTTAAGAAGGCAAATGCGGGGTACGGGGGCGTTGCTCAAAGTTTTTAAAAATACGTTGAGCAAAATTGCCTTTAAACAGACTTATGCCGAATCTCTTTCGGAATTTTTAGACGGGCCTAATTTTTTAGTATTTACGAACGACCCGCTTGCCGGTTCAAAAGTGCTGTCTAAGTTTGCACAGGAAAACCCTGACAACATTGAGATTAAGGCGGGTTATTATCAAACGGTTCTTGATAGAGGCGCAATCATTACGCTTGCTACATTGCCTTCCAAAGATGTTTTAATTGCGAGATTTATGTCTGTTATTAAATCGCCCGAAATCCGCCTGGTTTTCACTTTGAGGTCGCCTGTCATAAAGTTAATCAGAACGCTTCAGGCAGTAGAAGCCGCAAAATCTGTCGCGTAGACCAATCTTAAATTAATCAAATAATTTTTTAAACATTTATTTTAATAATTATCGGAGGAAAAATAATGGCTATAACAAAAGAAGAAGTTTTAAGTTACATAGAAAATGTTTCCATAATCGAGTTAAACGAATTAATAAAAGCAATTGAAGAAAAATTCGGCGTCAAGGCAGATCAGTTCGCGATGGCGGCGCCTGCCGGCGGCGGTGCGGGTGCAGCTGCGGCACCTGCTCAATCCGAGGAAAAAACGGAATTCGATGTTATTCTTGCAAATGCCGGTGCCAATAAAATTCAGGTTATTAAAGTAGTAAGGGAGCTTACGAGTTTGGGATTAAAAGAAGCTAAAGATTTAGTCGATGGAGCTCCTAAACCTGTAAAAACGGGCGTTAATAAAGAAGATGCGCAAAAAATGAAAGTAAAGCTTGAAGAAGTCGGCGCTACCGTTGAAGTTAAATAAATTAAAATATAATTGTATTTAAGTTAGAAAAACGGGAGTTTAAATTTAAATGTCAAAAGCAAAATCGGAATTAAATATAGAAAGTAATAACCCTATAATTTTAAGAAAAAATTTCTCTAAAATCAAGAAGGTAATAGATAACCCTAACCTTCTTGAGGTTCAGAGAAAATCGTACGAGAGATTTTTACAAAAAGATTTATCCCAGGATAAAAGACTTAATAACGGGCTTGAGGGCGTATTTAAATCGGTCTTCCCTATAGAGGGGCTTAATAAAAATTTTTCTTTAGAATTTAAGGGCTATACTATTGGAGAGCCGAAATACAGCATATTCGAATGCAAGCAGAAAGGGCTTACTTACAGTGCTTCCCTCAAGGTTCTTTTCGATCTTGTAACGTTCGAACCTAATATTAATCCGAATAATAAAGATTCTCAAAGGGATATTAAAGATATTAAGGAGCAGGAGATATATTTCGGCGAAATTCCCTTAATGACTCATAACGGTTCTTTTGTTATAAACGGAATTGAAAGGGTAATCGTGAGTCAATTGCAAAGGTCTCCCGGAGTTTTTTACGACAGCGATAAAATAAGAAGTCATGCCCAGGGTAAGCCTTTTTATACTGCAAGAATTATACCGTATAGGGGTTCATGGCTGGATTTTGAATTTGACCAGAGGGACATGATTTTTGTCAGGATAGACAGGAAGAGAAAATTTCCCGCTACAATATTGCTTAAAGCGGTAGGATATTCTAAAGAAGATATTCTCGGAAGTTTTTATCAGGTAGAAACATTTAGAATCGAAGGCGGGAAATATTTTAGGAGAATGCCTAAAGATTTTCTTGTTTTCACAAGGGCATACGAAGATATAGTGAATCCAAAAACAGGAGAAGTTTTAATCAAAAGAAATAGAAGGATTACGAAACATCTCATAAATAAACTTGAAGAGGCAGGCATTGATTTTCTGCCCTGCAACGAGTCGGATATTATCGGTAAATATCTTGCAGCCGATATAATTAAAGGCAAAGAAACTGTTTCAAAGTCTGTGCATCCGGTAAACCAAGCACTTTTAGAATCGTTTAACAGCATAGGGGTTAGCGAATTCAAGGTTTATTTTATAGACAATATAAACGTTTCCTCTTCGGTTCTCGAGACGATTCTGGCGGATAAGGTCAACACTAAAGAAGAGGCTATTATAGATATTTATAAAAGGATGAGACCGGGAGAGCCTCCGAATTTTTCTTCCGCCTCGGCTTATTTTGAAAATATGTTTTTTAACGCGGAAAGATACGATCTTTCGGAAGTAGGAAGGCTAAAGATTAACAATAAGCTAAATCTCGATAAGAATCTCAATGACAGAGTTTTATCTCCGGATGATATTTTGAATGTTTTAAAATATTTAATGGAGTTAAAGGACGGCAGGGGTTCAATCGACGATATAGACCATCTCGGCAACAGGAGGGTAAAATCGGTAGGCGAGCTTCTGGAAAATCAGTTCAGAATAGGGCTCGTAAGAATGGAAAGAGCGATAAAGGAAAGAATGACCGCTCAAAAGCTTGATTCGCTAATGCCTAACGACTTAATAAATCCCAAACCGGTAAATTCGTTGATGAAAGAGTTTTTCGGAAGGAGCCAGTTGTCCCAGTTTATGGATCAGACCAATCCACTTTCTGAAGTCACACACAAAAGGAGACTTTCTGCGCTGGGCCCCGGCGGTCTTACCAGAGAAAGGGCGGGATTTGAAGTCAGAGATGTTCATCCTACGCACTACGGAAGAATATGTCCGATAGAAACGCCGGAAGGGCCTAACATAGGTCTTATAGCTTCTCTTTCTTCTTATGCGAGAGTCAATGAATACGGTTTTATCGAAACGCCTTACAGAAAAGTAAAGGTAACGGAAAACGGCGCCGAAGTGACGGACGAAGTCGATTTTTTAACGGCTATGGAAGAAGAAAAGTACGTAATAGCGCAGGCTAATGCGGAAATAGATAAAAACGGCTATCTTAAGCACGAGTTGATTCCCGTCAGAAGAAGCGGAGAAACCGTAATGGTTTATCCGAACGAAGTGGATTACATAGACGTTTCTCCGATGCAGCTTGTGTCAGTTGCGACATCCTTAATTCCTTTTTTGGAAAACGATGATGCCAACCGGGCGCTTATGGGATCGAATATGCAAAGACAAGCGGTACCTTTATTGATGCCTGATCCGCCTATTATAGGAACAGGAATAGAAAGAATAGTGGCTAAAGATTCCGGCGTCTGCATTACTGCAAACCAAACCGGTACAGTGAGCTATGTCGATTCCACAAAAATTATATTAACGTCTGATGCCGACGATTCAAACGATGGCGGCGGAATTAATTATGAATACGATCTTGTCAAATTTCAAAGATCTAATCAAAATACGTGTCTAAATCAAAGGCCTTTAGTCAAGGTCGGAGAAAAAGTCGCTTTGGGTCAAATCATTGCGGACGGAACTTCGACTAAAGACGGCGAATTGGCTCTCGGACATAATGTTCTCGTAGCCTTTATGCCATGGAACGGCTATAATTTTGAAGATTCTATATTGGTAAGCGAAAAATTATTGCACGAAGATGCTTTTACGTCCATTCATATTGAGGAGTTTGAAGTAGCATGCAGAGAAACAAAATCGGGCAAGGAAGAAATAACATCCGATATTCCGAATATAAGCGAAGATGCCTTAAAGAATCTTGATGAAAACGGGGTTATCAGGATAGGTGCGGAGGTTAAGGCACAGGATATAATGGTAGGAAAAGTTACGCCAAAAGGCGAAACCGTTCTTACCCCTGAAGAAAAACTTCTTAGAGCGATATTCGGAGAAAAAGCCAAAGAAGTAAAAGATACGTCTTTAAGGGTGCCGCCGGGAGTTTCAGGCGTCGTCGTGGATATAAGAATCTTTTCTAGGAAAGGAATTGAAAAAGATTTTAGAGAAAAAGAAATAGAAGATAGTGAAGTTGCCAATTTCATGAGGGAATTGGAAGAAAAACAGCAGTCTATTTTAAATAATGCCCTTCAGAAGATGAGGCATCTCATAATTAATAAAAAATGTAGAGTTAATGCAACGTTATCTTCCGGGCATAAGCCTGTTTATATTAAAAAAGGCGACGTATTTAACGAGAATACAGTCTCAAAATTGTCTAAAGACGACATATTTAATATAGAATTTGAAGGAAATACGAAAAACCTTTATGATAAGTTAAAGAAAATAGACGATGAATCGATGGAAGATGTCGATTTATTAAAGTCTTATTACGATGATAAGATAGAAAGGATACAGAGAGGCGATGAACTCCCCCCCGGTGTTCTTAAGACCATAAAAGTCTATATTGCCATTAAAAGAAGGCTGTCCGTAGGCGATAAAATGGCAGGGAGGCATGGAAACAAAGGCGTCGTTTCCAGAATACTGCCGGTTAACGATATGCCGTTCATGAAAGACGGCAGAATAGTAGATATGGTATTGAACCCGTTAGGCGTTCCGTCCAGAATGAACGTTGGTCAGGTACTTGAAGTGCATTTAGGCTGGGCGGCCCATAATCTCGGCATCCAGATAAATAAAATCATAGAAGATAATTTCGGTCCGGGAGCTATAAGGCGTAAATTGCTTGAAATATTCAGCGAGCCCACTATGATTCATTTTATTAAAGGATTAAATGATGAAGAAGTTATAGAGTTTGCCAAAAAATATAAGAAAGGTGTTTATATGGCGACCCCGGTTTTTGACGGCGCTAAAGAAAGCGATATAAAAAATTACCTTAAATTGTCCGGCGTAGAAGAAACGGGACAGGTTACGTTATTTGACGGAAGGACGGGAGAACCGTTCGATAGGAAAGTTACCGTCGGTATTATGTATATGCTGAAATTACATCATTTAGTCGATGATAAGATACATGCAAGATCCACAGGCCCGTATTCCTTAGTTACTCAACAGCCTCTTGGGGGGAAAGCACAGTTTGGGGGACAGAGGCTTGGAGAAATGGAGGTATGGGCGATGGAAGCTTACGGCGCGGCGCATACCTTACAGGAGTTTCTTACCGTAAAGTCCGACGATTCGGTGGGGAGAACAAGGATGTATGAAGCAATCGTAAAAGGCGATACTTCATTCAAGGTCGGATTGCCCGAATCTTTTAATGTTCTTATTAAAGAATTACAAAGCCTTTGCCTTAACGTAGAGCTTTTAAAGGAGGGAGAAAATGTCGTTTGACGAAAATTTAGAAGAATATAATAATAAAGACGGCGATAATAATACGCTTACGGTCAGTTTGAACGATATTTCCGAGGATGAAGAAGAGATAGAAGCCGCCGGAGAAAAAGAATTAGATCTTAAAAAGTTATTCGACGGTGCCAATAAAGGCGATTTCTTTTTAAACGACCGTGAAGGAATTAAAGATCCTCTCAGTTTTAATTCGATAAAACTTGGGATAGCTTCGCCTGACGCCATAAAGAAATGGTCTCATGGCGAGGTCAAGAAACCTGAGACAATTAACTACAGGACATTAAAACCGGAAAGAGACGGACTTTTTTGTGCAAGGATTTTTGGTCCCATTAAAGATTACGAGTGTAACTGTGGAAAATATAAGAGAATGAAGCACCGCGGCATAGTATGCGAAAAATGCGGCGTCGAAGTCATTTCGTCCAAAGTAAGAAGAGAAAGGCTCGGTCACATCGAACTTGCTTCTCCGGTAGCCCATATATGGTTTTTTAAAAGTCTTCCTTCGAGAATCGGAAGTATTCTCGATATGACCCTTAAAGATATAGAAAGAATTCTTTATTTTGAAGCCTATGTGGTTCTTGAACCCGGAGACGCCTCAAAGATAGGATTAAAGTATAAGGATTTAATAAGCGAAGAAAATTATCAAAAAATTCAAAAAGAAGGTTATAGTTTTAAGGCGGGCATTGGTGCGGAAGCGTTAAAAGAATTACTTAAAGGCATAGATCTGGAATCATTGTCTAAAAGCCTTAAGGAAGAAATAGCCGGCCTGCCTAACGGTATTAAAAAGAAAAAGTTGGCAAAACAGCTTAAATTGATTGAAGCGTTCAGGACGTCGGGAAATAAGCCGGAATGGATGATTTTAGACGTTATTCCGGTAATTCCGCCGGATCTGCGTCCGTTAGTTCCTCTTGAAGGCGGAAGGTTCGCAAGCTCCGACCTGAATGATTTATATAGGAGAGTTATCAATAGAAATAACAGGCTGAAGAAGTTAATGGAGCTTTCCGCACCTGAAATTATTATTAAAAATGAAAAAAGAATGCTTCAGGAAGCGGTAGATGCGCTTTTTGATAACGGAAGACGCGGCCGGGTAATAATGGGGTCTAACAGAAGGCCGCTTAAATCCCTAAGCGATATGTTAAAAGGTAAGACCGGCAGATTCAGGCTTAATCTTCTCGGTAAAAGAGTAGATTATTCAGGAAGGTCGGTTATAGTAGTCGGTCCGGAATTGAAGCTTCATCAATGCGGTCTTCCTAAAAAAATGGCCATAGAGCTTTTTAAGCCGTTTATATTTAATAAATTATTGCAAAAAGGAGTTACCGATACTCTTAAGACCACAAAAAAGCTGGTGGATAAAGAAGCGCCGGAAGTTTTTGACGTGTTGGAAGAGGTTATTAAAGAACATCCGGTAATGTTAAACAGGGCGCCTACTTTGCATAGGCTTGGGATCCAGGCATTTGAACCGATATTAGTAGAAGGGAAGGCGATACATCTGCATCCTCTTGTATGTGCCGCATTTAACGCGGATTTCGACGGAGACCAGATGGCGGTGCATGTTCCGCTTTCGATAGAGGCGCAGGTAGAAGCAAGAGTGCTTATGATGGCCACCAATAATATATTGTCGCCGGCAAGCGGCAAGCCTATTATAGTTCCGTCTCAGGATATAGTTTTAGGTTTATATTATATGACCCGCGAGATGCCTTACGTGAAAGGAGAGGATAAGATTTTTTCCGACCCCGACGAAGTTAAATTTGCTTACGATAACGGCCATGTCAGTCTACATGCTCGTATAAAGGTTAGAATTAATAATAAAATCGAGACGACCACGGTAGGCAGGGTTATACTTTATGAAATAATTCCTGAAGAAATCGCTTTTGATTTAATAAATACGGTAATGTCTAAAAAAGAGATTACGAATTTAATCGACTATGCTTTCAGAGTTTGTGGTCCAAAAAAGACAGTTATTCTTGCCGATAAACTAAAATCTGTGGGCTATGAATATTCGACTAAATCCGGTATATCCATATGTATAAGCGATATGGAGGTTCCGACAGAAAAAAATAAGATTATTAAAGTCGCGACAAAAACTGTTGAAGAGATTGAAAATAGTTATAAAGAAGGTTTAATAACCAACGGAGAGAGATACAATAAAGTTGTGGATACATGGGCTAATGCTACCGATGAGATCGGCGGAGTTATGATGAATAAATTGGGAACCCAGGAATATTCCGACATAAATAAAAAGAAAAAAATGAATGGAAAAAGTTTTAATTCAATTTTTATCATGGCCGATTCCGGCTCAAGAGGTTCCGAAACCCAAATCAGACAGCTTGCCGGTATGAGAGGATTAATGGCTAAGCCGTCCGGTGAAATTATCGAAACGCCTATAACCGCAAATTTCAGAGAAGGTTTAACTGTTTTGCAATATTTTATATCTACCCACGGAGCAAGAAAAGGATTGGCTGATACCGCCTTAAAAACGGCTAATTCGGGTTATTTAACCAGAAGGTTAGTGGATGTTTCCCAGGATAATATTATAACAGAACAGGATTGCGGCACGATGGACGGCATAGTCGTGTCCACGCTGGTCGAAAGCGGAGAAACAATAGAGCCTATTGAAGAAAGAATACTGGGAAGAGTTGCTCTGGAGGATATTATAGACCCATTTTCGAGCGAACTAATCATTAAAGCTAATGAAGAAATTCAGGAATCCCATTCGAGTAAAATTGGGAACGCTCATATAGAGAGCGTTAAAATTAGGTCGGTATTAACTTGCAAAGCTAAAACAGGGGTGTGCGTAAAGTGTTACGGAAGAGATTTGGCCAGGGGGCATTTAGTTAATATAGGCGAAGCTATAGGCGTTATGGCGGCGCAGTCTATAGGAGAACCGGGGACACAGCTCACAATGAGAACATTTCATGTCGGTGGTACCGCATCAAGAAGAACCGAACAGACAAGTATAGAAAATAAATACGACGGCATAGTTAAGTTTCAGAATCTTAACGTTATTAAAAACAGAGATAAAGAATATGTCGTAATGAATAAAAACGGTTCTATAATTATAGTAGATGATTTAGAAAGGGAATTGGAAAAAATTCAACTGACTTACGGTTCAAAAATTAAAGTCGAGCCTGACTCCGCTGTTAAAAAGAATACTCTCTTGGCGGATTGGGATTCATATATTAATCCTATAATCTCCGATATATCCGGTAAAATTAAATACGACGATATCAGGGAAAATGAAACAATGCAGGAGCAGGTCGATGAAACCACGGGGTTATCCAGAAAGGTAATTATCGAGTCGAGAGACCAGACCTTAAGACCTAAGATAGTAATTAAATCGGCGCATCAAGAAAAATCATATTTAATGCCTATAGGGGCTCATCTGTCGGTCCAGGAAGGAGACGAAGTCTTTGCAGGGGATATAATTGCAAGAATTCCAAGAGAAACCACAAAAACTAAAGATATCACAGGTGGTTTGCCGAAGGTCGTAGAACTTTTTGAGGCAAGAAAGCCTAAGGAATGGGCGGTTATCACGGAGATAAGCGGGAAAGTATCTTTTGGACGTGATTTTAAGGGGAAAAGGCGCGTCATTATAACCCCTCCTCACGGTGAACCGAGAGAATATCTTATTCCTAAAGGAAAGCTCGTCAGCGTTCACGAAGGAGATTACGTAAACGCCGGAGAGCCGCTGATGGACGGATCACCTAATCCTCATGATATATTGAAAGTTCTTGGGGAAAAAGAGCTTGCAAAATTTTTGGTCGATGAAATTCAGGAAGTTTATAGGCTTCAAGGCGTTAAGATAAACGATAAACATATAGAAGTTATCGTCAAGCAAATGCTTAAAAACGTTAGAATTAAAAACTCCGGCAACTCGAGATTCCTTGAAGACGAAGTAATAGATAAAAACGTGTTTGACGCGGAAAACGAGAGAATAATCGGGGAAGGCGGAATTCCTGCTATTGCAGAGCCTGAATTGATGGGTATAACAAAGGCATCGCTGAGCACGGAAAGTTTTATCTCTGCGGCATCCTTCCAGGAGACCACAAAGGTTTTAACCGAAGCTGCTATCCATTGTAAAATAGACAATTTAAAAGGCCTGAAAGAGAATGTTATTATGGGGAGATTAATACCTGCCGGAACGGGCTTTGAAAAATATTCGTATCTTGATGTCGATGAGATATAAAAATACAAAAAATATGTTGACAAAAAATTAATTAAATATTAAAATCTTAAATTCCACTAATTAGTTATAAAAATAAAGAAAAGGAGTAAAAGTGCCGACCATAAATCAGTTAATCAGAAATGCAAGGAAAAAAGTTGCCAAAAAGACATCTTCTCCGGCATTAAAGGGTTCGCCTCAAAAGAGGGGGGTTTGCGTCAGGGTTTATACAACAACCCCTAAAAAACCGAACTCTGCTCTCAGAAAAGTGGCAAGGGTCAAATTAACCAACGGAATGGAAGTAACTACTTATATCCCGGGAGAAGGACATAATTTACAGGAACATTCGGTTGTGTTAATAAGGGGCGGAAGAGTGAAAGATTTGCCGGGTGTCAGATATCATATAATAAGGGGAGCGCTTGATTGCGTTGGCGTTAACGGAAGAAAACAAAGCAGGTCGAAGTATGGTACTAAAAGAGCCAAATAAATAAAATATTAAACAGTAAAACAAAAGATAAAGCATAGAAAAATAACGTATTAAAGTAAGGAGCGGAAAATTGTCCCGAAGAAAAAGAGCTGTTAAAAGAGTCGTTGAAGGCGATTCAAAGTTCAATGATAAAGTAGTGCAGAAGTTTTTAAATAAGCTTATGTATGACGGAAAGAAAAGTATAAGCGAAAAAATATTTTACGGTTCCCTTGACATTATTTCCGAAAAAACCAAAGACGACGGATTTAAGATTTTTAAACAGGCCATTGAAAACGTGAAGCCCGTTTTAGAGGTTAAAGCTAGAAGAATAGGCGGTTCAAACTATCAAGTTCCTGTGGAAGTTAGAGCCGACAGAAGATTATATTTGGCGATCAGATGGATTATCGGCTATGCGAGGTCAAGAAACGAGAAGTCTATGGAAGAAAACTTGGCACTTGAGATATTGGATGCGGCAAACAATAGAGGCAGTTCAATTAAAAAGAAGGAGGATACTTTTAAAATGGCCGAAGCGAATAAAGCTTTTGCCCATTTTAAATGGTAATAGGTTTATAAATGGCAGATAAAATATCCTTAGATAAAACCAGAAATATAGGCATAATGGCGCACATTGACGCCGGGAAGACCACTACCACCGAAAGAATTTTGTACTATACCGGAGTTAATTATAAAATAGGCGAGGTACATGAAGGTACCGCCACTATGGATTGGATGGAGCAGGAGCAGGAAAGAGGAATAACAATTACTTCCGCGGCAACGACTTGTTTCTGGAAAAATCACAGAATAAATATAATAGATACCCCGGGGCACGTAGATTTTACGATTGAAGTAGAAAGGTCTTTGAGGGTTTTAGACGGTGCCGTTGCAGTTTTTGACGGTGTTGCAGGTGTCGAACCTCAATCGGAGACTGTATGGAGGCAGGCCGATAAATATAAAGTGCCCAGGATATGTTTCGTAAATAAAATGGACAGGACGGGTGCAAATTATTTCAGATGCGTCGATATGATAAGAACAAGGCTTAACGCGGTTCCGGTCGTAATGCAGATTCCTATGGGATTAGAGGAGAATTTTAAAGGTATAATCGACATTGCTAAAATGAAAGCCTATTTATATAAAGATGAAACTCTTGGTGCAGAATACGATATCATGGATATCCCTGAAGAATATAAGGCGGATTCGAAAAAATATCATGATGAATTTATCGAAAGGGCATGCGATTTCAACGATAGTTTAATGGAAAAATATTTGGCAGGCGAAGAAGTAGATGTCGATATGGCTAAGAAAGCCATAAGACAAGCCGCCTTAGAATTTAAAGTAGTTCCGGTTTTTTGCGGCTCGGCTTTCAAAAATAAGGGAGTTCAACCGTTACTTGACGCGGTAGTGGACTATTTACCCTCTCCCCTCGACGTTCCGCCGATGATAGGAATAAATCCTAAAACAGAAAAAGAAGAAGTAAGGCGTCCGTCCGACGACGAACCTTTTTCGGCTTTAGCTTTTAAAATAGCCTCTGATCCTTATACTGGACAGCTTACCTATATACGTGTTTATTCCGGAGTTCTTGCATCCGGTTCTTATGTATATAATTCCGTTAAGGATTCAAAAGAAAGAATCGGAAGGCTTTTAAAAATGCACGCTAATAAAAAAGAAGAAATTAAAGAAGTGCATGCGGGCGATATTGCTGCTGCTGTCGGTTTAAGAACCACTACCACCGGAGATACTCTTTGCGATGAGTCAAATATCATAGTTCTTGAATCTATGGAATTTCCTGATCCCGTTATTTCTGTTGCCATAGAGCCAAAAACTAAAGCAGATCAGGAAAAATTAGGTCTGTCTCTTCAAAAGCTGACCGTGGAAGATCCTTCATTTAGAGTCAAAACAGATTTAGAAACAGGACAGACTATAATCTCGGGTATGGGCGAACTCCATCTCGAAATAATAGTCGATAGATTAACCCGCGAATTCAAAGTTGACGCAAATGTGGGCAAGCCTCAGGTTGCATACAAAGAAACAATTAATAAAAAAGTAGAATCCGAAGGTAAATTTATACGCCAATCAGGCGGCAGGGGCCAATACGGACATGTATGGCTTGAGATAGAACCATTAGGAAAAGGTGCAGGATATGAATTCGTAAATAAAATTAAAGGCGGGGTTATTCCGCAGGAATATATACCTGCAATAAATAAAGGCGTTACGGAGGCTTTAACCACAGGAGTTTTAGCAGGTTATCCGGTGGTCGATGTCAAAGTATCCGTATTCGACGGGTCGTTTCATGACGTAGATTCGTCGGAGATGGCATTTAAAATTGCGGCTTCGATGTCGTTTAAAGACGGAGCCAAAAAAGCTAATCCCGCACTTCTCGAGCCTATAATGAAAGTAGAAGTTTTAGTTCCTGAAGAATTTATGGGCGACGTTATAGGAGATTTAAATTCAAGAAGAGGAAAAATTTTAAATTTAGAGGCCAGAGCAGGGATTCAGGTTATAAATGCCGAGGTTCCGCTGGCTCAGATGTTCGGTTATTCTACGGATTTAAGGTCTAAAACACAGGGAAGGGCAAACTACACTATGGAATTTCTGAAATATGAGCAGGTGCCTAAGGTTATATCCGAAGAAATTATAGCTAAATCGCAAGGTAAATAGATATTATTAGGAGGAACTAAATGTCCAAAGAGAAATTCGACAGATCTAAGCCCCATGTCAACATAGGAACCATAGGTCACGTTGACCACGGCAAAACAACATTAACCGCTGCAATTACGAAAGTTCTTGCAAAAA
>JAKAQA010000152.1 GCA_021811805.1 bacterium | reverse complement strand
AAATACGACGATTCTAATATGACGGAAGCGTTAAAAAATATTCCGGAAGAATTAATAATAAAAAAGTCGATTAATATATAGGCGGAATGCTTCTTTTACACGAACAATCAAGATAAAGATATAACTACCGATATAATATTTGATAACATATTTAATATTTAAAATAGAAAACGAACTTTTTAAATTTATATCTTTTGCTGCCTGCGAAGAAATGAAAATAAAAAAAATAAAAAGGAGATTTTGCTTTATGAAAATTAATAAAAAATTTGCAATATCGCTTATTCTTATGCTTTCTATATTTATTTCAGCATCATCGCTTAGCGGATGCGCAACTTCGAGGGCAACGGCGGCAAGCGGAACGACGGGTGCGCTCTTTGGAGCCGGTACCGGTTTTGTTGTCGGAGCGTTGACGGGAGGACCTATTGGGGCGATAATAGGAACGGCGGCCGGCTTGTCTATAGGTTACGGAGTAGGCTATATTACCGGAAAGTACGTGGTTACCCGCGAAGGCGGAATCAGAGGCCTATCTATGCTTAACAGACCGTATCAGCTTGCCGGCAATGAATTTGTATCCGACCCGCAAAGCAGTTTTAAAATTAATTTTAATAAAATTAAAGACGTCCTGATATCTAATTTAAACATTTACACGATTCCAAAATCGGCAAAGTCCGGCGGCATGATAAGCTTAAATATGAGATACGACGTTCTGGGCTCTCCGGTCAATATTAAGAATTCTTCTATTCAGGAAACAAGAATACTCGAAGGATTAAACGGGAAGATTTTTTATACGCATACCTCTACTACTAATATCGAAGAGGAAGGCTTCTACAAAACTGCGCTCTCGGTAAAACTGCCTAAAAAGACGCCCAAAGTTTACATCTACGAAGCCATAGTTAAGGCGGACAACGTAATTACGGCATTAAGCTCCAGGCTGATATTGGTAAAGTAATCAGGTTATTTTTTTATCCGGTTTTCGGTGCCGTTCGCGAGCCTTTTTATATTCGGGTAATGTTTATATATTATCAATGCCGCAATAAGCATCGAAGCGGCAAATATATAAATATTTTTTAGAGTATAGAATACTAAAAAAGGCATAAAAAATGCGCTTACAATAGAGGCGAGAGAAACGTATTTAGAAGAAAATAATATTGCCAGAAATATTAAAAAAGCGATCAAAACTGCTTCGGGCGAAACGGCTAAAAAAACTCCAAGCCCTGTAGCGACTCCCTTGCCGCCTTTGAATTTTATAAATACGGAGAAGCAGTGTCCCGCAACCGGCGCTATTATAATTAAAGACAGGAAAATTAAATCCTTTGCAGCCATAAACTGCAAAACGGAACCATTCTGCCTGAACGATTCTACGGCTAAAAATACAGGTAAAAATCCTTTGCCGGCGTCTATTAGCAAGGTAATTAATCCGAATTTCTTTCCTATTACTCTTGAAACGTTGGTAGCTCCTAAGTTGCCGCTTCCTTCTTTTGTGAGGTCGGGAACGCCTTTTAATTTCGCAATTATTGCGGAAGTCGGAAAGCTTCCTATCAAATAAGCCCCGAATATAAAAAATATTTCATACATTTTAAGCTATTTTTTTCCCGCAATACGGGCAAAATTTAAGTCCCGGCATTAAGGGAATTTTCATTCCGCATTTTTTATTCTGGCATATTTTGTTTGTTTCGATGCCGTTTAATTTATTGTTAACGGCATTGCTTAAATTATCTACGAACTTTTCGAATTTCTTATCGTCGCTTTTTTTAAAATTTTTCGTTATTTCATCGATTAAAACTGTGTCCATTGCGAGCCTTTTTTCGAGGCTTTTTCTGTTTATATAAAAATATACCTTAAATTTATTTATTTCTTTTCTGGCAACTATATCTTCGTCGATAAATTTTTTAAAACTCTGGCTTATAATGGAGGGTGCAAGACCTGTTTCTTCTTTGACCTTTTTGGTAGTTATGGGCTTTTTTTCGTTATTGATATAATATTTTATTATCATTGCATATACCATAAATTCGGACGGCCCCATTAATTTTATCTGAAAGTTTGTTATAAGATATCTGCTTGTCCATAATGCAAGCGCAATGTAGTAAAATTTATTGTAATTATCGGATTTAAGCAGGAAACTCCCAAGATTTTTTTCCTGGGTATCGGTTATTATTTTATTGCTTTTCAATAATTTGATAACGCCGCCGATGAGATTATCGATAACGTGAGTGTCGGAATCGGTAAAATTGCAAAATTGTAATGCCGCTATGTTTATTTCGTTAAATTTTTTAAGCTCGGCGTAAGGAAGAATGTAGTTGGTTTTTCTTTTATCTTCGCTTAGAGTAGATTTTTTAATCAGTTTTTCGTCCTGAAGTTTTTTAAGAACGGTTGCAAGATGGGGCGTGGAGACATATAAACGGTTTAATTCCTTATAGGAAACGGTTATTCCGTTTTTTTCGAATTCTTTTCTTTCTTTTTCCGACGAGTGGGTATATTTGTAAGCAAAGTATGCGAAAATGGTAAATTCGATATCTGTCAGATATGCAACGTTTTTGTATCCGCTAGGTATATTTGCAATGGTGTCTTTTATTAATTTTTCCCTGCTTAAGAAAAAAAGAGAGAAAAGAATATAAAGTTTTGCCTGTAAAGTTTTCATTTTTTAAACTCCTATATTTGTTATTAATGCCATTAATGTTATAAAAATAAAAAATAAATAAATCTAATTTATATAATTTAGAACTTCATATATTTTTTATTATTATAATATTTTCTCTTATTAATGTAAAGAAAAATGTAAAGAAAAATTGAATTTTTTTTTAATATATAATAAAATAAACAAATGAGTAGAAATAAAGGCTGTATAGCCGAACTGGATTATTTTATAGAAAAATTCGGCGTTTCGCTGAACAGCGAAGCAATAATAAAAGAAGATATTTTGCGGCAGGGAATCGCTTTCGACGAAGTTTCGAGCGAAGAAAATTTTTCCGGCAAGTCCTATTTTATTTTTTCATTCAACGTCGATAACGACGGCGACGTAATCGATAAAAAATATCCGGAAGAAATAGCCGTTGAAAACGGGCCCTACAACCTGAAACGGACTGTTATTTCGGTAAGGATTAATAAGTCTTCCCCTTATATCGTTAAATACGAACCGGAATCCGGCGGCTATAAACTTTTTCTTGAAGACGGCTATATTGGGGACGTTTCTTTTTCTC
>JAKAQA010000151.1 GCA_021811805.1 bacterium | reverse complement strand
ATTGAAAAGTTTTTGAACCGCGGGGACGCCCTTATATCCGTCAATCCCGATTTTTGCGTCAGGCTTAAAACCCCTATGGCGGGCTGTTACGAATGTATAGACAGATGCCCTGATTTATCGATAAAAATAACCGATAACGATATAAAAATTCTAGAAAACTGCACTAATTGCAACGCCTGCCTTTATATATGCCCGAATTCGGTTTTTCACGTTAAAAATAATGCTTTGGAAGAGCGGAACGTCAAACAGGCGCCTGACGGCAATGTTTATTATTTTTGTTCGAAAATAGAAAATAAAGAAGTTGCTAATAAGACAGAATGCCTTTACGGTATCGAAGACATAGACATCGTATCTCTTATAAAAAAAGGAAATAAAATATTTTTTATAGCGGGAGGCTGTAAATCCTGCAAATTAAAGTATCTTCATAATAAAAAATTAAAGAGGGTTAACGAAATAAAAAAATTTTTAAATAAGGAAAATGCTTTTACGGAAATTAATATTAACGATTTCGATTACGGCGTTTTTTTGGAAGAACAAGTCGCGGATAACCCTGCCTGGTCAATAAAAAATAAAAAAAATAAAAACGGCGAATCGGGTAAAGACGGAAAATGCAATCAAGAAGCCGAAGCTCTTAACAGAAGAGATTTTTTTAAAAATTCTATCAAAGCAGTTAAAAATAATGCAAAAAAAATAATAGAGGATGTTTCCGTAGAAGATTTGCCGCTATCCGAACTTTATTCGGAATATATAGATGCCGGAGTTCAAGGCGGAAAAAAAATAAATAAACTGCTCATAGAGAGGCAGAAAAAAATATACCTGTTTTTGAAATATAATGAAGAGATACTGCCTATACTGAACGTCAGACTGCCCGTATTAAACGGAAATTGCGTTTTTTGTTCAAACTGTTGGGAATTGTGCCCTACCGGCGCTTTGACGTTTAAAATGGATAAAATATTTCTCGAACCGTTTTTGTGCACCGGCTGTAATTTATGCAAAGATATATGCAGTTTCAGGGCGGTAAAAATGTATAAGGCAAAAAACTTGAAAGATATTTCGGGCGAGAAAGTTTTGCTTGAACAGCCTAAGGATGAAAGATTATAAACTGCTTAGCATATTATAAATTTTTAATAAATTTTAATATGTGATTAAAGTCATATATTAATCTAGTTCATTATATTATAATTTAAATAAAAACAATCAATCAAATAAATTTAAAATTACCCTATTATTTACGGCTATGGAAAACAAAGAAGAGAAAAAAGAATATTGCGTATCGATAACTGAAGAAGACGTCAGGAAAGCATTTGAAAAACACAAAACATACTTGGACATATCATTAGACGACTTCTTGAAAATTTACAAGGATGCTTTCAAGCTTGCTATAGAAAGGGTTAACGGCGTGACCGTCGGCGAGATTATGCCTAAAAAATTTATTTCAGTATCGGAGGATTCCGATATAAATTCGGCAATAGATCTGCTTGCGGAAAACGGAGTGACCTGCGCTCCCGTAGTTAACGATGACAATATAGTTACAGGTTTCATTTCTGATTCCGATATTTTAACAAGCGCAGGAGCGGTAAAAAAACATATTTTTAGAGATGTAATTAGGCATCTTATCGGCGAACCGACCCCGCATCTTCACGGGACGATAGACGCAAAAAAAATTAAAGATATAATGACGTCGCCGGCAATTGTCGTGTCATTAGATAACAGTATAAAGAAGGCTGCGGAAATATTTAACGAGAAGAGAATAAAAAGGATGCCTGTTATAAATAAAGACGGAAAACTGGAAGGAGTAATATCGACGACAGATATAATAAAATATATCGGAAAATAACGTTAAATTATAACTTTAATAATTAAACTAAACTATTCTCGGGTATTTTAAAAATGTGGTTTAAAGAATATATAAAAAGAATGGGAGGCGGAGGACAGAATTCGACGACGGTCAATTTTCATGTAATTTTTTGGTCGGGACTCGCTTCTATAATAGGCATAGGAACGGTTGCTTATATATCCGCAAAATTTTTCAATCCGTACGACTTGACTTTACTCATAGGTTCTTTCGGCGCTTCAGCGGTGCTTATATACGGCGCTATAAAAACCCCTCTCGCACAGCCGAGAAATCTTATGGGCGGACATATTCTTTCGGGTTTTGTAGGAGTCGCAAGCTATAAACTGCTCGGCCATATAAATATGCCTTTAGCTGCAGCGGTAGCGGTTTCATTCGCTATTATGCTTATGCATGCGACTAAAACGCTTCACCCTCCGGGAGGCGCTACTTCTTTAATAGCGGTAATCGGCGGCAAAGGGATATACAAGCTCGGTTTTCTTTATCCGCTAATGCCGGTAGGCTTAGGCGCATTTATACTTTTAATAGTAGCGGTTATAGTAAATAATCTTTCTAAACATGGAAGCTATCCGGAATACTGGTGGTAGTTCTCATGTAGTTGTGAATGTTTATAGTAATACTGCAAGCAGCGGGACAACAACATTGAGTTTAACAGGTTTGACTACAATAGCCAATACCAGCTCTGGATTTAACTCAGGCACTACTCTAACGCCTGTTATTGCACCATTCTAATACTTTTAACCAAAACGGCGTCCTCACCGCCAAACCGGGAAGTATCGACACGGCTAACGGAAGCACAAGCCTTTTTAATAACGTAGCCGTTCCAAACGCGAATTATTTGTATTATACCGACAACATAGGCAATATTTACGTATGCGATAATTCTTCTTCGACCCCAAGTTGCTCTGAAGCCGAGCCTGCTTCTTCATTTTTGCCTTCCGGATATTCGGTAAATAATGGACAAGAAAGTTTATTTTTTATAGGCAATACATTATATGCCAATGCCGTGCTGACCTCAACGTCAGGATATACTAATTATTTATTCCCTTTTACAATTAACAGTAATGGCTCATTAACTTTAGATTCTGGCAATGAAATAATAGGCGGCACAGGCACATCGGCAACAAGTTATTTCGGAAGCATTTACACCTTTTATCCTTATAATTATATTTTTTCTTCCTCTGTCGCAACTATCGGCAATACAATAGAAGCATATTCTGTAGATCCATCTACCGGATTAGTTGCTGTAGTAAGTAATCCCGTAAGTTCTACGGAAGTTGAAAACGCAGGAGATTCTTATTTGGGAGACGGAGATATAATAACGTTGGATTACAGCAACTCTGTAGGCACATTAAATAACTACTTAGAAAATAACGGCA
>JAKAQA010000150.1 GCA_021811805.1 bacterium | reverse complement strand
TTCTGAGAGATTCCTTGAGGGTTTCGGCTTTCTTAAGAATAAGTTCGAGCGCTTCTTTTAATATTAAAGAAAAAGACGTGTCGCCCACGTCGGAAGAAGTAAGCCCTAAATGAATAAATCTCGAGTCTTCGCCGACGTATTTTGCCACATCCGTTAAAAAGGCTATGACGTCGTGTTTCGCAACGCGCTCTATCTCTTCTATCTCGTTTACGTTAAATTTGGCTTTTTGAATAATGTTGTCGTATGAGGCATCCGGAATTTTACCTATTTTGTTATATGCGGTGCAGACGGCAAGTTCGACTTTAAGCCACATCCGATACTTATTTTCAAGCGACCATATTTTGGAAATTTCGGGAAGAGAATATCTGTCTATCAAGTTTAAACCTCCTAATTATAATCATAGGCGGGGACAAATTTAGGTGCGTCCTTCCCCTAATTTCCCAAAAATTCCCGCCTCTTTACTTTTTAGTTGCGATTGCTATTTTATAAAGCCCGCGTTCGATGCTTAAACCCATAACGTTTACGATGCTTGAAGCGGTAGATTCTTTATCGGCTTTTATAACAATCGTCGGATTGCCTTCAGCAGTCCTGATATTTTTCAAAAATAAAGACAGTTCTTTTTCGGACAGTTCTTTATTTTTATAAAATATTTTGCCGGCTTTCGTTATATAGATAGTTACAGGTTTTTTAGACGAAGTAAAAGATTTTACGCCCGATTTAGGCAGATGTATTTTTATGCCGTAGCTTGAAGTAAAAGTCGTCGTCATCATAAAAAATATCAGCAGTGTTAAGAAAACGTCCACCATATTGATAACGTTTATTATAGGGTCCGGTTTTCTTTTAGATGCAAACTTCATATTAAACGCCTGTTTTCGATAATTAATCTTTCTTCATAAAAGATACGACCCTCGATGCGGTATCTTCCATTGCCGCTCCGAAGTTAAACGCTTTAGAAGCAAAATACTTAAAAAATAAAAAAGATATTATGGCGATTATCAACCCTATCGCGGTCGAATAGAGCGCTTCCGAAATGCCGAGGGCCAGAAGATGCGGATTTGTAATTCCGCTCTGATAGGATACGGCGCTGAGAGCCTTAATCATGCCTATGACCGTTCCTAGAAGCCCCAGAAGCGGAGCGATAGTCGTAATCGCGCTCAGTCCTTCGAGGTTTTTTTCGAGGTCTAAATATGCCCTTCTTCCCGACTCTTCGACCTCTAATTTAATCGTATCTATAGAATTTTTATAGTTGTCTATTATTGAAAGATAAATTTTTGCTATGGGAGTTTTTGCCGTTATGCACATTCCTTTAGCTTTTTCGATATCGCCGTCTTTTATGGATTTTTCGACATTAAAAAGGAATTCCTCCGGGAATATCTTGGATTTCCTGAGGCTGTAAAAGCGTTCTATTATAATCGCAAGCGCAATAATAGAACACAGGATTAAAGGATATAAAAAGAACTCGGTCAGCAGTTCGGTTTGATTAAACATAGTATCGCACCCTTACTTTTTTAAATTCTTTAGTGCTTTCAAGAGCATCGAAATCCTTGATGCCCGTAAGCGAAGAAATCCGTTCCATAACGTTACGGGCGTCTTCTTTCGATTTTGAATGTATCATAGTAAATATATTGTATTCCCATCTTCCCGGATATACCGGCCTTTGATAGCAGTGGGAAACTTCTTTTATAGAAGACATAATTTTTCCGTGTTTTTCGGCTTCTTCCGGCTTCGATTTCCATATGCCCATAATATTGTAGCTAAATCCGGCTTTCTGATGATACAGGACGCATGCAAACCTGCGCATTTTTTTATCGGTTAAAAAATTTTTTATCGTTTCCAATAATTTTTCCTGAGAAATTCCTAAATTTGCCGATAAATTTTTAAAAGGTTCGGGGGTAATTTCAAGGTCTTTTTGAAGTTCTCTAATGCACGACTTTTCAAAATCGGTAATTTTTATCTCGGAATCGGATTTAAAATCGTCATGCGAAAAAAATTTAAAAGAAGAAGACTCTTCGCCGGTCATGTCGAAATTAACGCCTATTTTGAAAAGTTTCAATGTGGGCAGTATTAAATAATCTGACGCGCCGGATGTTTCGCCAAGCAGTTTAATTTCGTCTTCGAGAGAATATTCGGACGGCAGGGTAATAGTAAACCATATATTGTATTCGTTGTTTCTTAAATAATTATGGCTGACGCCGCTATGCGAATTTATGACATCCGCGGCAGAATCCACAAGACCGCTATCTACTTTAAATGCCGCCAGCGTGCTTTTGTATCCTATAT
This sequence comes from bacterium, assembly GCA_021811805.1. GTDB lineage: Bacteria > SZUA-79 > SZUA-79 > Acidulodesulfobacterales > Acidulodesulfobacteraceae > Acidulodesulfobacterium_A. The sequence continues at coordinate 958 of JAKAQA010000150.1, read as the reverse complement.
TGTGGGAATCGAATATAGCGCTTATCTGCCTGATAATTTTATTGTTTTTTAAATTTAATATTCTGACTAAAACCTCTTGTTCCGATATGCCGATAAGATTAGCAATGCTTAAAAAAGGACGCGTAGAAATAGGAAAGTCGGTCTGCAGTATGTTTAATATTTTCTTGTCGGTTAATTCCAGTTCCATATTTAAAAATAGGGGATCGACTAATTTAAAGGGTCTAAAATTAATAAATTCTAAGTTTTAATTATATCAATTTATCCGGATAACCGTCAAGAAAAAACCTCCGCCCGCCTTTTCGGCGGGCGGAGGTTTTAACTTTAACCCGAAAGAACACGGCGCGTTACTTTAAAGATTCAAGATAAGCGGCCAACGCGTTAAGTTTTGATGCCGCCATGTGCCTGTTTCCCGGCATAATAGCCCGATATGACCGGCCGTTGATGTTTGCGGTGGTTCCGGAGACAAAATGGGCGCCCGGATGTGTTATCTGGGTTTTAATCCAGGAAAGGCTTCTTTTACTGCCTATATGGGATAAATCCGGACCTACCGAGCCGCCCTGTCCGTTACCGTTAATATTGTGGCAGGCTATACATCCTTCCGATTTGAAAAGCGAAGAGCCCGATGCCGCAAAAACTGCGGTAGCACTAAAAATTAATGCCGTTGCAATTAACAAAACCGAAATGTTTTTTTTCATAATAATGCTGCCCTCATTAAAATTTAAAAGATTGAATTGATTTTCTCATATTATATATATATTATAATAAACTTCAAGTCAATATATTTTTTAGACGATAATTTATTAAAATTTTATAAAATTTTTCTTGCATTTTTCACTAAATAACATATAATAAAAAATCGTGTTTTTTTATTAAAATTTATTAAGGAAGAAGACTTAATAATCTTCCGGGGAGGTAAGGGTAAAATGAATTCTTTAGGAACGCATTTACTTTTAGAGTT
>JAKAQA010000149.1 GCA_021811805.1 bacterium | reverse complement strand
GTTTATATAAGATTTAAGGCTATATTTTAAAGCAGTCTTTTCATGCTTTTCTTTCTGGTAATTATCCGATGTTTTAAACCAGTTAAACAAAGTCCACGTCGCGCTTAAACCTATTATCTTATTTTCCTGATTATTAAACGCATTATTTTCCGCAAGCCAGTTTTGGCCGGACTGAGAATATGCGGCAAAAGCCGAAACATGAGGATAATACCTGCTCTCGGCAATCTTTTCTTTAAGCGTCTCCTGCTTAATTTTAAATCTGAATATCTTTAATCCCGGTCTGTGTCTTAAGGCATAAATAAAAAGAGAGCTTAACCCGTAACTTTTAAAATTAACGTAACGTATATTTTTAAATCTGTCCTTTGCGTTAATGTTTTGGTTGAGAACCGTATTAAAATTAGACACCGCGATATTTAATGCGGATTTAGACGACGTCTTATACTGCACGGCATCGGCAAGGGCAACTTCGGATTTCAGCAAATCGTTATAAGGAATCACTCCCTGTTTATAAAGGAGTTTTGCCTGAATTTCGTGGGATTTTAAAGATTTTACCTGTTCGCCGGCTACTTTTAACTGCTCCTGCGCCCTTAAAACGTTAAAATAAGCTACCTTTACGCCTTCTATAACGTTTAAGACGGCTTCCTGTTTTTGAACCCTCGATATATTTATGCCTATTTTTGCAAGTTCTCTGCCGTCCAAAAGGGCAAATCCGGTAAAAATCGGCTGGGTTATTTCAAGGCTCCAGTTAAAATTAGTATCGGAATTCATATATATGCGGGGAGGGAAATACATATAGCCGTTTTTGCCGCCGCTTAGATTAAACGTCGGAATAGGCACGTGCGATGTCTGAAGATACGGCTGGTATTCCATTCTCGACGCATTATAGTTAAACGAAAGTTTCGGCAGCATGCCTGCGGTATCCGCGCTAAAATTTGCCTGCGCAGCCTTAACCCTTTGAACCGCGCTTTTGATTAAATCATTGTTTTTCAGCGCCTGCCTGACCGCCCTGTTTACGTTATATACGCCGTTTTTAGTTATATTCGGGCGGGCATTTTTATTGCGGACAACCGAGAACGTGCCTTGTTTTGCTTTAGCATTAACGGTTAACGGCAACATGAAATTTATTAAATTGAAAATAATAAATAAAAAAACGGGGGCAATTATATATTTTTTCATTTTTATCGCCTTAAGTAAATTATGCCGCTTATTCGCCGGCAGATGCATTCTTAATAAGCGCAACTAAATCTTTTAACGCGGGGTTTTCGCCGTTAAGGCTGTAATTCATCCACGTGCCTTTTCTTCTGGTTTTGACGAGGCCCGCCTTTCTCAATATGCCGAGATGAAAAGAAAGGTTGGGCTGGGATATTTTAAAAATTTCCTGAAATTTACAGACGCACATTTCTCCGTTATCGATTAAAAGCCTGATAATTTCAAGCCTTGCCTTATCCGATAAAGCGTAAAAAACATCCCTTAATTTATCGATTGACATATCGCCGGCCGTAAATTCGCCGGCGCTTTTTAAACTATTTAACTGTCCTTTCATAATATTTCCTTTTTGAATAACGCGCCGTAAACTTAAAATATAAAATTATATATATTAATATCTACGGCGTTAATTTAGCGGTTTATTCCGCCCGGATTATCAACAGCAGGAACCTTTTTTCTGGTTTTTTGCCGCTTTTTCCATGGCCTGTTTTATTTCTTCTTTGTCGATATCGCCTTCTATTTCGACGGAAAGGCTTCCGAAATCTCCTTCTTTCAAAGAAATTGATTTTATTCTGGCTTTCTGCGAATCGTTAAGGCAGTCGCATTTTCCGGTATTGCAATTTTCGATGCTTTTTTCCATATCGCTTTTTTTAACTTCCGCGGAATTCAACTCGACGAGCACCCCGTTTTCCAGATTTTTTATATCGACGACCGCCTCTTTCGGGGTCGTTTTTTTGGCGCTTCCGGAACCGCATCCGCAGGAACCCATATTGTTTCCAGACATTTATACCTCCTTGTTTGATTTTAATTACATGTTAAATTATTTGATTAAGTATAATTCAAGTATATAAAAATATTTTTATATAGTCAAGCAAAATATAAAATTTTTTTTATATATTCAAATATACGCTGCATTATGTTATAATTTAACATAAATAAATGGAGGGAAATATGCCTTATAAAGCAGACACCGTGGCTTTTTCGGGCCTTTTGCAGTGGGAGGCCGTCGAAAAACTTATAGAAGACGTTAAAAATTCCGGCTCGCAGTGGCATTACGTCTATACTCAGGTCGACGACGAGAAGGGCGAGATGGGCGCCGGAGCGGCAGCCGGATTTTTAAAGGAAAGGATGGACGAAATAAAAAATCTGGATAAGATTTGCGGATGGTTTTACGTCCACACTAAAGACGAGCCGTCTATAATAAAAATTTACCATCCCAGAATGTCCGGAGGCGGCTGTTCTTTAACGACGCCCCCGCCCTGGATTATCGTTTCAAAGGAAAAACCTGAAGATATAGCGAACCTGAAATCTTACAAGCCCGTAATAAAACCGGCGAAGAAATGGTTTAACGGTCGTTTTGCTAAGCACTGATTAAATCATCTTTGCTAAGCATGTGGTAGTGCTTTTTATTTAATGTTTCTTTACCTCTTAATATCTAAATGATAATGTCCGTATCAAAAATTATCAATTTTATTTTCCTTTCTTAATTTTCTAATAAAATAGTTAATTTTAAAATCGGATTTGTCTTTCCACGCGCCTGTTAGAATCGTCTATGGCGTCTGATATTTTATTGCTTTTATTTATTTGAGATGCGCTTTTACCTAAAATCAAACTTTCTTTCTTTAAAATTTCGTATATTTCATCGTCTAAATATATTTGCGTTTTTCTCATTAAAGTTCCTCTTTTTATGAATTTAATCATTTATAATTTACTGTTATGATGTATATTATAAAACGAAAAAAATTATTTTCATTATTTAGTTTTTGAATCTAATTTATAAATACTGCTTTTTATTATATGACGGAAATGAACTCCGCCACTATTTTAAAATCGTTTTCGGAAGCATTTTCTAATATTATGTCTTTAAAATCTTTATTATCGGGAGAAAGAATAATTCTTTTATGCGACCAACGCCCGTCTTCTCCCGAATATTCCTTTTCGCTATGATATCTTTTTACCGTAAACTTTTGATTAGTTTCGGGGTCTGAAACGAGCCTAGATTCTGCAAGCACTACTTTGCCGTCGCGAGAACCTTGC
>JAKAQA010000148.1 GCA_021811805.1 bacterium | reverse complement strand
TGGAAGGCTCCATTATGGGCATATAATTATGCAGGCTGTACCATCTGTCGTCCTGCTCGTTTGAACTGCTTGGAGCGCCCGGGTCGGACCCTATGGCAAGCACTAAGCCGGCTTTTACTCCGGTATACGATAAAAACTGGGCCGGTTCGCTTGCCACGTTAAGCCCTACGTTTTTCATAGCGCAGAGCGACCTTATACCCGACCATGAAGCGCCTATGGCGCCGTGAAGGGATATGTGCTCGTTTAGACTGAATTCGGTATATAAATTTTCTATACTGCCTTTATTTTTATCGAGAACGGCGATAATTTCCGAAGCAGGCGTTCCGGGATACATAGAAGCATAGCCTATGCCGGCTTCTAAAGCTCCGCGTGCTATAGCTTCGTTTCCTAGGACTATAGCCTTGTCGCCTTTAGTTCCGTTTACAAATAAATTGCTTTTTCCCATTTTTTTTAATTGTTTCTCTATTGCCGCGTAAAAACATTTGCCTTTTCGTCTGTAATTTTTATTATGATGCCGTCTAAGTTCAACCGCTCGTTTGCACCGATAAAATCTTTCAGCGAATCGTCTATATAGGACTCCTTAACGTACAAGAAAATTTCTTTTTTTTCCGATTTTATATATTTTATTATATCTTCATCGGGATTTTTGCCGGTATAATTTATGATAAATCTCTCTGCCCCTGCATTAATAAGTTTTTTTGCCTTTAAGCCGTCAACGGGGGCGGAGGCGGAAACGACGGCTCCGAGGTTAAAAAAGCCCGGCTCGTCTTTATCTACGATGCCTCCAAGGTAATTCATAAAGCCTCTTTTTAAAATCAATCCGATACCTAAAATATCTACGTCGTACACCGGCTTAGCCGAATTAAAAACGGTTTTTAACGGATGTACCCCTTCGGATACTATAATATCTTTAACTCCTATCTGTTTAAGCGTAATTAAATCGGACAAAATTGATATCCGGTTTTTATCCCTCATATTAAAAGCATAAGCCGTATTTATATTGCCGCGCCTGTCCTTTAAATCCTTGCATAACAGCAATCCGTTTACTCCGAAATTCTGTTCGATGATTATATCGGGAAAATCGCGTCCGTCATTTTGATTATTAAGTCCGGTTTTTTCTATTCTGCCTAAAAGCTTAATTAAATTTTCTTCAAAAGTTACGTAATTTTCGCCGGCAGGGGTTTCGATTTGAGGAATTATCCGCATATTTTATTTACTTCCGAATGATTATATTTTTGTTCTTTTTACCGATAAACCGTAATCTCTTGGATTAAAAATTTTGTTTAAATTTTCTTCTTCAGAATATTTCGTCATCAATTCGTATGATTTCATAAACACGCATTCTTTGTCTTCAAAGACTTCGCAGTTGATGCCTATATGTCCTTCGCAAGGACCGTTCAGCAAACCTTTGGGGCACAATGTTACAGTGCAGACCCCTCCGGTAAAATTCAATCTGCATTCGTCGCATCCTCCGCATAAAGCGTTATATTCGCCTATATGTTCGGTCTGAGCTATATATTTGCTGTCTGTTCCGGCTACGACTTTTTTTCCTATAAATTCGCCTATAGTCTGCACGCCTGTTCCGCACGATAAAACGACTACGGCTTCGGTATCTTTGACCTCGTCCTCTATGAAACGGATGTCTTCTTTTAATACCCGTTTGTCGCAGGGCTCGTCTATGGAAATAGTAAACGTAACATCTTTGCCTAAAGCCGTAAGATGCTTTTCCATCTCCTTGACTTCTTTGCTGCCGCCCGTAAGGCATACGGAAGCGCAGGAAGCGCAGCCGATAACCCCGATTTTTTTATATTTTTTTAATGCTTCGTCTATTTCTTTTATATCCTTTTTTTCCGTTAAAAACACGACAAAAACCTCCGCATCAAGGCATACTCGACAATCTGACTTTAACGAATTTTACCGTCTTGCCTCTATGAACTTTAAGAGTGATAATCTGACCGGGTAAAAATGTGCTTATTAATTCTTCAAGTCGGGAAAACGAATTGACTTTTTTATTATTGAACCTCGTTATAATATCTCCGCCTAATATATAATTAATATTCTTCATGGCTATCAATCTGTTTCCGGCTATTAGGCCCGCCCTATACGCAGGACTGTTCGGGAAAACTTTTTCGATTAACAACCCTTCCTCTACGTATTTTATACCGAGCAGGGTAGAAATGCTTTTCGTCAGCTTTATAGCTTCTATTCCGAGCCAGGGGCGAATAACTCTTCCGTATTTAATTAATTCCGGTATGTTCCTTTTTGCAAGATTGATAGGAATAGCAAATCCGATATTCTGGGCATTATTTGCAAGTTTAGCCGTATTTATGCCGATAACATGCCCGTTATAGTCAACAAGAGGCCCTCCGGAATTTCCCGGGTTAATCGCCGCGTCGGTCTGTATTATATTTCCGTAAAATCTTGCGGAAGGGAAAAAAAGCGACCTTTTCAAACCGCTGATAATTCCGGTAGTAACAGTTTGATAAAGGTTGTAAGGATTGCCGACAGCTATAACTCTTTCGCCTACCCTTAAACCGTTAGAATCGCCCATAGTTAAAGGCGTTATCGTCCTGCCTCCCGGGTTTATACGGATAACGGCTATATCCGACATCGGGTCCGTCCCTACAATGCTTGCTTTTATATCTTTATATTTTAAAAAACTTACGTAAATTTTGCCTGCATTTCCTATAACGTGAAAATTTGTAAGTATATCTCCGTTTTTATTTATGAAAAATCCTGTCCCTATATCTTCTTCGGGCATTATAGCGCCGTTTTTAAGGCGCGCGTAACCTAAAACTTCTATGTGGACGACGCCGGGTTTAAGTTCGTTAAAAAGCCGCTCCACGATAGACCCGCTTCCGTAAGATTGCCTAATAAATAAAGAAGACGCCGATGCGGTTATAAAGCAGTAAAATAAAATCAGAATTATATTCCCGCGCTCTTTATGCGGCTTCCGAAAAGTCATTTTTAACTCCCTTCCATTGCCTCGCCTGATGCATAAACGCCTCAAGCCTCAGCATTAAATTAGTGCTTTCCTGCCCGTCGAACCATAAATTTATCCATGGAAAATTATTGAGGTCTTCCCTGAATCTTTTTGAAACTATCTGCACGATAGAGCCGGGCATACAGTGGAAAGGATGGATGCTTATTACTCCGGAATAACCCTTTTTTGCAAAATCTACCGATTCGCCTACGGTAAGAATTGCTTCTCCGCCTAAAGACAGGTCGAGATATTTTTTGGAATAAG
>JAKAQA010000147.1 GCA_021811805.1 bacterium | reverse complement strand
CCGATTTTTTTAGCCAAAAAAATAGATTCGGCGACAAAAGGCATATAATGGGCAGACGTTACGAGATTAATATTGTTAGCCCCTTTTTCCTGCAGCTTAACCATTTTTTCCGCAAATTCAGCCGTATCGCAATATGCTCCTACGCCGTATCTGCTTATAGGATAATTCTGGCAAAATCTGCATTTTAACGTACAGCCGCTAAAAAACACCGTTCCGGAACCAGTTTTTCCGGATATAGGCGGTTCTTCCCCAAAATGAAGATTTATGCTTGCTATTTTAAGTTTATCTTCCCCACCGCACAAACCTTTTTCGCCTTTTAATCTTTTTGCCCCGCATCGTCTCGGACATAATCGGCAATTTTCGGCTAAATCGTAAAGCGCATCGATTTTTGCTACAAAATCTGCGTTAGAAATATTAAAAAACGAAGGCTTAAATGAATTAAAATTATCTTTTATTTTAAACATATCGCTTTAAATTCGGAAAACAGATACCGCGAATCTCTCGGTCCGGGAGAACTTTCCGGATGATATTGAACGGAAAACGCCTTTAATTTTTCGTTCTTAATGCCTTCGACGGTATTGTCGTTCAAATTTATATGCGTCAAAACGGTATTCTTATCGGCTGATTTACCTTGAAAATCTACGCAAAAACCGTGATTCTGGGAAGTAATTTCTACCTTGCCGTTTTTTAAATTTTTAACGGGCTGATTTATTCCGTGATGTCCAAATTTTAATTTATAAGTTTTAAAACCTAAAGACCTAGATAAAAGCTGATGTCCGAGGCATATTCCAAAAATAGGCTTTTCGCCCAGCAAACCCTTAATAGTTTCAGCTTCTTCAGACATAGTCTGCGGATCGCCGGGACCGTTCGACAGAAGAATTCCGTCAGGCTCGGTATTTAATATTTCTTTTTTAGAAAAATTGTGGGGTACGACGGTAACGTCAGCCTTTATATTGTTTAAACATCTAATAGTATTAAGTTTAACTCCGTAATCGATAACCGTGACCCTGAATTCAGGGAAGTCCGTTTTATTTTCGTAAGCTTTTTTGCATGAAACCCTTGAGACTAAATTTAAACCCTCCATTTTAGGTAAAGAACTTAATTTCTTTTTAATATAATCGATACCTGCTTCTTTTGGAGCTATATATAAGTTCGACTGCCCTCCGTCTCTTATAGAAATAGTCAAATGCCTCGTATCTATTCCCGATATAACCGGATAACCGTACGAATTTATAAATTCGGATAAACTTTTAACCGCGCCGTAATGCGAATAGCTATTAACGTAATTTTTTGTTACCAAGCCGGAAATCCACACCTTGTCGGACTCAAAATCAAACTCGTTTATTCCGTAATTGCCTATCATAGGATAAGTCATAACTACTACCTGTCCGTTATAAGACGGGTCCGTAACCAATTCCTGGTAACCGTTCATAGCTGTATTAAAAACGGCTTCGCCGCCGGATTCCAGAGGTTTTCCCTCAAAGAATCCTTCGTAAAAATCTCCGTTTTCAAACATCAATACGGCTTTTTCTTTTTTAAAACTATTATCCATATTTATTAATATTTTTATTTAATTTTATTTTAAAACTTTACCGCCTGCTATAACAAAAGAAGATTTGCCTTTAAACTTTTCTCCTATAAAAGGCGAATTTTTACTTAAAGATTTAATTTCTCTTTCGGTAAACTGCCACTTTTTATTTAAATCGACTACTGTAATATCTCCTATATAACCGTTAGAAATTGAACCCCTTCCCGTTAAATTTAAAATTTTAGCAGGATTTAAAGACATAAGCTCCGCAATTCTTATTAAAGAAATTTTGTTATCGTGAAAAAGCCTTAAGGTTAACGGCAATGAAGTTTCTAAACCTATAATTCCAAAAGGAGCGGCATCCAAAGTGTCGTCCTTTTCGTCTTTACTGTGAGGAGCATGATCCGTAGCTATAACGTCTATAGTTCCGTCCTGTATAGCTTCTGTTACGGCTCTTTTATCCATTTCAGTCCTTAAAGGAGGATTCATTTTTGCGTTAGTATTATAATCGAGCAAAGATTCTTCGGTAAGAGAAAAATAATGGGGACAGGTTTCGCAAGTAACTTTTGCCCCTGTTTTTTTTGCCTGTCTTATAATGTTTACGGAACCCGCCGTAGAAACATGCGCAACGTGAAGTTTTACGCCGTAATATCCGGCAAGAATAACGTCTCTTGCGGTGCCTATATCTTCGGCGATACTAGGCATGCCGATAACGCCGAGCCGCTCCGACATAACCCCTTCGTTTATTACGCCTTTGCCGCGCAATTTTATATCTTCGCTGTGCGATATAACGGGTAAATTAAAAGTATCGGCATATAATAACGCCCTGCTCATAAGTGCCGAATCCTCTACCGGATTGCCGTCGTCGCTAAGCGCTATCGCCCCGGCATCTTTAAGTTTTCCTATATCAGCGAGCGAAGCGCCTTTAAGCCCTTTAGAAATAGCGCCTATAGGAAATAAATTTATTAAATCTAAATTTTTTGCCTTGCCTATTAAAAAACTTGTTACCTCTTCCGAATCGTTTGCCGGATTTGTGTTCGGCATACAGCATATAGAGGTAAATCCTCCGGATATTGCCGCCTCCATTCCCGATTTTATCGTTTCTTTATATTCGTAGCCGGGTTCCCTTAAATGAACGTGCATATCTATTAAACCGGGAAAAACTATTAAACCGTCGGCGGATATGGTTTTAACTCCGCCCTTAGCGCCTGTCGGCTTTTTAACCGGCAAATCTTTTATTATTCCGTTTTCTATATAGATATCTCTTTTGACTTCAGTTTTAGTCAAAGGGTCGATAACTATGCCGTTTTTTATTAAAAGTTTATCCATTAAGTTTCTGATATCCTATTAAAATATAAAGACATGCCATTCTTACGGCGACTCCGTTTTCAACTTGTTTAAATATATGGGTTTTATTTTCGTTTATTATACTGCCGGAAATTTCCACGTCTCTGTTTACAGGTCCGGGGTGAAGCACCATAACTTTTTTATCGGCCTTCGACAAAAGCTCAGGCGTCAACCTGAAAAAATTTCTGTATTCTTCTATTGACGGTATAAAATAATAACCTGCTCTTTCTTTCTGTATTCTCAACATTATTATAACGTCGGCATTTTTAACCGCTTCTTCCATACTTTTCGAAATAAATACTTTGCCGCCGCCGTATTCCGCCATCCTCGGCAAAAGAGAATGCGGAGCATAAAGATAAATTTCGGCGCCTAACTTTGAAAATCCGTAAATATCCGACCGTGCGACTCTTGAGTGATAAATATCTCCGATTATAGCCACTTTAAGAGACTTAAAAT
>JAKAQA010000146.1 GCA_021811805.1 bacterium | reverse complement strand
TCGGCGATTTTAGCGGGGGCGAATCAGGTAGAATGTACTATTAACGGCATAGGCGAGCGCGCCGGAAATGCGGCGTTAGAAGAAATAGTAATGGCTTTAGACGTCAGGAAAGATATATATAATGCGGTTACGGGAGTAAACACGGCCGAAATATACAGGTCTTCCCAGCTTTTAACCCATATAACGGGAATATCCGTTCAGCCTAATAAGGCTATAGTAGGCAAAAATGCTTTTGCTCACGAAGCGGGCATCCATCAGGACGGCGTATTAAAAGAAAAAACTACATATGAAATTATGACCCCGGAACGCGTAGGAAGACAGCCTAACGAATTAGTGCTCGGCAAACATTCCGGCAAGCATGCTTTCAAAGAAAAACTCTCGTCTTTAGGATATTTATTAAAGGACGAAGAAATAGAAGCCGCTTTTGTCAAATTTAAAGCTTTAGCCGATAGAAAAAAAGATATTTACGACGAAGATATAGATTCTCTTGTCGCAAAATCGCATCCTCTCGAAAAATATGAGCTAAAATACGTAAACGTAGTTTGCGGCGATACCGTTTCGCCTCTTTCAATGGTCAAATTAATGGTTGACGGCGAATTAAAACATGACTCTTCATGCGGAAACGGTCCGGTAGACGCGGCCATAAACGCCATAGAAAAAATTGTTAATTCCGGGGCAAAGGTCGTAGCTTACGAAGTTAAATCCATAAGAGGAACGACTGAAGCGCAGGGGGATGTTTCGGTTACCATAGAAGATGCCGATAAGAGAATAGGTATTACCGGAAGAAGCGCGCATACCGATATCGTGGTAGCAAGCGCGAAGGCTTATGTCAACGCTTTAAACAAGCTCTACGTCAACAATAATGCAAACTCCGCCGATAAATCGGCCTGCGAAATAGAAATGCGCGCATAACAAAGCATAAATTTAGACTATAAATAAAAGGGGAAAGAAATGGGAAGACCTTTAACTATTACGGAAAAAATAATTCAGAGTCATACCGTTAACGAAACCGTGTCTCCCGGCGATATCGTAAACGCCGGGGTGGATATCGCTCTCGGCAACGATATTACCGCCCCTATAGCCATAAAAGAGTTTGAAGCTATAGGAGTAGCCGAAGTTTTCGACAGAAAAAAAATCGCTTTAGTTCCGGACCACTTTGTTCCGAACAAAGACATTTTAAGCGCCAAACAGGCTAAGATGCTCAGGGAGTTTGCAAAGAAATTCGATATAGAGAACTATTTCGAATGCGGAGAAGCAGGGGTCGAACATGCTCTTCTGCCCGAAAAGGGTATAGTTCTTCCCGGCGATCTTGTAGTAGGCGCCGATTCCCATACCTGCACATACGGCGCTTTAGGCGCTTTCGCAACCGGAGTAGGCTCTACCGACCTCGCTTATGCTTTTGCTTTCGGCGAGTTGTGGCTAAAAGTTCCCGAATCTATAAAAGTAATTTTTGAAGGCAAACCTAAAAAATGGGTATCCGGCAAAGACCTTATTCTGTATCTTATAGGGAAAATAGGCGTAGAGGGGGCTAATTATATGGCATTGGAGTTTGCCGGAAGCACTTTTAAACATCTGGGAATGTCGGACAGACTTACCATATCCAATATGGCGATAGAAGCCGGAGCAAAAAGCGGAATATTCGAACCGGACGAAATTACCGAAGACTATGTCAAAAACAGGGCAAAAAGGGATTATGTATTTTATAAAAGCGACGAAGGCGCCGAATATGCAAAAGTGTTAAAATTTGACGCAGAATCTATTAATCCTCAGGTTGCTTTTCCGCATCTTCCGGAAAACAGCGTAGATATCGACGAGGCTTCGGCAAAAAACATCAAGATAGACCAGTCCGTTATCGGTTCATGCACAAACGGCAGGATAGAAGATTTAAGGATTGCCGCAGGAATTTTAAAGGGTAAGAAGATAGCAAAATATTCCAGGCTTATCGTTATTCCGGCAACTCCCGATATTTACAGGATGGCTGAAAAGGAAGGCTTGATAGATATTTTTATGGATGCGGGAGCGGTAGTCAGCACTCCGACATGCGGACCGTGTCTAGGCGGATATATGGGAATATTGGCCGACGGCGAAAGAGCTATATCTTCCACCAACAGGAATTTTAAAGGAAGAATGGGGGATGTAACGAGCGAAGTTTATCTTGCCAACCCCGCAGTATGTGCGGCTTCAGCAATACTCGGCAAAATCGCAGGTCCCGAAGAGGTATCTTAATTCTAAAAAGTAAAAAATCATAGCAATAGATTAAACGGAGCAATTAAGTTAAAGGTTTTAATATTTATAAAGGAGCCATTATTTATGATATTCAGCGGAAAAGTTTTTAAATTCGGGGACAATATAGATACGGACGCTATTATACCGGCAAGATACTTAAACGATTCAAGCGACGAAAATCTAAGAAAGCACTGCATGGAAGACGCCGATGCTTCATTTTCCTCAAAAGTTTCCGAAGGAGACTTTATTGCCGCGGGGAATAATTTCGGCTGCGGTTCTTCGAGAGAACATGCTCCAAGGGCTATTAAAGTGAGCGGAGTGCCTGTCGTGATAGCCAAGAGTTTTGCAAGGATTTTTTACAGGAATGCCTTTAATATAGGATTATTCATACTTGAAGCCGATACCGACGGAATGGATAACGGCGATATGCTGGAAATAGATACCGATACCGGAGAAATTAAAAACAAAACAAAAAATACCGCAGTAAAGGCTAAGCCTATTCCAAAATTTATGTCGGAACTTGTTAACGCCGGCGGTTTAATTGCGTATGCCAAAAAAAAGATTAAGGAGGGTAGGAAATAGTTTATGCTAAAATTAGCCCTTTTTGCAGGCGACGGTATAGGAACGGAAGTTGCAGGCGAGGCGGTAAACGTATTAAAATTTTTATTAGATTCTAATTCAATAAGGTACGAAATAGAAGAAGACCTCGTCGGCGGAGCTTCTTACGATGAATATAAGTCGCCTATTACCGAAAAGGCTCTCAAACTTGCCAAGGAAGCCGATGCGGTTATTTTTGGAGCGGTGGGCGGACATAAATGGGAATCCCTGCCGATAGGGCTCAGGCCGGAAAGGGCGCTTCTTACATTAAGGTACGACCTCGATTTATACGCAAATTTAAGGCCGGCAAAGATTTACGATGAGCTCATCGATGCTTCGCCGTTAAAAAAAGACGTCGTTCAGGGAACGGATATGATGATAGTCAGGGAACTGACCGGCGGCATATACTTCGGCCAGCCGAGAGGAGTTTTCGATTTGGAAGACGGACAGAAAAAAGGCGTAAATACCTTAGTTTATACCACTAAAGAAATAGAAAGAATAGCTAAAATAGCCTTTGATATAGCAAGAAAAAGAAGAAAAAAAGTTTTATCCGT
>JAKAQA010000145.1 GCA_021811805.1 bacterium | reverse complement strand
AGAGCATTAAAAGCCCCTGCCAAATAAGCTTCTTTCGTCATCTTAAAAACTTCATCCGATTTTTTAACTAAAATTTTTGCTCCGTAAATTTCCTTTTTTGAGGCAGACGCTCTGCCGTAATCTATTGTAAGCCTTTTTTTTACGGACAATTCAACTGCGGATGCGGCGGATTTAAGCGCCATAAGCCTTTCATCTGCCGCGTCTATATAACCCTTATGAAGTCCAAAATTATAAATAGGAACATTCAGCATGACGAAAAACTGCCACCCAAGATTAGGGGCGGCGAAGGAATTTACGGTGTCTTCTCCGTATGCGGCGCCGCCCTGAATGTTTGGAAGCCTTCCGGCTTTGCTTATTGAAACGGATGTTCGGGCGGATTTAATTTCCGCATCGGCTATTTTAATCAGCGGCTGTTTTTTTATAGCTTTGGAAATAAGACTATTTAAAGGAGGCATCTTATAATGGAAACCGGCGTGGTGCGAAGCGGATGTAAGTAAAGAAAGTTTTGCCGGTTTGACGCCGCCGTAAAATATCTCCATTAAGAACATCCGTTCAAACGATTTTACTTTTGATTTTAAAATTTTTAAGTTAGTTTGTATGCCGGCCGCCATAAGTTCCGTTTGAACGACGTCGAAACGCGAAAGACTGCCGGCTTTATATCCTATTTTTGCGGCGGTTAAAATTTTTTTCACGCCGTCTAACGCCTTTCGTTCTATTTTTATTTCGTCTTTTAACAGAATTAGTCCGTAGAAATATTGAGTTATACGGGCGGCCGCGAAAAGACGCGCCAGACGAAGCCTGTATTCCGCAACCTTGAGATTGTCTCCGGCAAGCGAAATTTCGCCGTATATTTTCGGGTCATATATCGGAACGGTTAAACCTGCCAGTCCTATTAGCTCCCTCATACCGTTAGCGGATGCAAATACGGGATATCCGTTTTTCGTTCTTGCCCAGATACCTCCGGCGTTAACTGAAATATCGGGGAGTAAACCGGCGTCCGCCGATTTTTTTAAGTCCCTTTTTTCGGATATTATATGCTCGGCTTCCAAAATATTCCCCTGATTAGCCAATGCTCTTTTGATAGCCTGCGCCAAAGTTATTCTTATAATTCCGCCAGATGCGGAATAGGAAATTTTAGCCGTTTTATTTTCCTTTAAATAGATGCCGGCGTTATGAGGCTTTGAGGCGGTATCCGCATATGCCGTTTTGACCGAATTAACGATATTTAAGGCGGATAATAAATAATTCAATGAACAGCCGGCGGTAATTAAAAATAAAAAATAAAAAAATGTTTTTACCGCAACCGAAATTTTTTTTTGCATAAAAATTTAATGAAAGATATAATAATGGCATTATTATATATGATGCAGTCCAATTATGCAAATCCGCAGGTAGTAGAGCAAGGAGGGCAAATGTTCGTTAAATCTTTCGGAGCCGCAAAAAACGTTACGGGAAGCTGTCATATGTTAACCGACGAAAAAGACGGTTCGAGCGTAATGATAGATTTCGGCTTGTTTCAGGAAAGGGAATTCGAAGACAGAAACTACAAACTCGATTTTGACCCTAAAGACCTCGATTATCTGATATTAACGCATGCCCATATAGACCATTGCGGCAGAATCCCGTTTTTGATAAAAAGCGGATTCAGAGGCAGGATTCTATGCACGAAGCCGACTTATCAGCTTGCAAAGGTATTGCTTTTGGACACGGGAAAAATAATGTCCGAAAATTATAAATACGAATTGAAAAAAGCCCTAAGGAGAAACGAACAAAAGCCGAGCCTTTTATACGACGAATCGGACGTGCTGGATTCTTTCGATTATTTCGACCCCGTTCTGGAATACGGAAAACCATATGAATTAAAGAACGGTTTTGTCGTTTCAGCGCATGATGCGGGTCATATTTTAGGCTCTTCTTTCGTAAAGGTCGGTAAAAACGGCAAATCGGCAATATTTTCAGGCGACCTCGGCAACAAAGAAAAACCTATAGTTAGAAATTTCGAGTATCCGGACGATGCCGATATAGTATATACCGAAACGACCTACGGCGACAGAAATCACAGAAGTTTTAAGGAATCTAAAGAAGAATTTTTGACTGCTATAACCGAAACGTTTAAGAATAACGGCAATGTTTTAATACCAAGCTATGCTACTGAAAGAGCGCAGGATATACTGTATATGCTCAGGGAGTTTTACGAGCAGGGACTTCTGCCGAAATGCAGGGTTTTTTTGGATTCGCCGCTTGCGTTAAACGTTACTAATATATCTGTTAAAAATTTTTCTTACTTTAAGGAAGACAATATTCCGCTTTTTAAAAAAGGAGACCCTTTCGATTTTCCGTATTTAAGTATGGTAAAAGATATAGAAGAATCGAAAAATATAAATAAAGTATCGGAAAGGGCAATTATAATTGCAGGAAGCGGCATGCTCCACGGCGGCAGAATTCTGCATCATCTTAAGCATAACATATGGAAAAAAGAAAATGCCGTAATATTCGTAGGTTATCAGGCAAAAGGAACGCTCGGCAGAAAAATAGTAGAAAAAGAAAAAAAAGCGCATATTCTCGGCGAAAGTTTTGAAGTCAACGCTCGAATTTATACGATAAACGGTTTTTCGTCGCATGCAGACCGGAAAGAGCTTATGGAATGGATTACCGCCTTAAAGTCCAAGCCAGAAAAAGTCTGCCTCGTCCACGGCGACGAAGACGTTATGAACGTTTATAAGGGTAAATTGGAAGAAAGGGGATTTAACGTTTATATGCCCGGTTACGGAGAGGAAATAAATTTTTGAGGCAAATTATAACATAAAAAATAAATATATATGGCTAATAGATTTAATAATAATAAAACGATAATAATAGCGGGAATAGCGGCTATAATTTTATGGATAATAACAGCCGCTATAACTTTCGACAGGACATTTATACCTTTAAAAAATTATATAGACAAAAATTCAAAAATAATATTAGAAGTATCCTTAATTAACGACGATTTAACCCGAACAGGCTCTTTAGTAAAAAGAATAGTTTTTTACGAAACTTATAAGCCGGTTAATTATAAAAATAAAGTCAAAAAATATCTGAAAAAATTATCGCTTATCGTAAATAAGACCGACGGGAATTATAAAAAATTATTTATCCTGCTAAACATTAAAATTCCCGTAAAATTAAAAAAGTTATCGCTTTCCAATGCTAAGTATTTTTCCGCATTTGCCAGAAAGTCTTATTACCACTGGGAATACGTTTCAAAGCCCATAATCGAAAGATTTATTAAATACGGGTTTGTGCCTTTAAGATTGTCGGACAGAATGTTTCTCGAATATACTCTGAATAAATCCGTTTTGCCGACGTATGCGTTTGTCCGTAAAATATCCGCAGGTTTCG
>JAKAQA010000144.1 GCA_021811805.1 bacterium | reverse complement strand
TTCTAACGTTTAAGCCGGAAGACCTGCTTTTAGATAATATTTTAATTTAATTAGCGGGAGGTCTAATTATGTTTTCACGCCTTTTTTATTCTTTCAGTTTTAAACAGAGAGTCATTCTTCTTTACGCTTTATTAATTTCCTATCTGTTAATTTCGGTAGTCATCTTAATCGACAGGTCCAGAGTGTTTCCTACTATGCTGAGCCTCGGCGCGCTCGCCTTTTTCTTCGGTTTAAAGCACGCTTTAGACGCGGACCATATTGCCGCGATAGATAATACGACTAGGAAAATAATGAACGACGGGAAAAAACCCGTCGGGGTCGGATTCTTTTTTTCGCTGGGACATTCCGTTTCCGTTTTCGTCTTAACTATAATTACTGTAATAATAGGAAAATTCGTGGTTAAGGCATATCCGGAATTGGGCGATATAGGCGGCTTGATAGGAACCGGCGTTTCGGCGTTGTTCTTGTATCTTATCGCTTTTATGAACGTTATTATCTTAATAAGCATCATTAAGATTGCAAAGGATTTTAAAAATCTTAAAAATAAGAAAATCGAGGAAGAACTGCTGAAAAGAGGGTTTATGTTCCGGTATTTCAGCGGAATCATGAAGATTATAACGTCGAGCTGGCAGATGTTCTTTGTAGGAGTATTATTCGGCATCGGCTTCGATACCGCGAGCGAGGTCGCGATACTGTCGATGTCCGCTTTATTCGCTTCCTCAGGGCATCCGTTTATAGACGTTATGATATTGCCTTTAATATTTTCGGCCGGCATGATGATGCTCGACTCTACCGACGGCGTTATAATGCAGTATGCTTATAGCTGGGCTTTTTTAAATCCGGTAAGAAAAATCTTTTATAATATCTCCATTACAAGTATTTCCGTTTTTCTGGCATTCTGTATAGGAACGCTCGAATGGCTTCAGGTTATAGGAATGGAATTTAACCTGACCGGAGAGCCGTGGAATTTTTTCAACAACGTTTCATTCGGAATGTTGGGCGGCGCCATCGCCGTAATACTTACGTCGGCATGGCTCCTGTCATTAGCAGTCTATAAATTGAGCAGGGTAGAGGAAAGATATAACGCAGGCGAATGAAAATAATGACAAATCGTACGATTAATTTTAAAAAAAATATTTATAGGCTGTTTTCAGCTCTGATTGTATTTGTCTTAGTACAGTTTGTTTCTTCGTCGCCGCCGCCCGCGCATGCATCGGGCTACGGTCAAAATTATACCGCCGGTTCTAAAGGTTCTTTTTTATCAAAAATAAAACTGTTCGGCACTTTTGCCTCGTCTTATACGTATAATTTTGCAAATCCGGCTGCGGACGCGCAGTTTCCTAACGGCAATTACAACGGAAACTATATCGATAATTATAAAGCAAACGGTTTCACGGTCAATGAATTTGATATAACGGCCTCAAAAGATGCATTTTCTAACGGAAGAAATAATTTCGGCGTAGGTTTTAAAGTATCTTTAGATACGGGAGAAAACATTCAGGCAGTAGGGCCTTATACGGGAAACTATTCCTATTACACGGAGCCGGTGTATAACCGCCCTATATACGGATTCAGGCAGTTTTATATATCTTTCGGCATTCCGGTCGGAAACGGATTAAAAGTTTATCTTGGCGAAAAAAATTATTTAATAGGCTTTGAATCTTATAATCTATCGAGGGTATGGACTAATACCTATTCCCCGATAACGGCAATAGAGCCGGGGGAACTCACAGGAATATTTTTAAAGTATCCCTTTACTAAAGGGCTCGATATGGTTTTCGGCGTTGCGATGACCGATAACGCCTTATCGCCTATAAACAGGTATCCGACATTTGAATATATCGCTTCATACAAGCCCGTAAGGTTTCTGAAATTTCACGAAGGTATAGTTTACGGGGCTGAAAATTTTATTATCTATAATAATAATCTTCATCAGGACAATTTAAACAGACTTTTTTATAATTTCATAGACGCAAAATATAAATTTTTAAAATACTGGACGGCGGTTTTGGATTACGAAGTCGGCTTAAACGGCGGAATAAATAAGTCCATAGTTTACGACAGCGGAATAAATCCGGCGCTGTTCAATTCTTCCGGCAATATTTATCCCTCTTTTTTGATTTCCACATCGGATTCGACTTTTAACAAATCCCGTTTTTCGGGAATTGCGTTTTATCTACATCATTATTATCTCTTAAATGCAGGCAGATTTTCTCAAACTATAAGAGAAACCGCAGTTTCCGACCCTAACGGCATGTGGGAAGAGGAGAGCGTTCCCGGAATCGCATATCATTATTTCGATTCGACTTTTACGGTAGGATACAGGCCGCCTTCAAGAATATTAAAGAATGTCCAGTTCAGGCTTGAATTCGAAAACCAAATTGCCAATCATAAGGTTTACGGCAACGGCAGGAGCGTTCAAAATACTATAAACGCAATGGCGGTTTATACTTTTTGAAATTAGTTTTTCTACTTGTCTTTTTTGGCTAAAGGTGCAGTTGTCGAGCATTTCAGACGGCCATATATTCCGCAAAGGAATAAGTTTCGGGTATAGGCATATTATCTTCCTTTAATCCCTGAATATGCATGCTTATGGCATCATGCATATTCTTCTCGGCTTCCTCCCTGGTAGCGCCGGTTGCGGCGCACCCCTGAAGGTCAGGGGAATATGCCGAATAATTTCCGTCGGCTTTTTCTATTACAACTAAAAATCGGTGCATTTTATTTTACCTCTTTTATTTTTGCTTGTTTCAATATACTGTTCAGCGTTCCGGGAGCCAAATCATCGCTGGGGTGTCCGGCTATCGTTACCCTGCCGGGTTTCGAAGAATGCTTATATTGCCTGTGGCTTCCTCTTACCACGACTTCCCGCCAACCGTCCGATTCTATTAATTTTATGACATCCCTTATTTTCATTTATTCGCCGTTTTTATTATATCATTAATTATAAAAAAAATCAGACTGACACGAAATATCTAACGCTTCCGTAAAAGGCGGTTATTGTTTTTCTATTTTAAACCCTATTTTCCGGACTTGTTTTTCCGGCGGGGTCATTAATTCTTTGAAAGGATTCTCAATAGAAATCAATTTATGCCCGCAGTAATTTATAAACTTCAAAATGTCTTCCGTGCTAATAGTTATCGTCTCAGTATTAACAAGCGGATGAAAGCTTAATTTTCTTTCCTTCAATATATCTTGGTCGAAAAGCACAACAGTATGCTTATTTATACCATTTATCAACGCAAAAGGAGTAACCCCGCCCGGTTTAATATTTAGTATATTTTCTAACATATCATCCGAAGCAAACGATAGTCGTTTAGCTCCAATCTGCTTTGACACGCCTTTAAGGTCAACTCTCTTTTTCTCTAATGTAACGGCCAAATACAGTT
>JAKAQA010000143.1 GCA_021811805.1 bacterium | reverse complement strand
GCCCGCCGAAAACCGCGCCGTCTTCGGTTAAAGACGTGCAGACCGCCGCAAAAGGCTCCCTGAAATGGCGCGATAAATTATTTCTGTAATATGCGACGCAACCGTGTGAACCGTGAACGAAAGGCATTGTATCTTCGAAGCCTGCGGCGCACAGTACGGCGCCAAGCGGTTGGCATGCTCTTTCCGGATTTATTACTATAGCTTTCCTGTTGAAATTTTTCTCTTTATATTCCTCGGTATTCATCCAGCCTTTTATCTTTTTTACTTCTTCTTTTTCCATAATAAAACCTCCGGTATTATTTTTATAATTTTAATTACTTAACTTAATAAAATATTATTCCTTTTATTTTTTCCAGAGCGGCTTAACTAATTTCCAAGACGGACTGTTTATAGCAAGATCCATATCCCTAGCAAAAATTTCAAATCCGTCGTAACCGTGGTACGGCCCCGAATAATCCCACGAGTGCATCTGCCTGAACGGTATGCCCATTTTTTGAAAAACATATTTTTCTTTTATGCCTGAAGCGACCAAATCGGGCTTAAGCTTGTTTGCAAGTTCCACAAATTCATACTCGTTCATGTCGTCTGCGACTATCGTTCCGTTTTCGACTTCTTTCGTAGTTCTTTCATAATCGTCGTTGTGGGCAAATTCGTATGCGGTAGAAACTACTTTCATTCCTAAATCTTCATAAGCTCCGACTATATGGCGCGGCCTCAAACCGCCGACTAAAAGCATTACCTTTTTTCCTTCTAATCTGGGACGATATTTATCTATAACCGCCTGCATTTTTGGTTCATAAGCCT
Source organism: bacterium (assembly GCA_021811805.1). Classification (GTDB taxonomy): domain Bacteria; phylum SZUA-79; class SZUA-79; order Acidulodesulfobacterales; family Acidulodesulfobacteraceae; genus Acidulodesulfobacterium_A. Next base: position 2,595 of record JAKAQA010000143.1, on the reverse strand, counting down.
TAATAACCTCTTCAGACTTTTCTTGTATATTTTCGTCGAATAATTTAGCTATTTTTCTTATGCTTTCTTTTATTTTCGTCGGACCGAAAAAATTATATTCTATCCACGGAATACCGTATTTTTCTTCAAAATGAGTCGCTATATAGTTCATCGATCTATAACAATGCAGAAGATTATAATTTACCCCGTGAGTTATCTTCATTTCTTCTATCGAACCGTCTCCCGACCAGTGCGCAACAACGTTTAAACCCATTTCTTTAAATATTTTCATTGACGACCAGACATCGCCTCCTATATTGTAATCCCCTAATACTGCAACATCGTAAGGCGTCTTTTTGCTGTCGTCGATTTCTCCTTTTCCTACCACAAAATCCCTTATAGAATCGTTGGCTATATGATGTCCGAGAGACTGACTGACACCCCTAAATCCTTCGCACCTTACCGGAATCACTGGAATACCTATCTCCTCCCCCATTCTTTTTGCGACGGATTCAATGTCGTCGCCTATTAATCCAATAGGACATTCGGATTCTATGATTATTCCTTTTGCCGTGGGAAAAAGCTCGTGCAACTCCTTAATCGCCTGTTCTAATTTTTTGTCGCCGCCGAAAACAATATCTCTTTCCTTAAAATCGGTAGTAAATTGAAAAGGAACGAAATTTTCGACCGCCGGTTCGCCTTCCGCTAAGTTTCTTCTGGTTCCCCAGCTGTAATGGCCGCATCCTATCGGACCGTGGCTTATATTGATAACGTCTTTAACCGGCCCCCATACGACACCCTTTGAGCCTGCATAAGCGCAGCCTCTGGGAGTCATAACGCCGGGGAGGGATTTTACGTTTGATTTTGCGACGCAGGTTCCGCATGTTTCTTTATCGTTAATGCCGATATGTTCTTTTCTGTTTTTCTTTGCCCTTTCGGAATAAACGCTAAGAATATCTTCTACTATACTTTCTTGCTCCTTAAAATTAACCGCCATTTTAAACTCCTTATTTTTTATATTTAGTAAATTTATATTTAGATACAAATATTGTTCTTTAATATTAATTTTTACCGAGCGGCGAAAACTTATGCAGATGCATCGTCTTGTTCTTGGGACAAACTTTTTCGCAGCAGGTATCGCCTATGCAATTATCTAAATTATCTATCTTTACTATCATTTTATCCCCGTCGTCTTCAAATACGTAAACTCCGCCCGGACAAACTTTTATACACCTTCCGCACGATATACAGTTCGCATGGTCGAATTCTATTAGAAAATGCGGAACCCATTTTGCCCCGGAGCGACGCGGAGCATTTACGTAATTATCTATTTCGCCGGAGAAACCGTCCATAATACTCATATTTTCTTTCCTCCCATTTTATACTTTTATATATATACCTTATCTTTATAAATTTAGTTTTTTTATAGTTATTTTTAAATCGAGTCCGTCGTGTTCTATTAACGCAAATTTATCCAATCCGGCTTCTGACAAATGATTTCTATATTCTTCTAAGTCTAACGAGCAGTTCAATTTACGTCTGAGCGATTTTACTTTTTGGGGTTTCATATATTTAGTCAGCTCGGCAAATTCGTCTTCAGGAATATCTTTTCTGAACTCATATATAAAAATTTCCCCGCCGTGACTTAAAACCCTATACATCTCTTTAAGGGAATCGATCTTATTTTCTAAACATTTATAAGTTCCTTTCAATAAAATCAAATCAAATTTTAAATTACAGAATGGCAGGTTTGCACTGTCGGCAATCATATATTTAAGTCTTGGTTCATAATAATGCAAATAATCCGGCTCTTTTTCAAACATTCCAATCGGCCCGCCATCCGTTTCAAATTCCGCACGAAAAATATAACTATTCTTTAACGATTTATTAACAGCGTTATTTGCATGATTTATCATAACATGAGATTTATCGACGCCAATAACCATGGCACTAGGCAAAACTTCGCTTAATCTTCTCGCTATATAACCCGGTCCGCATCCTAAATCTAAAATATTTCTAGGATTATAGGAGATATCGTTTAAAATTTTATCGACAAACGGTGCATAATCCTCTATCATTTTGATTTTAGTATCGCTGGTGGCTATATAAAGCTCTTCATCCTGAGAAAAACTTAAACTTTTCGAAAGTTTGCACCCTAAAACTGCATCTTCTTGCATTCGCATTTTAAACCTCCTTTCTCAGAAATTAGCTTGCCGCTCAAATCTTCGCTTAAAAGTCCGGCAGCATCGGAGCGGCACTGCCTGCAATGCTCCATTATATTTATACCTTCAATGTCTTTGGTTATATCCGTAACGTCTTTTTTATCTGCGCCTTTTACTCCTATTTTTTCAAAATAAGACTTTTTTGCAGGAATCATAGGCATAACGTTAAAAAGATATACTCCAAGTTTTTTTGCTTTTTCTGAAATATCTTTTATGTGAAAATCGTTTATACCTGGTATAAGAACGGAATTAATTTTTATCGTAAACCCCATTTTAATTGCGCTTTCTATACCTTTTATCTGTTTTTCAAGCAATATTTCAGCAGCATCTTTATCCGTATAAATAATATTCTTATAATCGACGTATCTGTAAATCTTGCTGGCAACGGAAACGT
>JAKAQA010000027.1 GCA_021811805.1 bacterium | reverse complement strand
ACGCTTCGGCTTCAGGCCGGTACCGGCGCTGGCATGCTATAACGCAGGTCCGGATTCCGTCAGGACGGTATATGTAAAAAACCGCCGCAAATTTATAATTCCGCCTTACCGGCAAACCGCAATCTATATTATGCGGGTTTATAAGTATTATAATTATTACAGGAAATTATTGAAATAGGCAAAAAATACGAAAATAGAAAAAGATTAAGATGAAGAGATAAAATAAAACTGCCTTAAAATATGTTATAATATCGTAAAATTAATATTTAATTAAATCCGGTAAAATAAATTACTGAGACGGGGTATATGAAGAACTGCCTGATTGTTTAGAGAGCGCCGGTATCGAATTAAGACCGGAAATAGACGAATATTTTGCAAGATTTAAATTAAAGATATTTAAAAAATAAAACAATATGAATTATTTTTATCCTTAATTGATATTTTAACTTTCTTTAAATTAAAATATAACAAGATATAATATTTAGGAGATTATTATGAATATTTTAGGTTATCTTTATTTAGATGTTGAAGAAAATGAAAAAAATAAAAATATTATATATTTTTTCAAAAATTATGCGGATCAATATAAAAAATACCTTTATATCATAGACAGACCTTTGGTTGATAAAAAATACGTTTATGATTATAAAGATAAACTTGTCGTATTAATGCAAGATCATAAGATATTGCTTATTAATTGCGATGATAATGATGAAAAATTTAATGAATTCGCTGAAGATTTTATTGAGGATCTAGGTTCTATTGCCGATAAATTTTCTTATAAAAAAATTATTGGTCGACCAAAAAGTTGGAAAGAAAAGAACATAATCCTTAATAAAAAAGCAAGTGATATAGACATGAAATTAATTGATGATATCAAATTACCTGAATCAGATAAAAGAACGGTAGAGCTCCTAATTTCCTTGCTTATCGGCAGTATAAACGATATAGATAGAATTAAAACCGCCCAGGTTCCTGAAAATTTACTTGATAAAATAAAACAAAAAATTATTTTATTTGATACGGAACAAACCAGTTTTATATATAAGTTTTTGAATAATAAAACTGTTAAAATTCAAGGACTTTCAGGCACTGGAAAAACTGAATTATTATTGCATAAACTAAAAGAATTATATACTTCTTCAAATGATGCAAAAATCGCATTTACTTGTCATAATGAAATATTAGCCAATAATATGCGAAAAAGAATTCCAGATTTCTTCAATTTTATGAAAGTGGAAGAACAGATAAAATGGAAAGAGAGGCTTTGGTGTATTAGGGGTTGGGGCAATAAGAATAACAAAGATTCAGGTATTTATAGACTTATATGCGATTTCTATGAAATAAATTTTTATACGTTATATAGCAAAAGTTTTGACAATGCATGTGCAACAGCCATCGATGAAATAAAATTAAAAATAGGATCGCCCGAAAATAAAGATTTTAAGTATTTATTTAATTATATGCTCATTGATGAAAGTCAGGATTTTCCTGGAAAATTTTTTGAACTTTGCGAAATGGTTACAGAGAATACAATCTATATTGCTGGTGATATTTTTCAGAATATTTTTCACGAAGAAACTATTGATAAAAATTTTAAACCTGATTTTCTATTAAATAAATGTTATAGGACTGATCCCAGAACATTAATGTTTGCGCATGGTTTAGGAATGGGACTTTTCGAAAAGACAAAACTCAACTGGCTAAACGATGATGGGTGGGAAGCATGCGGTTATATTATAGAAAAAAAGGAGAATGACAAAATATATAACTTAAAAAGGGAACCAGTTAAAAGGTTTGAAGATTTAAATGGCCAAAATGTTCTTAATAGTGTTGATATCATAGGCGTTTTAGGTGTCGATTATATATCATCTAAAATCATTGATATATTAGCTGAGATAAAAAAAGACAATCCTAGCTTATGCCCTGAAGATATAGCTATAATATTCATGGATGATGAAAAATATATATACCCTGTTGCCGATATGTTAAGGTATGAAATAAAAAATAAATTTAAATATGAGGTAAATATAGCATACGAAAGTAAAGAAAAAATTACAAATAGTATATTTGTAAGCAATAAAAATAATGTCAAAGGATTGGAATTTCCATTTATTATATGTATAACAAAAACAATATTGCAGAATATGGGGTATAGAAATTCTCTCTATATGGCGCTCACCCGTTCATTTATTAAATCATATCTTTTTGTTTTAGAGGATAATAATATAACTATAAATAATATAAAAGATGGTTTAAAAAAAATTAATACCGATTTTTGTATGGAAGTTAATGTTCCAACCGAAGAAGAATTGAGAGTTATTAAGCACAATATAGAAATAAATAAAGAGCAAAATAAATCTTATGCTGAGTTCATAGAAGGAATTTTTAATGAATTGCAAATAAAAAAAGAGTTCAGAAAACAACTTAAAGATATGCTAGAAGTTGCTTATCCAAATAGTTTTGAAACCGAATTTGTAAAAAAATTTATTCAAACAAATAATGAATTAATTAAGGAAAAAATTAATATAAACTTAAATCACCGTTAGAAATTTATTTTCTGCATAAACGGCATGCGTTTATATCTGCCTATGCAGGGATGACAATAAGGGATTTTAACTTTTCATGCAACGAGTGTCATTCCCGTCTGCATCAAAACATGCTTTGATAAACGCAGACGAGAATATCCGCGAAAGCGGTAATCCAGTATTTATTATATGTTAAAATATATGTTAAAATAATTTTAATAGTCTCTAACGGTGATTTAAGGCATAATAATTATGAAAAAATTTGAATTTAACATAAATGAAGGCATGAAGAATAATTTATTTGTTCCTATTAGGAATAAGTCTGACGTCATCAGGGTTCTGATGCATTCAATTAAAATTATGCTTATTGTCCCCAAGCCAATAAGGAAACCCTCTATTGACGATTCTATTATATTATTAGTCGATAAAATGAGCAGGTTATTTTATTTTTCAGAGAATAAGTATTACTCTATAGGCTTTCCGTTTATAGTTGATGATAATAGTGAACAAATTAAATTTTTTTTAAAAAATAATAAAATAGAAATTGATAGTGATATGGCCTCAAAAATTTTAAGTATTATAGACTGTCATCAAACATTAAATGCAAATTGCAGTTTAGATTTTATAGAAAAGATAGAAGAATATGAACAAAATAGTAATATTTGGATGGTTTTTAAAGAACTTATTTTTTTTGAAGATGGATATATAAGATATGATTACGACGAGGAAAATTATAATAAAGCTTTGCAAAGCAATAAATGTAAACTCCATCCCCTAAATCATATAGATATATTTTATTCTTCAAATTGTACATTTAAAATAGGGATGGACGCAAAAATTAATAACGAAAATTTTAGGGATATGATGGATACAGCAACTGATTGTTATTTTATAAAATAAAAAATTAAAATAAAATCAACATAGAAAATTTACAATTAGATTTTTATAAATAATGAAGGATAATTTAATGGTGCTATGGAATAACGATATAGAAATAAAATTTTTTAAAGAGGCGCTAGAGAACTTTGCCTCTCCAGAACAGCTTTTTTACAATTTAAAAGACGGATATTATGCTTATGTTCCGAAAGGGGCGGATGCAGAAGGACAGACCTTGCAGAGCAGAAATTCGCTTATTGGACAGTTTACCGAAAAATGGTGTAAAACTTTGTTTGAACCTGTTGCCGGAAAATTGGGATTATATGCCGTAAACGGCGTTATTTGCGAAGAACTGGGGTTGACTCAAAAATCAAGTGCAGACCTTGCATTTTGTACTACGGAAAATAATAAGCAGAATACAGAAAGTATTAAATTGATTTTTGAAATTAAAATGAGCGTAATTTCTAATTATAGATTTAATAAACCTGACAAAATAGAATTCATAGGCGACTATAAACGACACAAAGGCAATCCTTCTTTGCTTCGTTCCGATTCTATGTTGAAAGCGACCGGTAAGTCTATTAATATTAGGGTTTCAGGGCATGCTTCGACAAGAATTCCGATAATAATATTGGGTAATAGTCCTATTACTGATAGTTATATTAAAAAAGTTGATTTTCTTAAAACATCAGGAGTGATACAGGGTTTTTGGTCGCTTAATCCGAAACCTACAGAAGGAGAATTTATTAAAACAACGCCGAAACTCGGTTTTCAAACTATTGAAAGACCGGAAATTCTTTTAGAATTATCAAAACAACTTGTAGAAAGCGATATGAACTATTTTTCTTCGATGATTTCTAAACGCAATCTCGGGGAATTAATTGCAGAAGCAGGTAAAGAATCTACTAATATTGCAAAAGCAGAGAAATTTTTAAATTTAATAAATGATTAAAAAAAATGAAAAATTATGAAAACTCTAAATGAATCCCTTGAAATAAAAGAGTTAGGCGAGGAACAAAAAAAGCGGATGGAAGATACGGAATCATTTCGACAAGGTTCAACCTGCAAATTGAAAAAGGGTACCGAAACAAGCACTTTCGGAACAAACGGAAGAATTAACCATGACAGCTCCCGTTTTTATAATTCCAAGCTTTATTCAACCCTTAAAATTAGAGAAATAGAGGACAAAACAGAAAGAAAACTGCCGGAAGAATTAGTTAATAAATTTATCCTCGGTTCCGCCGAAAATATGCAAGAGTTGTCTGATAATTCTATCCATTTAATGATAACATCCCCTCCATACAACGTTTCAAAGGAATACGATAACGATCTTTCGCTGAAAGAATATTTGCGGTTATTAGAAAATTCGTTCAAAGAAACTTATAGAGTTCTGGTAAATGGCGGCAGAGCTTGTATTAATTTAGCAAATCTCGGGCGCAAACCTTATATTCCGCTTTCCGATTATATTTCGACGATGATGATTAATATAGGTTTTAATATGCGGGGAGAAATAATCTGGAATAAAGCTTCGAGCGCAAGTCCATCGACGGCATGGGGAAGTTGGATGAGTTCCGCAAACCCAATTTTAAGGGATATACACGAATATATTCTAGTTTTTTCAAAAGGAGACTATAGTAGAATAGGCAAGGGCAGGCAAAACACTATTACCAAAGAACAGTTTATGGAATGGACTAAATCTATATGGACAATGAAAGCCGAGAGCGCAAGAAGAATAGGGCATCCTGCGCCGTTCCCAGAAGAACTGCCGTTTCGTTTAATCCAGCTCTATTCTTTTAAAGACGATATTATTCTTGACCCCTTTATGGGAAGCGGAACGGTTGCGGCTGCTGCATTAAAATCTGGAAGAAAGTTTGTGGGTTACGATATAAAAGAGGAATATATCAATCTTGCCGAAAAAAGAATTTCACAACTTTTAAATAAACAAAATTTATTATTTGCTCCATAATCTAAAAATTTGTCTCATAAAAGTATTATTAATTTGACAAATTATAGCTAGGTTTATTAAAATTAATTAAATTTACTAAAAATGTAAAAATTAATTAAATATTATATAGAGGGTGCACAAAATGGCGACCTATAAAAAGAATAAAAGCATGTCAATATTTAAAACATTGTTTCTATTAGCTTTAGCGGTATTTGTATTTTTTAATTTCAATCCGCTGTCGGTTAAAAAATCGTTTGCGGACGGAAAAGGTTCTTCTGCCTGCAACGGAGTATATGCTTCAAATCCCATAATTTACGCTCTTTATTTAAAGGCAAGAGGTAAAGCCGTCGGCAAAAACGACGTGATTACGTATATAAAAATCGTAAATCCCGCAAAATACAAGCACGACAGAAATAACGTTTTTTTGTGGAATAAATTGTATTCAAAAGACAGGACAAGATTGAATAAACTTATAAGTTACGTCAATTCCGTCAAATATTTTAAAAATTATATAAAAGCTTCTCTCGGCGGCTATGTAATGAAGAAACAGGGATTCTATCTTCTGTATCATACGAAAAACAGAGTTATAAGCGACGGAATGCGAACTCATAGAAATATAGATTTTATAAAATCGAAGAACGGAAATATTTATTATTTCTTTCACAGACTGACCATAGTTTATAAAAATGCCGGGAAGTTTAACTTTTTAAGCATTCCGCCCGAGAAGGCAGAAAAGTTTATTAACGAAAGGACGGGGACGTTCGGACATATAAAAAAATCGGTTTTCCTCGAATACGATTTTATTCCTTTGAGAGCAAAGCATAACGTTTTAACGGTTGACGTTTCCTGCGTTAAAGTTTACGGCAGTAAAAGCAAAAGTTTTTTAGTTGGAATTATAAAATAATAGGTGATATAATAATATATATATGCTCGCATATATATAAAAAAAATAGGGGTGCCGTATATAGCTACGGCTGAGAGCGGAGCAGTTAAAGCCCGCAACCCTTTGAACCTGATACGGGTAATGCCGTCGTAGGGAAGCAGGATAATCTACCGATTATTTCTTTTCAGGCAGTTTCACTCCCTCAAAGGCTATCCCTTCAGGTTCGACGGATTTAATTTATTCATTAGTTAAGATAATGACGCAGATATCTTATAATGTTCCATTTATCGAATAAAACGGAATTAGATAATATCTTACAAAAAGTTTTATCGGGGGAAAGGCTCGATGACGGCGGTCTGCTCTTTTTGCTTGAAGAAACAAACGGCAAAGCCTTCAAGGAAATATTTTCGGCGGCGGATGCCCTCAACTTTAGGATTAACTCCGGCAACGTATCCTACGTCGTAAACAGAAATATCAATTTTACCAATATATGCGGTTTGAATTGCAAATTTTGCGGGTATAAAAGGACAAAAAACTCTAAAGACGCATTCTTATTAGGCTACGACAAGATACTCGAAAAGATTTCCGAAGGCAGAAAACTTATAGGAATCGACGAAATATGCGTAACAGGCGGGATAAATCCCGAATTAAAATCAAATCCGGATTATTACTTCGGTTTAATTAAAGCCGTAAGAAATAATTTTCCCGAATTGCATATCCATGCATTTTCGCCGCAGGAAATTTACGAACTTGCCGAAACGACCGGCAAGTCTTACGCCGCCGTTATCGAAAAATTAGTCGGTTGCGGGCTTAATTCCATGCCCGGAACCGCCGCCGAAATTCTAGCAGAAGAAACGAGAAGAAAAATTTGTCCGGAAAAGATAAACACGGCGGTCTGGGTCGAAATTATAAAAACGGCGCATATGCTTGGGGTTAAAACTTCGGCCACCGTCCTTTTCGGGCATATAGAATCGAACGAGGACCTGGTTTATCATTTAAGCCTTATAAAACAGATTCAGGATGAAACCGGCGGATTTACCGAATTTATAGCTTTGCCGTTTATTTCGGCTAAAACGTCGCTCGGAAAACTGGCTCCTCTGGAGGCGGTTGCGGACGATAACGGCGTGCTTAAATTTTATGCCGTTTTAAGGCTCTATTTAGACAATTTTAAAAATATTCAGACAAGCTGGCCTAAAATAGGCGTTACAGCGGCGTTGAAATCGCTCGAATGCGGCGTTAACGATTTCGGCGGAACTTTAATGGAAGAAAATATTACCAAGAGCGCCGGAGGCAAATTCGGCGAATATTTATCCGAAGGCGAAATTACGAATTTAATAAAACGGGCGGGTAAAATTCCCGTAAGAAGGGACACGCTGTACAATTATATAAATATAAACGCTTAATTTTATGAAAATCGAATTAAACGGAAACGAATATATTGCCTCCGGAAACGGTATCACGATACAAAAACTTATAGACGAGCTGAAACTTAATATTAAAAGCACCGCCGTAGCCGTAAATAAGACGATAGTTCCGAAAAGCTCTTACGCCGAATTTATTTTAAAAGAAAACGACAAAATAGATATGGTAACCATAGCTCCCGGCGGATAGTTATATTAGTTGAGTTTGCAGGATTTAGTCATGTATATAACTGTAATTATTAATAATGTACAATATATACAATATAATATATATAAATATAAGGAGGGTTTATGGAAAGCGGTATAAAAGAAAACGGCGACGTTCTAAAAATAGGGAAATACACTTTTAAATCGAGGCTTCTTATAGGAACGGGAAAGTATCCGGACTTTCAAACTATGAAAAACGCCGCCGATGTTTCCGGCGCCGAAATAATAACCGTTGCCGTCAGAAGGATAGATTTTAAGGCCAAAGAAAATCTGCTGTCGTATATAGACCTCGAGAAGTATATTCTATTGCCTAATACGGCAGGCTGTTATACCGCCGAAGACGCAGTGAATACTTTGAGGCTCGCAAGAGAATTAGACGTTTTCAGAACCGACCTCGTAAAACTCGAAGTAATCGGCGACCCAAAAACCTTGTATCCCGACAACGAAGAACTGTTAAAAGCCGCAAAAATTTTGGTTAAGGAAGGCTTTACCGTTATGCCGTATATGATGGACGACCCCGTTCTTGCCAAAAAGCTCGAAGACGTCGGTTGCCCGGTAGTTATGCCGCTTGCCTCGCCGATAGGTTCGGGTCTCGGCATCAGAAATCCTTATAACATAAAAATAATTAAAGAAACCGTATCCGTTCCCGTAATAGTAGATGCCGGAGTAGGAACGGCCTCCGACGCCTGTAAAACTATGGAGCTTGGAGTTGACGGCATTCTTATAAACACGGCGATAGCCGGAGCCGCTAATCCGGTTAATATGGCGGCCGCGATGAAAAATGCCGTAGAAGCGGGCAGGCTTGCATATCTGTCGGGACGTATTCCTATGAAACTTTATGCACAGGCTTCTACCCAAATGGAGGGAATCGTATTTTGACAAAAGGAAGAAAAATAACGAAAGCCGAAAATAAAACTAAAACCGTAATAAAATCAAAAATCGGAAAGAAATTCGAAACAAAAAGCGGCGGTTATATTGAACATAAAAAAGCTTCGAATATAAAACCTGCAGGAAAAATAAAATCTGCCGGGAAGATAAAAACGGCTTTAAAGGCAGACGCAAACTTAAACCGTGATAAAGCGGCAGCGGGCATAAGATTAAACAGGTTTATCGCCATGCATACCGGCGTTTCGAGAAGAAACGCCGACGATATAATAAAAGAGGAAAGAGTTTTCATAAACGGTAAAAAGGTCAAAAATCTCGCCACCGCCGTTAAGGAAGGCGACGAAATTTCCGTTGACGGCAAAAAAATCAAATATAAAGAAGAGCCTAAAATTTATATTATGCTAAACAAGCCGCAAGGGTATATTACCGCCGTAAAATCGGAAGATGGGTTTAAGACCGTTATGGAATTAATTAAAAAAGAAACTTTAAAATATAAGCATATATTTCCTGCTGGAAGGCTGGATTTTATGAGCGAAGGCATGCTTCTCCTTACCAACGACGGCGACTTTGCATATAAATTAACCCATCCGAAATTCGACGTAATAAAAACATACATAGTAGAGGCTAAGGGCGAATTAACGTCCGGCCTTTTTAACAGGATTAGAAAAGGAGTCAGGCTGGAAGAAACAGGCCTTTTAAAACCGGACGACGTCAGGATAATCAGAAAAAATCCTTCTAAATTTATACTTTCGGTAGATTTATCGCACGGAAAAAACCGCGAAATCAGAAGGCTCATGGAGTTTTTTAACCTTAAAATTTTAATGCTCAGGAGAGTCAGAATAGGCGGGCTTTATATAGGCGACCTTCCGTCCGGGGAATACCGCGTGTTAAACCGCAAAACTGCAGAATTGGCCTTCGGCAATGCCGATAAAACGGAGGGGCAGGCTAAACCGCCCAAGACCAATCCGAATTACAAAAAACCGGGTTCGAAAATATCACCCTATGCCCGCGCCTCGGATTCCGAGATATAAAAAATCAATTCATGCTTGCGATTTTAGAGCGGTAGCCGGCAAGACTGCCTGGCGCCGGGGTAATATATATTTCGCCGAATAAGTTCAGCTGTTTTAAATCTATCAGAACCAATCTTGCCATTTCAAGAAGCGCTAGGAAATAGGTAAAAAATTCATCCCTGTTCCTGCTGTTTTTAACTATTTCGCTGAAAGTTATATTGCCGACGGCATTAAATCTTTCCATTATTTCCGTTATTTTTTCTTTTACGGAAAAACTTTCTCTTTCTACCTCGTATATATTTATCCTGTTTTGAGCCTCGGTCATCTTGCCGTAGAAATATTTAGAAAGAATGAAAATATTTGCCTCGAAACTTGCGGCGGCGCAAGCGGAAACTTTTTCAAGCGCCGTTTCGTCCGCTTTAAGCATTTTTATTCCAAACACGTCGCGCCCCAGTATAGGCCTGTTATTTAGAAAATCGGCCATTTCCTTAACTTTTCGATATTCTAAAAGCATATCGGTCAGTTCCGTTCTAGGGTCGTATATATCTTCCTCGCCGCCGTCATCCTCTGCCGCATCGTACTTCGGCAGAAGCATTACGGATTTGATATATATCAGCTGGGCCGCCATTACTATAAAATCTCCGCCCAAATCAAGATTGAAAGTTTCGGAATGCGGAATGCCGGCGTTTTCGTTTAAACCTATAGCCTCAAGATACTGCCTTGTTATTTCGACTATAGGAATATCGTAAATATTAATTTTATTTTTTTTTATCAGCGTTAAAAGAAGGTCTAACGGGCCGTCGTAAGCTTCGAGGCTCACTTTGGGATAAAAAGATAACCGGGTTTGTGCGGACTGCATAAATTTTATTTATTCCGTTTTCATAAACTGAGATTTTTTAAAACAATATTGTGAACTATAAAATTAAACGAAACGACTAAAAAATTGCCGGGGTCGAATAAAAGCAGTATAAGAAGCAAAAAAATTCCGAAAGGCTCAAGTTTGCTTAAAAAGCCCGAAAACGGTTCGGGCAGAAGGCTTACAGCGACTCTTCCCCCGTCTAACGGCGGAATAGGTATTAGGTTGAACGTTCCAAGTATTATGTTTACCATTAATCCTATAAAAAGCATAAAAGTTACCGGATAAACGAAAAATTTAAAAAACGGGCCGCCGTAAACCGTCTGAAAATGAAGACGGCTGATAAAATAGGCCAGATATAGATTCATAGCCGGAAACTCGAAAAGTATGACTTTCAAAAAAACAAAACATATAAAAGCCAGAATAAAATTGGTAACCGGCCCTGCCGCCGCGACAAATCCCGTGTCCCTTTTTGGATTTTTAAGCCCGTTAAAATTTACCGGAACGGGTTTTGCGTAGCCGAATAAAAAAGGAGAGCCTACAAGTATTAAAAGCAGGGGGAGGAGAATCGTTCCGAAAGGATCTATATGTTTTAAGGGGTTCAGGGTCAGCCTTCCCGCATTTTTTGCCGTATCGTCGCCGAAAATGTGGGCGGCGTATCCGTGAGAAACCTCGTGCAGTATGATGGCGAATAAAACGGGAATTATAGCGATTACTATAAGTTGAATCGTATTGTTCATATTGTTTATTATACGATTATTTTTTCGGATAAATCAACTTTATTTTTATTTTATCCGGCCGCAATAACTTTATTATTTTAACGGTTAATTTTTTCGTTAAAAAATTATATAATATACTATAAAACTATGAAAGCTAATCTTGAATTATACCGCAAACTGAACGAAGACATCCTTCCGTTCGTGCAAAAACCCGCAAGATATCTCGGATTGGAAACAGGGACTACCGTCAAAGATATTAAAACTATACCTCTAAAATTCGCGCTTGCGTTTCCCGATTTTTACGAGCTTGGAATGAGCCATATAGGAATGGGTATAATATACGATATATTAAATTCGGAGGCTCATATCGCATGCGAAAGGGTTTATATGCCTTATCCCGATATGAACGCCAAATTAAAAGAGCATAATATTCCTTTATTTTCGTTGGAATCGTTCGAAGAAATTAAAAATTTCGATATAGCCGGCTTTTCTTTGCAATACGAACTTTCCTATACGAATATTTTATTTATGCTTGAACTTTCCGGCATTCCGGTATTTTCAAAAGACCGGTCAGGTCCGGACGACCCTTTTATCGGAGCAGGCGGCCCATGCGCTTTTAACCCTCTTCCATTAAACGATTTTATGGATTTTTTTATAATAGGCGACGGAGAAATTACGACGGTCGAAGTATGCAATGCCGTATTGAAAGCTAAAAACAGTCTTAAATTAGGAGCGGTAGATAAAACTGACTATAGAAATTACGTTAAAAGCATCCTTGCCGAGATAAGAGGCGTTTACGTGCCCGGATTTTCCAAAAGCGTAAAAAAATCTATATTGGACGATATAGATTTAAACCGCAAATTCAACGAAAATACGGCATATATCGATAAGCATATCGTTCCGCTTATAGAGACCGTCCATAACAGGCTTGCGGTAGAAATCGCCCGCGGCTGTTCCTCCGGCTGCCGCTTCTGCCAGGCGGGTTATATTTACAGGCCGGTCAGGGAGAGGAAGAAGAATGCGGTAGTAAATGCCGTAAAACACGGTTTGCGGACCACCGGTCTCGAAGAAATATCCCTGTCTTCCCTTTCGACGGGTGACTATTCCGATATCGAAGCGCTGCTTTCCGAATTAGCCGATTTAACGTCGGAAAAGAAAATCTCTATGTCGTTTCCGTCTATGAGGATAGGCTCTTTGAGCGAAAATATACTTCAAAAAACTGCCGCCGTGAAAAAAACTAATTTTACGTTAGCTCCGGAAGCCGGAACCCAGAGGCTCAGGGATATAATTAATAAAAATATCTCGGAAAGCGACCTGCTTGAGGAAGCGGCGCTGCTTTCGCAAAAAGGTTTTAAAGCATTGAAACTATATTTTATGCTCGGGCTTCCGTTTGAAAGAATAGCGGATTTAGACGGAATAGCAGGTTTAATAATAAAAATAAAAAAAACCGCAAAAGGTCTTAATATTACTGTGAACGTCAATAATTTCGTGCCGAAGCCCCATACTCCCTTCCAGTGGCATCCTATGGAAAAAGAACCTGAGCTTAATTTTAAAATTAATTATTTAAAAAAGTTGTTAAAACCCTTAAACGTTAATTTCAGATATCAGGACACTAAAGTCAGTTTTATAGAAGGGCTCATATCGAGAGGGGACGATTTGACGCCTAAAATCATATATAATGCATATAAATTCGGCGCGGTTTACGACAGCGAATCCCGATTATTCAACTATGACGCATGGGTTAAAGCTCTCGAATGCGAATACGATTATTATAAATATTTATATGAAGAAAAAAATATAGATGCTCCGCTTCCATGGGATTTTATAGACATTCTCGTGGATAAGGATTTTTTAAAAGAGGAATATAAAAAATCACGCATGCAGAATTTGCAATACATTTATCCGCTCAACGCATCTCCTGCCGGCGGTTCCGCCGCGAACCTTTTGACGGGGAATTGCAGAAAAATTTGTTATTTATGCGGCGTATGCGATTTCAAAACCGTAAGCCCCGTTTATTCGTCAAAAGCTAAAAATATTAAAATGCATAAAAAAAAGCGCAAAGACGAAAAAAACTGTATCGACGGAAATAACAATATAAATATAAATACGGCGTCCGCCGGCGGACGGGTTTCTTTTTCCGAACTTACGTTTATATATTCCAAAAGAGGGGCGGCTAAATATCTCGGACATTTAGAAACCGTGAAAATATTGCTTAAGGCTTTTAGAATAACCGACATTCCCCTTATTTACAGAGAATCTAAATTTACTTCGAGGCCGAAGCTGAGCTTTTCCAATCCTATTCCTTTTATGAGCGAAAGCGACGGACTGTATATTAAAGCAAGGGTAGCAGCGGAATATCCCGCCGAAACGGATCTAAACATTCTTAGCGAAAAAATAAATTCGATTCTTCCGGACGGATTAAAAATAGTTAGCATTAATATTTAATGTTAAATCCTCTTAGCGTCAGGTATTAATTTATGTTAAATTTTTATTGACAAAATTTTAAATAGATATATTATATATATGATTATGCTTTAATTTGCAACTGTAAAACAATAAATTTAATCTTTAATTTAATCTTTAATTAATTTAGGGAGGGTAAAAAATTGAAAGCGTTGAAAGGAAAAAAAGGTTTAACCGTTTTATTTACCGCATTATTTTTATTAACTATCAGTTTCGGTCTTTACGGCTGCGCAAAAAAATCCGCGCCGTCTAAACCGGCTTCGCAACCGGCCGCCGCTCCTAGCGCTACCGCAACCACCACTGCCGCCGCGCCCGCTTCAAAAACACCGGCTAAAGCCGCCGCAACCACCACTGCTGCCAAACCGGCTTCCGCAAATTTAAAAGCGGCAGCAATGAAAATTATGAACTCTCAGGGCTGCGCAGGCTGCCATATTATAAACGGCAAAGGCGGTTCGATAGGTCCTAATCTCGACAAAGAAGGAACTAAAGGACATTCTATCCATTGGCTTGAAGTCCAGATCAATACGCCTAAAGTTCATTCCCCGAATACTATGATGCCGAATCATGACCTTAATGCGTCACAGTTAAAAACGGTAGCGGAGTATCTCGAATCTTTAAAATAAGGTTAGGCAACCCGGTAATAAAGATATACCGATAACTTTTAAATTTAACGGGCATCTGTGAATTAATCAAAAATTCATAGATGCCTTTTTATATTAATTAAAAAATATTTTACTATGAAAACCGATAAAAACAAAACCGTTCTGATAATATTAATAATCGCAGCCGCCCTTTTAATTTCCGGAATTTTTTTATATAGAAACCTTAACGAAAAAACAAACACCGGCGTGCCTGCGGTTAAATCCCTTAAGAATACAGCCGTTAAACTTACGAGATACCAAAAGTTTAAAAAATTCTGGCATAAGATGTATGCGGAACTCAGAAAAGAGAAAGTAGCCTATTCTTTAAAACCTCTTTATAACGATAAAATCAATAAAATAGAAACATACGATTTGACGCTGGCGTCTTACGACGGACTGCGCTTAAAAGGTTATTTCGCAATTCCATACGGAATTAAAGGCAAAAAATACCCGGGCGTTCTTTTGCTGCACGGTTACGGCTCATTCGGAACTCCAGGCTGGGCGCACTTCTTCGCAAGAAGGGGATATGCGGCTCTTTCAATAGACTTAAGGGGACACGGAAGGAGCAGGGCGGTTTATAATCCCGGTTTTCCAGGCCTTATGACGAACGGAATCCTCCATGTTAAAACTTTTTCCATGGTAAAAATAGTTATGGATTCTTTAGCTTCCCTAAGATTCCTAGAACATTTTAAAAACATAAATTCGAAATATATATTCGTTACCGGAGGAAGTATGGGAGGAGCGCTTCCTTTAATAGACGCCGCTATAGACCCCCATGTTACGGCCGCAGCGGGAGACGTTCCGTTTTTAAGCGATATTCCGGTGCAGATGCCTCTCGCAAAAATGGGTCCTTATATGGAAGTTAAAGCGCTCCTGAAAAAGCATCCCCAAGACAAAGCTGAAGTTATGCGGTCTTTATATTACGTCGATACCAAGCATTTTGCGGGTTGGATTAAAGCTCCGGTTTTAATCGGGGTAGGGCTTAAGGACGAAGACTGTCCGCCCAAAGGCACTTTTGCCGTATATAAATTAATTAAATCTAAAAAACAGCTCTTTATAGCAAAAAACAGCGGCCACGTCGTTCTTCCGGGCTGGAATATGGAAGTTTTTAAATTTTTTGCCACTTATCTTCCTAAATCTCCCGCAAACGCCGGTTCGAAAAAAGGCTTAAGAAAAAATAAAAACGAGGGAAGGAAATTCTTATAAGGAAAATTTTATGAAACGCGATAAAAGTTTAAAAGCGGTAAAACGCGCAGAATCATTAATGCCCGGAGGCGTCAGCAGTCCGGTCAGGGCTTTTAAGTCGGTAGGCTTATCGCCGGTCGTAATAAAAAAAGCCCATGGGAGCAGGATATACGATATAGACGGCAACGAATATATCGACTACGTGATGTCTTACGGACCGATGCTCCTTGGGCATGCCGACGAACGCGTCGTAAAAGCCGTTTCGTCCTCGGCGGCGGACGGATTCAGTTTCGGCGCTACAACCGAAGCGGAAATAGAACTTGCCGGTTTAATTAATAAGCATTTTCCTTCGATAGAGTCGGTCAGGCTCGTAAATTC
>JAKAQA010000142.1 GCA_021811805.1 bacterium | reverse complement strand
GTTTTCTGCGGCAAAAATCTGCCTGAATAACGACGAAATATATTATAATCTTGCCGAAACCGGTGCGGATATCTTTGCCGCATCCGTTCCGGCAACGGATGATATAGAAATCTCCGGTAAATGCGCATATAAAGACGTTCATGACGAATTCGACCGGAGTAAAAAAATAGCGATTCTGGACGACGGCTTTACGGCGTTAAACGTCAAAAAAAATATTAATATAGTCCTCATAGACGCAAATATCGATATTTTTATGCAAAACGTCATTCCCGCCGGAATTTTAAGGGAACCGCTAAGCGCCTTAAAATATGCCGATATTATCGTTATCAACAAATGCAGACCCGAACTTTTAGCAAATCCTTCCGAATTTAAGAACGACGCCGAAATAAAAATAAAAAAATACAATAAAAATTGTCCGGTATTTTATTCGTATTATAAGCCGGATAAACTTGTATCCCGAAATAACGCAATCCCCTGTGAGGATTTAAAAGGTAAAAAAGCCGTAGCCGTCTGCGCAATAGGCAATCCCGGCTATTTTTACGAAAATCTGACGGGCTGCGGAGCCGAAATAGACTATAAAATGGAATTTCGGGACCACTACGAATACGCCGAAACCGACGTTAAAAACTTAGAAAGCCTAATGGCTCAAAATAAAGAATACATTGCAATTACCACCTTAAAAGACTACGTAAAATTAAAAAGATTCAATAAATCCAGTATATTTGATAGAATTTATTACTTAGACTTTGAAATTGTAATAGATAAAGCTTTTTTTGAATATATTTATAATATTTATAAAAAAAATCGGACGTGAAAAAAAACAGGACATTAGCATATTCGGAATTTGTTTTAGTATATTGTTTTTATATTTTTTTAAACGTTCTGCCGCAGAAATTATCTTTAAAAATAGGCAGACTGCTTGGAGTATTGTTCTATAAAATAGACAAAAAACACAGAAAACATACTTTAAATAACCTAAAAATCGCCTTCCCCGATAAATCCGAAAAAGAGCTAAACGATATTTCGGTAAAATTTTATAAAAACCTCGGAATGGTTTTTGTGGAGATTTTCAGGCTTGATAAATATAACGAGAGCAATATCGACGATTTTGTACAATCTAATTTCGACCCCGTAAAAAACATTTACGGCAAGCAGGGAATTCTTTTGCTTACGGCGCATTTCGGAAACTGGGAGCTTCTCGCAAAAACTTTCGGGCTAAAAGGCTATAAAGGCAACGTATTGGCAAGGCCTTTAGACAATTCCTACATAGAAAAAATTTTATACAAATTAAGAACGGGTTCGGGAAACAAAGTTATATATAACAGGGAAAATGCCGTAAAAAATATAATTTCGGCGTTAAACGCTAACGAAATAGTAGGGTTTCTGCCGGACGAAAATGCCTCGAAACGCATTGGCGTTTTCGTCGATTTCTTCGGCGTTAAAGCCTGCACCATGCCCGGAATGGCAAATATCGCCGCAAAAACTAAACTGCCTGTCGTTCCCGCTTGCATCGTAAGAATTAAAGGAAAAGACGGAAATTACTCGAAACACCGCCTGATAATCGAACCGCCTCTCGATATAAAATATACGGGTGACAGGAAGACCGACACCATGAATATTTTAAAAATGTTTAACGAAAAAATAGAAAACATAATAAAACAGTATCCCGAACAGTGGTTCTGGATACACAACAGGTGGAAAACAAGGCCGGATGATGAATAGAATAGGGGAAATACAGATATGAATAAGTGCGTGTTCTTAGACAGAGACGGCGTATTAATCAGAGACGTGGGGTATTTAAAAAATCCCGACGATATAATTATAATGCCGAACTCCGTTGAAGCATTGAAAATTTTAAAAGCCGCAGGATTCCTGCTTATAATAGTAACTAATCAGGCGGGCATCGCAAAGGGTTTTTTTAATATGGACGAACTGAGAGCGGTAAATAATAAACTTCTTAAAATATACGAAAATAACGGAATTATAATCGACGATTTATATTTCTGTCCCCATCACGAAAATGGAACGGTCGAGCCTTATAATATAAAATGCTCGTGCAGAAAACCGGAAACCGGAATGGTGCTTAAAGGCGCGGAAAAGTTTAATATAGATACCGATAAATCATTTATGGTAGGCGACAAAGACAGCGACATTCTGCTTGCAAAAAACTCCGGCTTAAAGTCTTTCTATATCAAAAACGATATGTACGAACACGACGAGAACATTGCCCCCGACTTTTACGTCAAAGACTTGGAGGAAGCGGCGGAAATTATTATAAAAACTGTGATATTATAAATATATGGAACCTTCAAGTCAACCTAATAAAAACTACAAGTTTAAAATAAGCAAAATGGACTGCGCCGCCTGCGCCGCAACCATTACCGATACCGTTAGGAGAATAGACGGCGTTATAGACGCGAAACTCAATTTCATAAACGAAACCCTTTACGTCGAAACTCAAAAAGATAAACCTGCCCCCGAAGAAATAATAAAAATGATTGAATTTGCAGGTTTCGGGGCGGATTTGACAGATTCCGGCGAAGTAAACCTCCTTAATTCCGATTCCGAAAACATAAAAAACATTAAATTCAAAATAGAAGGAATGCACTGCACCAACTGCGCAAAAGCCATCGAAAAAGACGTAGGTAAGCTGAACGGCGTAAACTCGATAATCGTAAACTTCGTCGGAGAGAGCGGCTCCGTGTCTTACGACCCTTCAAAGACTTCCAAAGAAGAGATATTTAAAGCGGTTGTAGAAAGCGGATATACGCCGGTGGACGAAACAGAAGAATATGAAGGGGATATAAAAAAAGGAACGGAAGCCGAAACGAAAAAAATTAAAAAACGCGTCAAAATACCAGACTGGAAAAAAGACCTTTACTGGCTGATATTTACGCTTATAATCGCAATTCCGGTCGTCATACTGACATATATAGATATATTCGGCATATATAGGATACTTGCTTTATTTATATTGGCTACGATAGTCCAGTTCACCGCAGGATTAACGTTTTATAAGGGGGCGTATTATTCTTTAAAAAGTTTTTCGTCCAATATGGACGTGCTTGTTTCGCTCGGCATTTCAGCTGCATATTTTTATTCCGTCGCTTCCGTTTTTTTATTCAAGGGCGAACTTTACTTCGATACGTCGGTATTGCTTATTCTTTTCATAAGAACCGGAAAACTTCTGGAAAAAATATCAAAGCAGAGGGCGGCTTCGTCTCTGAAAGCGCTCTTCAAACTTCAGGCGAATAAAGCAAATCTCGTCGAAACCGACGGAACTATTAAAGAAATAGATACTTCCGACGTTAAACCGGGCGATATTCTGCTTGTAAAAAAAGGAGATAAAATTCCGGTTGACGGCGTAATAACTTACGGGCAAACCCAAATAGACGAATCTATGCTGACGGGCGAACCCGTTCCCGCCGAAAAAGGCGTGGGCGGCGAAGTAA
>JAKAQA010000141.1 GCA_021811805.1 bacterium | reverse complement strand
TTTCTTTTCTCGTATCGCTTAACGTTATGACATAAACGGCTAAAAGCTTGCCGGCTTTTATATCTTTTTTGTGCTCTAAATGCCCCATTATAATTGAATTTTAAACTATTGCGGCAAAAAAGTCAACATTTCGGCTAGCAGCTGAAGCGGCCAATCTTATGCTCTTTCCATTAATGCCAATTTAGAAATTATTTAAAAAATTCCATTATCAGACCAATGCGTCAATTTAAAACAAAATGCCGAAAATGCTGGAAATCCCAACATTTTCGGCATCGTTAATAAGTTATTTTATTTAGCCGTTATGCTGCCGCGGCTAATTTCTTAATACATCCCGCCCATTCCGCCTCCGGGCATTCCTCCGGGCATTCCTCCGGCAGGTTTCTCTTCAGGCTTGTCAGCTATCATAGCCTCGGTGGTAAGCATCAGCGACGAAACGCTTGCGGCATTCTGAAGCGCGGTCCTTTCGACTTTCGTCGGGTCTATAATACCGGCTTTAATAAGGTCTTCGTATTTATCGGCCGCCGCATTATATCCGTAAGATGCTCCGTCGTTGCTCAGAACCTTGTCTATAACTATAGAGCCTTCGACTCCTGCATTTTCTGCAATCATCCTTAAGGGCTCCTGAACGGCTCTTTTAATTATTTTAATACCGGATTCTTCGTCGTGATTAGCTCCTTTGAGTTTATCTATGGCTTTAGCCGCCCTCAACAGCGCAACTCCGCCTCCGGGAACTATTCCTTCTTCTACCGCCGCTCTGGTGGCGTGAAGCGCATCTTCGACTCTGGCTTTCTTTTCTTTCATTTCGGTTTCGGTAGCCGCTCCTACGTTAATCACGGCAACTCCGCCGATTAATTTTGCAAGTCTTTCCTGAAGTTTTTCTTTATCGTAATCCGAAGTAGATTCTTCAATCTGCGCTCTGATTTGTTTGACTCTTTTTTCTATATCGGCTTTAGAACCTGAACCGTCCACTACCGTCGTATTATCTTTATCTACCGTAATCCTCTTTGCCTGGCCGAGATCCTTAAGAGTAATGGATTCAAGTTTAACGCCTATATCTTCGGAAATTACCTGTCCGCCGGTCAATACCGCTATGTCTTCGAGCATAGCTTTTCTTCTGTCGCCGAAGCCAGGGGCTTTAACGGCACAGCAGTTTAAAGTGCCTCTTAATTTATTAACGACGAGTGTCGCAAGGGCTTCCCCTTCGACTTCTTCGGCTATTATAATAAACGGGCGGCCAGATTTTGCAATCTGTTCAAGAATCGGCAATAAATCTTTCATTGCGGATATCTTTTTTTCGTTGATTAAAACGTAAGGATTATCGAGAACGCATTCCATTCTTTCCGAGTCGGTTACGAAATATGGAGATAAATAACCTCTGTCAAACTGCATTCCTTCGACTACTTCAAGCGTCGTTTCCATGCTTTTTGCTTCTTCGACCGTAATAACGCCTTCTTTGCCTACTTTATCCATGGCTTCCGCAATAATAGAACCGATAGTTTCGTCGTTGTTTGCCGATATAGTGCCGACCTGCGCTATTTCTTTCTGGTCATGAATAGGCTTCGATATCTTTTTAAGCTCTTTAACTATTTCTTCTACGGCTTTGTCTATTCCTCTTTTTACGTATATAGGACTTGCTCCTGCGGTAACGTATTTAACGCCCTCTTTGTAAATAGCCTGCGCCAAAACGGTTGCGGTCGTAGTTCCGTCTCCGGCGGTATCCGATGTTTTCGAGGCGACTTCTTTTACCATCTGGGCGCCCATATTTTGAAACTTATCGGATAATTCGATCTCTTTCGCAACGGTAACGCCGTCTTTGGTAATTGTCGGCGAACCGAACGATTTTTCTATAACAACGTTTCTTCCTTTAGGGCCAAGCGTAACTTTAACGGCATCTGCAAGTGCATTGACGCCGCTAAGAATTTCGGCTCTGGCTTCCGATGAAAATTTTAATTCTTTTGCCATAATTATTTTACTCCTTTGAATTTAAATTATTTAAATTTGTATAAAATTCTTATTTTTCGACTACAGCCAAAATGTCGTCTTCTTTCATGATGAGGTATTCTTTGTCGTCGATTTTAACGTCGTTGCCGGAATATTTCGCAAATAAAACAATGTCGCCCACCTTAACGTCCATGGGGATTTTTTTTCCGTCTTCAGTAATCCTGCCGTTTCCCGAGGCTACGATTTTACCCTGCATAGGCTTTTCTTTAGCAGAGTCGGGAATAAATAATCCTCCTTTCGTTTTTTCTTCTTCCTGAAGCCTTTCTACTAAGATTCTGTCATGTAAAGGTTTAACTTTCATAAACTTCTTCTCCTTATTAAATTATTAATTTATTTTTAATTTCCTGTAAAAGCCTTACGCCGAATAATTAGCACTAATATTGTTTGAGTGCTAACTCTTTTAATATACACTTATGTTTTTAAAAAAACAATACTATAAATCTTTTAACGATTATTGGAATTATATAGCATTTTTTAAAATAAGTCAATTTAAATTAGATTTTCTTTATTTTTTAAAATTTATTATCTATTTAATCTATTTTTCTCCATTTTATATTTTTTTTATTATTAATATCAAACATGATATAATTAATTCGTAAGATGAAAAATTATATTCTGAACGTAAAAGATTTAACGAAAAATTTCGGCCGGCTTAAAGCCTTAAACAATCTCACCTTTAGTATAAAATACGGAGATTTTTTCGGACTCATAGGGCCTAACGGGGCCGGAAAATCCACCCTTTTAAAAATACTATACGGCATAGTAATCCCCGATTCGGGCTTTGTCGGCATAGAAGGCCTTAATCTTAAATACGATTATAAAAAGATTAAATATAACCTCGGCATTGTTCCTCAGGACGATAATTTAGACGAAGACTTGAGCGTTTATGAGAACCTTTTAATATATTCTATGTACTTCGGAATGCCCAGAAAAGAATCTATGAAAAAATCGGCCGAACTCTTATTTTTTTTCGATTTAGAAGATAAAAAATATTCTAAAGTTGCCGATTTATCCGGCGGGTTAAGAAGGAGGCTCATGATTGCAAGGGCGTTGATAAATAATCCGTCATTAATCATACTGGACGAGCCTACGAGCGGATTAGATCCTGAATACAGGCAGAATATCTGGGGCAGATTAAAAACTTTGAACGAAAAAGGCGTTACTATTCTTATGTCCACCCATTATATGGAAGAAGCCGAAAGGCTTTTTAAAAATATGATAATATTAAATCACGGAAATATCGTAATGAGCGGAGCGGTTAACGATATTACCCTAAATAAAAAATCTTTAGAAGAAATCTTTCTCGATATCGCTAAAAATTAAGTGAAAATAATAAAAAAAATAACCGGTATAAATTCCAATTTAAGCTCAAGGTCTTTTACGGTTTTTTATAGAAACTATATGGTCTGGCTTAAATATTACAAGCCGGGCGTAATAGGAGACATCCTTGAACCCCT
>JAKAQA010000026.1 GCA_021811805.1 bacterium | reverse complement strand
ATATTATGACCGATGAATTAAAAAAGAAAGTGGAAAATAAAATTATCGGGCTTGTTAAGGAATATGCCGGCAAAAAAAGATTTAAACCCATTGACTTGGTAAAGGAAATGGAAAGGGATTTTGCCGAAGAAGGCCTGACTAAAGACGATATTAAAGGCGTCCTTAAAGATATAATGGACGAAGGGAAGCTCATATACGGTTATGCGGGAGGAAGTTTTTTAACCCTTCCCGACGAAAATTAACGGATAGCTTCCTTGCGGGATTTTAATATTACGATGCATATGCAATATTACAATACAATATAGAATTATGAGGAAAATTTATGCTTGAATTAAAAAAGGTAAAAAAACCCTTAAAAACCCAGTTAAACACGGGTGGGGGGATGTCTCAGTCTCCTTTCAGGCCAAAGTATGTGGAGAAAAAGCCGCCGTGCATGGATACCTGTCCGAACGGCACCAGAGTCAGGGACTATATACAATACATAGCTCAAAGCGAGTCTTATGACAGACCGATAGACGATTCGCTTACCGAAGCTTTTTATCTGCTCACGGAATCTAATCCTCTGCCGTCGACTACCGGCAGGGTTTGTCCCCATCCGTGCGAAGAAGGCTGCAACCGAAAATATAAGGACAAGTCCGTCGCTATTAACGCTATAGAGATGTTCGTAGGCGACTACGGAATAAAAAACAACCTCCAGTTTAAAAAATTGAACGATGCGCCGAGAAAAGAAAAAATTGCGGTCGTCGGCAGCGGGCCGGCGGGACTTTCCGCGGCATATCACCTTGCTTTAAGGGGATATAAGGTTACCGTATACGAAAAATTTCCGGAAGTCGGCGGTTATTTAAGATACGGGATACCGCGCTTCAGGCTTCCTTTGGATATTATTGCGGCAGAGGCAAAACGCATCGAGAACCTCGGAGTGGAAATAAAAACCGGAGTAAATATCGGCGCCGATATAACGATGGGTCAGTTGAAGTCCGATTACGATGCGGTTTTTATCGCGATAGGCACCCACGAACCCATAAAGATGAAGATGAAGGGGGCGGATTCCCCGAATGTTTACACCGGTATCGAATTCCTTCAGAAAGCGGCTTCAGGCGAGATTAAAGACGCCGGAAAAGAAGTCGTAGTTATAGGAAGCGACAGCGCTATGGATGCCGGAATGGTCGCCAAAAGGCTCGGCGCCAACGTAACGTTTATCTATAACAAAGGAACCGTAAACGATGCTTCGGAAATAGAGGAAAAAGGCTCGGCCGAGGTTAAAGAAGGCAATGCCGAAGGAATTAAGTTCGAATTTTTATTTGCATTGGACGAAATAATTACCGAAAATGGAAAAGCTACGGGGGTCCGCTTGAAAAAGATGAAACTTTCCGAAAAAGACGCCTCCGGAAGAGTCCATCCCATTATAATAGAGGGCGGGCAGGAGCTTAATCTTAAACTTGACACCCTGATATATTCTTTCGGGCAGAAACCGGATTATAAAGGATTAGAAAATCTTGCAAAAAACGAAAACAACGAATTTCTTAAGGTGAACGAAAAGTATCAGGTTGCCAACGAAGACAAAGTTTTTGCCGGCGGGGACATATTAAGATTCGGGTTGGTTACCGATGCAATCGGTATGGGCAGGTATGCCGCATACGCAATACACGAAAAATTAAGCGGGGAAACTATAAAAAAAGACGAAAGAGCGGTTATAAAATTCGGGGACGCCGTGAACCGCGAAGGCAAAAACATGTATATCGCATATTTCCAGGAAACGGAAAGACATGCGAGGACCTCGAGAGACGCATCCGTCAGGGTCAAAGACTTCGACGGAATATTAAACAACCTGAATTTAGACGATTTAATATTGGAAGCAAAGAGATGCATGAGTTGCGGCATGTGTTTCGACTGCGGAAGCTGTTTCGAATACTGTTCTCAAAGCGCAGTCAAAAAACTGCCGAAAGGCCAGCATTTCGAGTTTCATTTAGAAACGTGCAACGGATGCAAAAAATGCGCTGAAAGCTGTCCGTGCGGCTATATAGACATGGTTTAAATATTAAAAATAATTAAAAATTAACAGGAGGTTTTACTTATGGCTGAATTTGATTATAACGGAAAGAAGATCGAAACCGACGACGAAGGCTACCTTCAAAACTTGGGGGATTGGGACAAAGGCCTCGCGGAAGTTCTTGCGAAGCAGGAAAACGTGGTGCTCACTGAAAAGCACTGGAAACTTATCGATTGGATAAGAGATTATTTTATTAAGTTTCAGGTTGCGCCTGCAATTAAAACTCTTGCAAAAGAGGTTATGTCCATCGAAAATTTACCGGATAAAAAGGAAGCAAATAAGTTCATTTATGAACTGTTTCCCGAAGGTCCGGCTAAACAGCTCGCTAAAATAGCGGGGCTTCCAAAACCTACAGGCTGCGTCTAATTAATATATTGCCCATAGAGACCGATGTTATTCATCTCTATGGGCAAAATAATTTTTATTAAACGATGTAAAATTTTGTTCAGGGGGAATAAATATGACGCCTCTTAATTTAACGACGGCAATTTTTTTATTTTTTACTTATACGGTCGGTTTAATTTTCGTAATTGCGGTAGTATTAAGGATATATCAATACGCGACCACCCCGCAGCCTATTAAACTTCCACTTACGCCCGCTCCTTTAACCGCAGGCGGAGCTTTTGCCAGAATTCTGGGAGAAGTTATTTTTTTTAAGAGTCTTTTTAAATCAAACAAGCCTACGTGGCTTTTCGGCTATCTTTTCCATATAGCGTTTTTTCTCTTGATATTCATGCATTTTTTAAGGCATTTTATTTACGCAAATCCGCTTCCATGGTGGTACGATATATTCGTCGATATCGGTATAGTGTGCGGCATCACGATGGTGCTGTCCCTTTTCTTTCTTTTAATGAGAAGGGTGCTCGTCGAACGCGTAAAATTCATATCTTTATTTTCGGATTATATAATATTGATTCTTATTATGCTTATCGGCCTGGCGGGATTGTCGCTAAACTATGTGATATCTCCGTCGGCGCTGACAGTCGTGGATAACCAGCTTGACCCGTATATGAACGGACTTTTAAACTTCCAATTCACGAATATTCCGTCGAACCCCGTTTTCCTGATCCATTATACGCTCGTATTGCTACTCGTGCTTTATATTCCGTTCAGCAAGGTGATGCATTTCGTCGGCATATTCTTTTCGCCTACAAGGAATATGGTCGATAACCCTGAGGAAGAAAGATATTACAGGCCTAACGCAAAAGATTTATCTATTTAAATTATTAACTTGGTAAATTTAAATTAAATTAAAAATTTTAAAAATCGAAAAAACTTAATTTATTTAATTACGCCGATATTTTGATTTTTAACCGTGAAACGCAGGGGGTAATAATTTATGGCTAATCCAAAAGACAAATATAAAATTCCGGTTCTTGACGGAAATATTCCGATTCCTAAAATAGTTCCCGGAGCTTCGGCTTACGAGCATATGGTT
Source organism: bacterium (assembly GCA_021811805.1). Classification (GTDB taxonomy): domain Bacteria; phylum SZUA-79; class SZUA-79; order Acidulodesulfobacterales; family Acidulodesulfobacteraceae; genus Acidulodesulfobacterium_A. The sequence goes on along the minus strand of JAKAQA010000026.1, from coordinate 12,950 downwards.
GAAGCTCAAAAAGTCGATATGGAAGCTCTCGGTTTTCCTTTCAAGCTAAAAGACGGATGGAAGGAAAAGGCTATCGGAGTTTTCAAGGAAATATTAGACAACAATAAAGCGGTAAGGGATTATATGGATATTTGCGTCCGATGCGGCGCATGTACGGACAAATGCCAATTTTTTCTAGGGACAGCGGACCCTAACAATATGCCTGTTCAAAGACAGGAATTGATGAGAAAGGTTTACAGGTATTATTTTACTCCTTCGGGCTTTTTCAAAAGCCTTTCCAATTCTCAGGAATTGACGGAAGAAGTTTTAAAAGACTGGTTTACCTATTTTTATCAGTGCTCGGAATGCAGAAGATGTTCCCTTTATTGCCCTTACGGCATAGATACGGCTGAAATAACCATGGCCGCCAGGCAGATAATGGACTCGATAGGCCTTGGACAAAAATATGCGACGGAAGTCATCCATAAGGTTTTCAAGACGGGCAACAATATAGGAATTCCTCCTCTTGCCTTAAGGAACACGCTGGACGATTTGGAAGAGGAAATAAAAGACGAGTCGGGAAAAGACGTTAAGATACCCATGGACGTAGAGGGAGCTGAAGTTTTGTTGGTTCCGCCATCCGCGGATTTTTTTGCAATGCCTCACATGGAATCGCTGAAAGGATACGCAAAAGTATTCTATAAATCCGGCATAAGCTACACCGTTTCGTCGTATGCTTCGGAAGCCGGGAACTTCGGCATGTTTCTGGGCAGCTACAAAAACGCCAAGGAAATCAATAAAAGAATATGGGACGAGGCAAGAAGGCTCAAAGTTAAAAGGGTCGTTATCGGGGAATGCGGGCATGCATGGAGAGCGGCGTACACATATTCCAATACCATGAACGGGCCGTTTGATTTCTTGGATTCCAAATACAGGCAACCGATGCATATTTGCGAATTTACTCTGGGACTAGTAAAGGACGGCGTCGTAAAACTCGACCCTTCGGCGAACGACGATAAAGTCGTTACGTTTCACGATTCGTGCAATGTCGCGCGTGGTTCCCGAATGGGAGATTTTAAAGGTGGACAGATAGTTATACCCCGCGAATTGATAAAAGCCGCCGCCAATAAATTTGTCGAACTGAGGGAAGGCACCACAAAAGAAAGCACTTACTGCTGCGGAGCCGGAGGCGGACTTTTGACCGAGGAAGTTATGAATCTCAGATTAGCCGGCGCGATGCCCAGAATGCAGACGGTCAAGGAAGCCGTTGACAATCACGGAGTTAATTTTTATGCCCTTATCTGCGCAATCTGTAAAACCCAGTTTTCTAAAATATTTCCCCTCCACGGCTTTGAAGAGGAAATGGTCGGCGGAATCCATCAGCTCGTCAGCAATGCTATAATATTGTAAAAAAATAAAATTAAAATAATTTACGGCGGCGGAAGTTCTCGATTTAAACTGGGAATTTCCGCCGCGGTTTAAATATGAAAGCGGGATTTTAAAAAAAGATTAAAAGATTAAAAATTAAGGAGGGATTAATGAAATTCGGCGTTCTTATAAAAGACGGACCTTATACGCATCAGGCAATGGACAGCGCCTACAATTTTATACTTGCGGCGCTGGAATCGGGGCATGAAATACAGGGAGTTTTTTTTTATAACGAGGGTGTGTGCAATACTTGCGGAACTATGGAACCCCCGCGGGACGAAAGAAACATTAAAAATTTGCTTTTAGGACTTAACGAAAAAGGCATCAGGCTGATAGTATGCGTTGCCGCCGGCAAAAGAAGAGGCTTGGTGTCCCAAACGGTTTCCTGCGCAGGCGAAATATCGGGATTGGGACAGTTATTAGAATTATGCATAGAGTCAGACAGGATGATAACATTTTAGTTATTTACGGACATTAATTTTTTAAATAATCGACGAGGTGATATTATATGGGAGAACAGGAGAAAACAAGCGTTATGTTTGTGTGCAGAACCGCTCCGTACGGAACTATTTTTGAGCAGGAGGCCATAGAAGCAATGGTTATGTTCGGAGCCTATGAACAGGATATAAGCGTCGCGTTCGTAGACGACGGGGTGCTTGCTTTAAAAAAAGGACAGGATCCGTCTTTGCTGGGAAAGAAAAATTTTTCTATGACGTATATGATTTTAAAAGACGATTTTGAAATATCGCATATTTATGTCGAAAAGGAATCCCTTGTAGAAAGAGGAATGAGCGAAAGCGATTTAATTACGGAAGTCGAGATTTTAGACAGAAACGCCTTAAGGCAAAAAATGAATGAAATGAAGGCTTTTCTGCCGTTTTAAAAATCATTATTTTTTTAACGGCGTTTTCGCCGGTAATTTTAAAATATAAGGAGGGGAAATAGATGATGCATATAGTAAAAAGATCGCCTTACGAGTCGTCTGCTTTAAGCAATGCCTTAAATTATATAGTCCAGGGCGATATAATGCTATTGACGGAAGACGGCATATACGCCGCGAAAAAAGGCGGTAAATACGAAAGTTTATTAAAAAACTTAATACAGAAAAATGCGGTTTATTGTCTTTTGGCGGATATCAAGGCCAGAGGAATTCAAGACGGCGAAATAATAGAAAACGTAAAAATAATTGATTATAAGGGTTTTGTCGAAAAGGCCATAGAGCATAATCCTATGACGTGGGCATAGGCATAAACGTCTCTTGCAGCTGCGATGTTAATATTAAATAAATTAATAAGAAATGTGGATTGTGCTCGCCGTTCAAATCCTAATTAAAAAAGAGTTATAAAATATTAAAATAGTTGTTGACATTTAGAAAAAATAATATTAAATTTATAAAGTTATATAAAAAATTAAAGCCTATACATAATAAATCCGCAACAAATTACCATACTTAAATATCTGGAGGAATAAAATGGCGTTAGTAAATCCGCACGGGAAAGAAAAAAAATTAAAGCCTTTGCTGCTATCCGGTTCGAAACTCAAAGCAGCTAAGGAAAAAGCAAAAAGCCTTAAAAAATTACCTATGACCTCGAGAGAAACATCGGACCTAATAATGCTCGGCATAGGCGCTTTTACTCCGTTGGAAGGATTCATGGGGAAAAAAGACTGGCAGGGCGTAGTAGATAATTACACCATGGCAGACGGAACGTTCTGGCCCATACCTATTACTCTTTCCGCCACAAAAGAATTATCGGGAGAAATTAAAATAGGAGAGGAAGTCGCTCTCGTCGATTTTGAAACCTCCGAAATTATAGGAATAATTACCGTATCCGAAAAATATTCCATAGACAAGGCGCATGAGTGCCAAAAAATATTTAAAACTACCGATATGGAGCACCCCGGGGTCCAAAAGGTCATGGCTCAGGGAGACGTCAATATTGCGGGCAAGGTCGTAGTTTTAAGCGAGAGCACCTATCCGGTCGAGTTTAAAGAAATATACATGCGTCCCGCGGAAGTAAGAAAAGTATTCGAGGAAAAAGGATGGAATACGGTTGCCGCTTTTCAGACCAGAAATCCTATGCACCGTTCGCACGAATATCTTGCGAAAGTAGCCGTAGAAACCACCGACGGCGTTCTTATTCACCAGCTTATCGGAAAATTAAAGCCGGGAGATATTCCCGCCAGCGTCAGAGCGGTTGCAATCAATACCTTAATGGACAAATATTTTGTTAAAAATACCATTGTTCAGGCAGGCTACCCTATGGAAATGAGATACGCAGGACCGAGAGAGGCCCTTCTTCACGCAGTTTTCAGGCAGAATTACGGTTGTTCGCATCTTATCGTCGGAAGGGACCATGCGGGAGTCGGCGACTATTACGGGCCGTTCGACGCCCACAAGATATTCGACGAAATTCCAAAAAACGCGCTTGAATTAAAGCCTTTAAAAATGGATTTAACGTTTTACTGCCATAAATGCGACGGTATGGCATCTACCAGAACATGTCCCCATCCTAAAGAAGACAGGCTCACTTTAAGCGGAACTATGCTAAGAAAACTTTTATCGGAGGGACAGGAAGTTCCAGACCATTTTTCCAGGCCGGAAGTATTAGCTATACTCAAAGACTATTACGCCTCTCTTTCTAAAGACGAAAAAGTCGAGGTTAAACTGCATAAAGCGGCCAAAGGGGAGATTTAATGCCGTTAAGCGTCAAATCAGGCCAAAAATGTTATTTGCACGCGCAATATACATAATATATATACATACAGATATATAGTTTTAGTTTTATTTATTAATAACAATATAATTAAGGAGGTATGAAAATGCCAAGTTTTGTAATTGCCGAAAAATGTGACGGTTGCAAGGGAAGGGATAAGACTGCATGCCAGTATATCTGCCCTAACGACCTTATGGTTCTTAACAAGGATATTATGAAGGCTTACAACCAGGAGCCCGACCAGTGCTGGGAATGTTACAGTTGCGTCAAAATTTGTCCTCAATCGGCTATCGAAATAAGGGCCTATCAGGATTTTGCTCCTATGGGCGCTTCCGTTATCCCTATGCGCGGTTCCGATTCCATTATGTGGACCGTTAAATTCAGAAACGGAAAGATTAAAAGGTTTAAATTCCCAATCAGAACCACTCCCGAAGGCGGTTTAGACCCGTATAAGGGAATTGCGGACGTCAATGCGGGAAGTTTAAAAGACGAACGTTTATGCGATGAAATCGGGATAGAACTTACGGCCCCTAAGAAATAACGCATTAGCCGTTTAAAAATCTATTAATTTTAATTAAAATAATTATAAATTGCGAGGATAAATTGTTATGGCTGAAATGAAAGGTTCGATGACAAGCACCGATGTATTAAACAATTATACCATAGAAGAAATCGACACCGACGTTTTAATCGTCGGCGGCGGCATGGTTGGATGCGGAGCCGCATTCGAAATAAAAAAATGGGCGCCTAAAGATATGAAAATAACGTTGGTCGAAAAAGCCTCTATTGAAAGAAGCGGCGCCGTTGCGATGGGACTTTCGGCAATCAACACTTATCTTGGAGTCAATACTCCGGAAGATTACGTTAAACACGTCGCCAACGACCTTATGGGCTTAGTTAGGGAAGACCTTATTTACGACGTAGGCAGACACGTAGATTCCACCGTTCAGCTTTTCGAAAAATTCGGCCTTCCGATATTCAAGGAAGACGAAGAGGATACAAGGAGTATCGCTGAAGGCGCTAAGCCTCTTAGAGCCGGAAGATGGCAGATAATGATTCACGGAGAGTCGTACAAAGTATTAGTGGCGGAAGCCGCCAGAAAAGCCCTCGGCGAACAGAACATCATTGAAAGGGTTTTCGTTACCGAACTTCTTATGGACGAAAAAGTGCCGAACAGAGTTGCGGGAGCAATAGGTTTCAGCTTAAGAGAAGCAAAGATATATATATTTAAGGCAAAAGCTGTAATTATGGCTTGCGGCGGCGCGGTCAACGTCTTCAGGCCGAGGTCTCAGGCGGAAGGTATGGGAAGAACATGGTACGCCATATGGAATGCCGGTTCTACGTATGCGATGGGATATCATGCCGGAGCGGAAATGACCACCATGGAAAACAGATTCGTTCCTAACCGTTTTAAAGACGGCTACGGTCCCGTCGGCGCTTGGTTTACATTGTTCAAATCAAGAGTGTTAAACGCCCACGGCGAGGATTATATGCAAAAATGGGGCTCTATGTTAGACGACATCAGGCCATACGGGCAGGCCAAAATTCCGGCGACCTGCTTGTGGAACCATGTTATGCTAAAAGACTGGATGGAAGGAAACGGTCCGTTCTATATGAATACTTCGGGAGCTATGAAAACGCTTTTCGAAACTCTTCCCGAAAAGAGGAAGAAATCGCTTGAAGCCGACGCATGGGAAGATTTCCTTGATATGACGGTTGCGCAGGCCGGACTCTGGGCATCTATGGATATAGACCCGGGCGAAACAAATTCCGAAGTTATGCCGACGGAACCGTATTTCTTAGGTTCTCATTCGGGAGCTTGCGGAATGTGGGTCAGCGGACCGGAAGACATAGCCCCTAAAGAATGGCAGTGGGGTTATAATCGCATGACGACCGTTAACGGCCTTTTCACCGGCGGAGACGGAGTCGGAGCGTCCGGACATAAATTTTCGTCAGGTTCTTACGTAGAAGGAAGGATTGCGGCAAAATCCGCCGTAAGATTTATATTGGACGATCCGGGTTATACGCCCACCGTTCATACCGACAATAAAACCCTTGCCGAAAAAATCTACGGACCTATGATTACATACGAAAAGTTCAAAGATTATTCGACGGAACCGAATGTCAACCCGAACTATATCAGGCCTAGACTTTACTTATTCAGATTAAACAAGCTTATGGACGAATATGTTGCCGGTACTTCTACATTCTACAGGACAAGCGAAGCAAGTCTTTTAAGAGGATTAGACCTCTTAAATAAACTTAAGGAAGATGCGCCGAAGCTTGCCGCTTCAAATCTGCACGAACTCATGAGAGCATGGGAGAATTACCACAGGTCGGTAGTCGGAGAGCTTCATTTAAGGCATGTTTTATTCAGGGAAGAAACAAGGTACCCCGGTTTCTATTACAGAACCGATCATCCAAAATTAGACGAAGCCAACTGGAAGGTGTTCGTTAATTCAAAAATGAATATGACGACGGGACAGCCTGAATTATTTAAAAAGGCTTATATAGAATTAATTCCTAAGAATTAAAAACGTCAATAAGGAACGGCATGCGTTATAGCAGTGATTATTTCCCCCTCCTCCGCGTACGGAGGAGGGGGTTAATATGCGCGTATTTAAATAATAATATGCATATGCGCAAAAACCTTGTAATAATGTAATAATGCCCGAAAATACATACAAATCGCAACCGGCATCGGGTAATCGACAAACTGCAAGAAACGAAGCGTTCCGTCCGATAGGCGGAAATTTTGAAATGCGGGCTAAAATTTAAATTAATTAAAACTTAGCAATGGAGATTTAAAGTTGAGCGAGTTAAATAACGGAAACCCCGTTCTTATAATCGGCGGCGGACATAGCGGAGTCTCGGCCGCGCTTGAAATTACGGAAGCGGTCGATAAAAAAGTTTGTATCGTCGAGAAAAAACCGTATCTTGGAGGGAGAGTTCTGCAGATGTATAAATATTTTCCCAAACTATGCCCTCCGTTCTGCGGATTTGAAATCAATACCAAAAGGATAAAATCTTCGCCCTCCGACAATATAAAATTTTACGTGTCTTCCGTAGTGGAAGAAATAAGCAAAGAAAAAGCCGGAACCGGATATACCGTAAAAATTCGCCAAAAACCTCAATATATAAACGATAACTGCACAATTTGCGGGGAATGCGTCAAAGAGTGTCCGGAAAACAGGCCGAACGATTTTAACTACGGTATGGATACGACAAAAGCGATATACCTGCCAAATATATCCACATTTCCTCTGAAATATACAGTGGACGAAGAATATTGCAAATTTTCTTCCTGTAAAAAATGCGAAGATGCCTGCAAATATAATGCAATCGACCTGAATGCGAAAGAAAGCGTTTTTGAGCTTAAGGTTTCCGATATTATTTTTGCGACCGGCTGGAAGCCGTATAATTTAGAAAAATTAGAAAACTTGGGTTACGGAAAATTTAAAAATGTAATTACCAACGTTATGATGGAAAGGCTCGCCGCCGAAACCGGCCCCACTAACGGCAGGATACTCAGGCCTTCGGACGGCAAAGAAGTTAACGACGTCGCTTTTATTCAGTGCGCAGGCTCAAGAAACGAAAATCATCTTCCTTATTGCTCGGCAGTCTGCTGTATGGCATCTTTAAAACAAGCTCTTTATCTTAGAGAAAAAAACCCTTCGTCGAGCCCTACCATTTTCTATATAGACTTAAGAACCCCCGGAAGATATGAAAATTTTCTCAATAAAGCTAACGGCGACGAAAATATTAAATTCAATAAAGGCATCGTCGGGAAAATTTCGGAAGACCGTTCAACCGGAGACCTTATGCTCGACGTCGAAGATATGCTTTCCGGCAAAAAAATTAAGTTCAGGGCGGAAATGGTCGTTCTGGCCGGAGGAATGTATCCCAATATTAAAGACGATTTAAGCAATATAAAAATAGGCGGCGATATAAAAATAGACATAGACGAAAACGGATTCATATTCAACGAGGATTTTGACGCGGGCATCTTTTCCGCCGGAGTCGCAAAATTTCCGTTAGACGTATATATGTCCGGCCAATCGGCTACGTCGGCGGCGCTTTCGGTAATTCAGCGCAACGTTAAATTGTAAAGCGGCCGTTTAAAAAATCTCATTTTTGAATAAATTAACAATAATAGCCATAAGCAAATAATAAGGAAAAAATAAAAAGGAAGAAGGTCCTATTTGAAAGAGGAGTTAAAATGGATAATAATGTAGGGGTTTATATCTGTTCCGGATGCGATATAGGAAAAAGTCTAAATGTGGAAAGATTGGTCAATACCGCGAAAGATTCTTTCAAACCGCTGGTGTGCATAAGCCATGAAGCCCTTTGCGGGGAAGAAGGCGTAAACCTGATAAAAAAAGACATTGAGGAAAAGTCGGTTAATAAAGTAGTTATAGCGGCATGTTCTATGCGCGCCAAACAGGACGTATTTAATTTTAATCCTTTATCTATACATACCGAAAGGGTCAACATAAGAGAGCACGTTATATGGATAAGCCCGCCTAACGACAACAATACCCAGCTTCTTGCCGAGGATTATATAGGCATGGGAATTACAAGGGCTAAAAAGTCCGATTTTCCGGAACCGCTCATTCAGGATTTAAATAAAACTATTCTCGTCGTCGGCGGCGGCGTTACCGGTCTTAATGCGGCGATAAATTCGGCGAAAGCAGGTTACGACGTCGTTCTGGTCGAGAAAAAATCCAACCTCGGAGGATTTCCGTATTCAAAATATAAAAAATGGGAAACCGAACCCCCTTTCGACAAAAATATTTATATAGGGGAAAGCCTTAACAAACTTATAAACGAAGTAGAAAATGCAAAAAAAATTAAAATATATAAAAATTCAAAAATAAAGTCCATATCGGGCGCGCCGGGGAAGTTCAACGTCGAAATCGAACCTGCGGACGAAAGCAATAAAGCCGGCGTTATAAATGAAACCATAGGTTCTATTGTGGTAGCGACGGGCTGGAAGCCTTACGATGCCAAAAAGCTGGATTATCTAGGATACGGCCTGACCCCGGACGTGTTGACAAACGTAGAGCTCGAAGAGCTATATTCGGATTTAAGCGGCAAAGGCAAAAATGAAAACTTTACACTAAAGAGAAAGTCTAACGGCGAAAGCGTCAAATCCATCGCCTTTATTCAGTGTGCGGGTTCGAGAGACGAAGAACATCTGCCTTATTGTTCGACGGTTTGCTGTATGTCTTCCCTCAAAGAAGCCGCATTGATAAGAAAAAACAATCCGGACGCAAATGTTTATATAATATATAAAGACATAAGGACGCCCGGAGAATATGAAAATTTTTACAGAAAAATGCAGAACGACGAAGGAATTTTCATGGTTAAAGGCGATGTTTCCGCCGTATCTTACGATAAAAATAATAATATTATAGATTTAAAAGTAAAAAATACCCTTTTCGGAGGAGATATAGATTTAAACGTAGAAATGGCAGTGCTTGCGACTGGCATGGTTCCAAATTCGGGAGAAATCGCATGCGCTCAGGACGTTAATAATTTAAACGTTAATTTAACGACAGACAATCCTGTGTCCGCAAGCGGTGCATCCTGCCCGCCTTCGGTGCCGGTTTCAACCGCTCAGGTAGCTAAAAGCGGATTATTAAATCTTACATACAGGCAAGGGAACGAAATGCCCGATCTGGCTTACGGTTTCCCCGATTCTAATTTTATATGCTTTCCCTACGAATCGAGAAGAACCGGGATATATCCTGCTGGTTCCGTCAGGATGCCTATGGATACCGTTTTTTCGGTGGACGATGCAAAAGGCGCCGTTTTAAAAGCTATACAGTGCATCGAACAGACTTCTAAGGGCATGTCCGTTCATCCCCGTTCAAACGATACGACTTATCCTTTTTTTGATTTGCCGAGGTGCACCCAGTGCAAAAGATGCACCGAAGAGTGTCCTTTCGGCGCTATAGACGAGGACGAAAAAGGGACTCCTAAATATAATCCCGAAAGATGCAGAAGATGCGGAGTCTGTATGGGCGCTTGTCCGGTTAGAATAATATCTTTTAAAAATTATTCGCCCGATATCGGAGCTTCCATGATAAAAAGCCTTTATATTCCGGAAGAACCCACCGACGAAAATTACAGGATACTAGTGTTTGCATGCGAGAACGACGCCTATCCGGCGCTTGACATATTGGGTCTTAATAAAATAAATTTATCGTCTAATATAAGGGTAATACCCGTTAGATGCCTCGGCTCCATTAATAACGTCTGGTATACCGATGCCCTGTCGAAAGGCATAGACGGAATACTGCTTCTGGGCTGCAAGTTCGGGGACGATTATCAGTGTCATTTTGCAAAAGGTTCGGAACTCGCATCCTACAGGATGGTGAACCTCAAGGAAACTCTTACTCGGCTTGTTCTGGAAGAAGAAAGGATAAGGCAGATACAGCTTGAATTCTCAGACTATATGAAACTGCCGGAAATCGTGGAAGATTTCGTGAACAAAGTTAAATCGCTTGGACCAAATCCATATAAAGGTTTTTAAGAAGGGGGGTTATTTTGAAAAATACCGCAGTAAAGACCGACAACGAGTTGGTCAAATACATAAAAGAAGTAGGCGAAAGCAATTTCAAAAAATGTTTCCAGTGCGGAACTTGTTCCGCGGTTTGTCCGTTATCGACCGAAGACAGGCCGTTCCCCAGAAAAGAAATGATAATGGCGGGCTGGGGGATGAAAGAGCAGTTAGTAAGCGACTTAGACCCCTGGTTATGCTATTATTGCGGCGAATGTTCCAAAAACTGTCCAAGAAAAGCGGAACCCGGAGAACTGATGATGTCGCTCCGTCGTTTTTTAATAAGCGCATACGACTGGACGGGAATATCGAAAATTTTATATAAATCGAAATATGCCGAGTATATAGCTATATTAATAGTCGCTCTTGGAGTATTAATAGAATGGGCGGTTCTTTTCGGACTGCATCCTGCGGCAGGCGCTACACTGGCACAGGCTGTATCTCCGGATAAAATAGATTATTTTTTCGACTGGCCTATAACTGCATTTTTAGGAGTAATGCTGACGTCTTTTATCTATAATATGTTCAGAAAAACCGTTTTAAGCGATGCCGGCGTTAAAATCCCGCTAAAACTTTATTTTACGGAAGCATGGTCGCTGATTTTTAATTTTTTTACTCAATACAGATATGCGAAATGCGATGATTCCGAAGAATCGTCCTCTAAAAAACTTGCGTCGGGAAAATATAATTTCTGGCTGACGCATCTTTTTCTTATGATAAGCTATGTCATATTGTTTATAGGCATAGTGTTCTTTTTGGACTGGTTTCAGGCTGAAAACAGCCTTCCATATCTGCATATAATTTTATTCGATTATTTTGCCAGCATAGGTCTAATATTCGGCACTGTTTATTTTACGGTTAAGAGGCTCTCTAAAAAAATAGAAAGAAGCAAATTTTCGCATCATACCGACTGGATGTTCGTAATACTGCTGTTTTTAACCGGCGTAACCGGAGTTTTACTGAGAGCCTCTATAGTTTATAATTATTCCGTATCCGCCATTTTCTATATATATCTGGCGCATTTGATGATTTTATTCCCGATGCTGGTAATAGAAGTTCCTTTTTCCAAATGGTCGCATCTGGCATACAGGCCGGTCGCAATTTATTTTGCAAATCTAAAAGAAAAAGCTAAAAGCCTTAATAACGAGAACGCTGAAATTAGTTGATATGTTTTAACATATTTGTCAAATTTAATTTCATTAAAATTTAATCAGGGGGTTTTAGGTTATGAGTCTATTTGACTGGGCAATGTTTTTCGGAATCGTTGCGGGTCTTATCGCCGTTATATACAGTATAGCGGTAACGATATGGGCGCTTAAACACGATGAAGGTTCCGAGAAAATGAAGCAGATTGCAAAAGCTATCCAGGAAGGCGCAACAGCTTTTCTAAACAGGCAGTACAGAACCGTCGCCATCGTGGGAATTATTATTTTCGCTTTAATATATATCGGTGGCCGCTGGATACCGCAGTTTGGAATTCTAACGGCTTCCGGTTTTTTACTCGGAGCAATTTTATCGGCATTAGCCGGTTATCTTGGAATGTTTAACGCCGTAAGGGCAAATATCAGAACTGCGCAGATAGCCCATAAAGGAGTCAAACCCGCATTGAAGTTTGCGTTTAAAGGAGGTTCGGTTACCGGTTTAATGGTTCTCGGACTGGGCGTTTTAGGAATATCGGTCTTTATGCTCATAGGCCATTCGGTAAGCGGTCTTGACGGAGTAATAAATTCGTTAATAGGTTTTGCTTTCGGGTGCAGTCTTATATCGGTTTTCGCAAGGCTTGGCGGCGGTATATATACTAAAGCCGCAGACGTCGGAGCGGATTTAGTAGGAAAAGTCGAAGCGGGCATACCCGAAGACGACCCTAGAAACCCGGCAGTTATAGCCGACCAGGTCGGCGACAACGTAGGCGACTGCGCAGGCATGGCGGCAGACGTATTCGAAACTTTTTCGGTAACTATCATAGCATCTATATTATTGGCTTATTCCGCTTTCAGGGGACACGGTTACGGCGAAACTGCATTAATGAAAGCTATACTTTATCCGCTTTTGCTTGGCGGTATAGCCGTATTTACTTCTATAATAGGCGTTTTCTTCGTAAGCGCTCCCACGAAAGAAAAGATTATGCAGGGATTATATAAAGGGTTATTTGCTACGGGGATAATTTCGGCGATAGTTTATTATTTCTTTACGATGAAATTTATGAACGGCGTAGGCTCATATTCTGCGCTTGATTATTATTACGCCGCATTAGTAGGTCTTGT
>JAKAQA010000140.1 GCA_021811805.1 bacterium | reverse complement strand
GGCATACAGTGGAAAGGATGGATGCTTATTACTCCGGAATAACCCTTTTTTGCAAAATCTACCGATTCGCCTACGGTAAGAATTGCTTCTCCGCCTAAAGACAGGTCGAGATATTTTTTGGAATAAGAAAGTATTTCCTTTATGCTTGTTTCTTTATGGTTTCTAAGGAGCTTTTTAAACGGTTTGAACATGCTAGTTTCGTCTTTCCTCTGATAATAATTTACGAGGAAGCTTAAAAACATATCTTTTACTTTTCGGCTTCTAAAAGCATTCACGGCATATTCATAAGTAGTAAAAGTTATCCATTTGTACGTAGGAACGACCGAAACCTCTCCTCCAAGCGCTTCCACCTTTTCCGTCGTAAAATTATTGGTAAATTTGTTTAACCTCAGAAATATTTCGCCTACTACTCCTATAAGCGGCCTAGATTCGTCTTTTCTCGGTATTGTTTCGAATTTCTTTGCGCATATATCCATAGTATCGTAGATATCCTTGCCGTTCTCGGTTGCATCGACTACTAAATTTATACACTCTTTATAAACCGAAACGGTATCTCCTTTAGTAATTTCGTAAGGCCTGACCCTGTAAAGAGCCTTTTCTAAGGTATCTACCGCTACACAGCCCTGCCACGCAACTCTCCTGAAAAGAGTAGCTTTGTCTCCTATAAAATCCGTATAAGATTTTTGAGCGCTTGGAACCAGAAATTCAACTTCGTTATAGCCGAGATTATCCAGCACCATTTCATGCAGCCTGTTATACTGTCCGAATTTGCAAGGACCGGGGGAAGTAGGCATAAAAAATGCGGATTTTTTGGCGTCAAAATCCGGTTTTTCTATAACTTTAATAATGTCTCCCGTGGTCACGAAGCACGGCATGCATTCGTTTCCGTTCGTAAACTTAAGTCCGAAATCGAGGGTCGATTCGTCCGGCTCGTCCATAACCGCGGAATCTACGCCGCATCTTCTGAACGCCGCGCTTAAAGCGTAGGCGGCATCCGACATATATGGTATGTAAACTTTTTTGCCGGCTATGCCAGTATTTGTGTGATGCATATAAACTCCTTATTTTATAATTATTACAACTCATTTACATTATAATAAAGCATTGCGGTAAAGTCAAATTCACGGAGCTTTGAGCCAGCCTTAACGTATTGCAAATAATTTTTATATTTATTAAAATTAATCAAGATGAATTTCAATAGAGTATTAATTATTTACAATCCTAAATCAGGACGTTTTTCCGAAAAAAAACTTTTCTATATTTTAAGTTTTTTCAAATATAGGAATATCGCAACCGATACTTTAAATATAATCGAAAATTGCATCGAAAAAGAAAATATCGTAAATTTTTACGATATGGTTTTAGTAGCCGGAGGCGACGGAAGTTTAAATTACGTTATAAACAATTTAGTATTTGCGGATATTCCTATCGCCCATCTGCCTATGGGCACGGTTAATCTTTTTGCTTTGGAAAACAAAACGCCTTATAACCTGAGGAAAGCTCTTGACGAAATTATTTATAAATATAAACCCGTTAAAATGAATCTTGGGAAGGCCAACGACAGATTTTTTTTCGCTATGGCAGGAATCGGGCTTGACGCTTTTATCGTTAAAAATATGGAGGAAAAAATAAGAAAAAATAAGAAAAGAATATATAATAATTTCATAAAATATATCAGTTATATATTCAACATAATTAAACTGACTAAAAATTATAAATTCTGCGGGCTGTCTTTGGAAATTACGGACGATGGAATTGCCGTCGGCGGCAAACACGACGCCAAAGAAATTATAGTATCTAATATCCGATATTACGGCGGACCTTTTAAGGTATTTCCCTGTAATTCGCCTTTAAACGAAAAATTTAATATAAGATTGGTAAAGAACGCATCCGGCAGAATGGACGTTATTTTTTCTATATTGAAATCTCTGACGTTTTATAGAAAATATTCGGACAATCCAGACTTTTACATAAAAGCTGACAATATGATTATATCGTCTTCCGACCCCTCGAAAAATAAATATATATTTTATCAGTGCGACGGAGAGTTTGCCGGAACGCTTCCGGTCAAAATCGAAAAAGTAAAAAATGCGATAACTATGCTTGTAAATCCGGATTCATTCTTTTGATTCTTTTAAACTTTCGGCATAAACATTTATTAAGTGGCTAACCGCCAGCCTTTCATTTTTTTTTAATATTACTTTCTGGTCTTTCAACGAAAATATACATCCCGAACATGACGTTAATATTTCCTGCGGGGACGCTTCTTTAATTTCCTCGAACTTGCGCTTCGTAATTTCTTTGGATAAATCGTAATGCCTTATATTAAACATGCCGCCGTTGCCGCAGCAATAATTGTATTTCAAAGGCTTCAATTTCAATCCTGTAATTTTATCGGCGATGAACCCTGCCTCGCCGATTAAATTCTCGTTAGCGGAAGACGGTTTGAACCCCTCCGTGTTTGAAAGATGGCAGGGTATATGAAAAACGGCCTCGGTTTCTTTTTTTAATTTTCCGGTTTTTATTTTAACGCCTCTTTTTTCCAATTCTTTAAAAAACGACCAGATATTGAGCAATTTTTCGGAAAATTGCCTGACTTCGGCATAGCCTTCGTCGTTTGCATCGAAATATAAAGGATAAAGTTTATTTATCGAATACGAGCATGAAGCGCAGGACGTTACTATATAATCGAGATTCTTATCTTTAAAAGCCCTTGCGTTATTTAAGGCAAGCTCTCTAAACGATTTTACGTCGCCGCTCGAAATAAACGGCAACCCGCAGCAGCCCTGCATTTTCGGAACAAAAACCTCGATGCCGTTTTTCGTCAGGGAAGTTACGGTATCGGCAGATATCTGCGGGTATATGTTATTAAATACGCATCCGCCGAAATAACCGGCGGTAAAAATATTTTTACCGCCTGCATCGGCTGATTGCCTTATAACCTCCCTTTTCTTAAGAAGTAGCGACCGCGGGTTTTCCAACGAAGTATCTACGGATTTGCCTATAACTCCCCTCCTTTCAAGGAGGGGTGCCCGCAGGGCGGGGCGGTTACCGTATGGGGCTTGCATAGCGGCAGCATCAGCATTAAATATAAGGTCTCTATCTGCGATGAAAGATTTCCCTTCAGGCTGAGGCGCATACCTGCCGGCCAGTTTTTCTACAAACGGAATATTTGCAATTTTTAAGGCGGATTTTAATAAAACTTTTCTTTTGTTTTTAAGCGCTTTTAATGCAATTTTATCAATTGAAAAAGCTCTGCCCGTCGATTCGTTCAGCTTTATTTTTTCATCTATTACCAATTCGTCTATTTTTACGTCGTTAGGACATATTTTAACGCATCTTCCGCATAAAAGACAGGCAGACATCGATTCGGCAACTTTCGATGCTCTTAAAGGAAGTTTGTCGGTGTTATCCGTTAAAACTAAACGCACCCTGCCTCTCGGGCTAAAAAACTCGTTTAAGCCGATACTATAAGACGGGCAGACGGGAAGGCACTTGCCGCAGTGAACGCAATTAAGATAGGTTGAATTATGC
>JAKAQA010000025.1:8771-16635 GCA_021811805.1 bacterium | reverse complement strand
AACTTACTTCGGCAATTGCGAAATCGAACACTTCTGTCATATTTATCAATCAGATAAGAATGAAAATAGGCGTTATGTTCGGTTCTCCCGAAACTACGACCGGCGGCAACGCCCTTAAATTTTATGCTTCCGTCCGAATCGACATAAGAAGAATAGGTTCAATTAAAAAAGGAGACGAGGTCGTAGGCTCCCGCACTAAAGCGAGAATAGTAAAGAATAAAGTCGCACCGCCTTTTAAAGAGGCGGAATTCGACATAATTTACGACAGCGGAATATCTCTGGAAGGCGATATAGTCGATCTCGGTTCCGAAAACGGCATTATAGAAAAATCGGGAACATGGTTCAGCTACGGCAAAGAAAGATTAGGGCAGGGCAGAGAAGCCGCCAAAGAAACCCTGAAAAACAATCCGGCGCTTCGCGGCGAGATATATTCCAAAATTTTAGACAAATTTAATCTTAAGGCATAAAGAAATATAACTTGAATAAATATAGTTAAAATGAGCGAAGAATCGGTTCTATCCAATCAATCTTATCAGTCCGGCGAACGGCAGTCACTTATAGAAACTATCTTAAAAACTGCGGTAGCTCAAGGGGCGTCGGATATTCATCTGAAGGTAAATACTTATCCTATTTTTAGAATAGACGGCGATATTTACCGGCAGGAAAGTTTCGGCATAATGTCTACGGAAGTAATCGAAAAAATAGCCGGAAGCATGATGGATAAGCACCAGCTTAAAATATTTCAGGAGAACAGGGACGTCGATCTTGCCTACAGCCTCTCAGGAGTCGGCAGATTCAGGGTAAATATATATTCACAGAGAAATTCGTTAAGCATTGCAATGAGATATATTCCGTTTAACATTCCGGTTTTCGACTCGCTTAATCTTCCTAAAATAATCAAATCCATCGCTCTTAAAGAAAGAGGGCTTATACTCGTTACGGGTATTACCGGAAGCGGAAAATCGACCACGCTTGCCTCCATGATAGATTATATCAACAACAACAAGCCGGTTAACATCATTACCGTGGAGGACCCTATAGAATACCTTCATAAAGATATAAAAGCCGCAATAAACCAGCGGGAACTCGGTATGGACGTTTATTCTTTTTCCCACGGCCTAAGGGAAGCGTTGAGGCAGGACCCCGACGTTATTCTAGTAGGCGAAATGCGCGACCTCGAAACCATAGAGACCGCCATTACCGCGGCTGAAACAGGCCATCTCGTTATGAGCACGCTTCATACCCTTGATGCGCAGGAAACTATTAACCGAATTATAGCAGTTTTTCCGCCTTATCAGCAAAAACAGATTAGAATACAGCTTGCCTCCGTTATTTCAGCCGTAATATCGCAGAGGCTCATAATCAGAGCCGATAAAAAAGGGCGGCTTCCTTCAATAGAAATAATGCTCGGGACAGAGACGATAAAAGAATGTATCGCGAACGAAGACAAAACGGCAAGCATAAGAGATTATATAAAAAGCGGAAATATTCAGTACGGAATGCAGACTTTCGACCAGTCGCTTTATAATTTTTATAAGGCAGGGTTAATAACCTACGAAGATGCTTTAGCCGAATCTACCTCTCCCAACGACCTTGCCCTGTTGATATCCGGGGTAAATTCTTCCAGTGAAGGAATAAATCAAGGTACAGGCTCGGACGCAGAACCGGAGGCGAGCCGTGTCCAATCTTCAGGCCGGCCGCAGGCGCCGTCTCCGGGGCAGGCATCCGGTTCTGGAGCGGCAGGCGCAGGTTCTCTTTCCGGAGTTTCAAATCCTTACTGGACTGCTTAAAGTTAAAGGACTGACCCCGTTCGGAGCGCTTAATTTGAAAGTATCGCAGAAAAATATTTCTAAAAGAAAATCTAAAGTCCTCGGAACGCCTGAGGATTATTCCCTGAGGCTTATTTCGGCAAGAGCGTATTCCGAAAAGCAGATTGCCGAAAAGCTTATAAAAAAAGGATTTTCGACCGAGGATACAGGCAGGGCGGTTAAAAAATTAAAAGAATACGGATATTTAAACGACGAGGCGTTTGCCGGACGGCTCATAGAAAACGGTAGAAACAGGCTTATCGGTAAGATAAAATTAAGCTACGAATTATACAAAAAAGGAATAAATAAAAGCCTTATAGGCGAACTTTTGGAAAAATTCTACGCCGAAGACGAGGAACGCGCCGCGGCGCTTAAAGCGATAGACAAAAAGAAAGTTTTGCTGATAAAGTACAGGGAGAACGAACTTATATTTAAAAAGAAACTCTACGATTTTTTACAGAGCAGAGGGTTTTCTTCCGGAATAATCGAAGATATATTAAACTCGAAACATTAATATATGAAAAATTTATTATCGAACGAATTAAGAGAAATATTTATTGAATATTTTACCGGAAAAGGGCATATACTCGTCGCAGGCTCGTCTTTAATTCCTGCCGGCGACGATTCCATTATGTTCACCAACGCCGGAATGGTTCAGTTTAAAGACTATTTTACAGGAGCCGCCTCTCCGCCGATGCCGCGCGCGGTAACCGTTCAAAAATGCATGAGAGCCGGGGGCAAGCATAACGACCTTGAAAACGTCGGAAAAACATCGCGCCACCACACTTTTTTTGAAATGCTCGGAAATTTTTCTTTCGGCGATTATTTCAAAAAAGATGCCGTTCTCTTAGCGCACGAATTTTTAAAAGACGTTATAGAAATGGATATGGATAAAATATACGTTACCGTTAACGCTAAGGACGACGAAGGTTATTCCATATGGAAAGATATCGTAGGCTTCGACGAAAGAAAGATTTTCAAGCTCGGGGACGAAACCAATTTCTGGCAGATGGGCGAAACCGGCCCCTGCGGCTATTCCAGCGAGATATTTTTCGATACCGGATATTCGGAGGCGGGGCATAAAGACTGCGATATAAACTGCGACTGCGGAAGATATCTAGAAATATGGAATCTTGTTTTTATGGAATTTAATAAAGACCGGAGAGGAGCCGTTGCAAAACTTCCAAAACCTTCAATAGATACCGGTATGGGGCTTGAGAGAATATTAAGGGTTTTGCAGGGCGTTAAATCCAACTACGATACCGACGTTTTTATACCTTACATAAACGAAATAGACGCTATCGCCGGCAAACGCTACAACAGCGGCGACGAAGCCTATGACACCGCCGCAAGAGTTATAAGCGACCATATAAGGACGTCCGTTTTTTTATCAGCGGAATCGGTGTTTCCTTCTAACGAGGGCAGAGGATACGTATTCAGAAGGATTTTAAGAAGGCTGATAAGGTATGCTTTAAAACTTAATATAAGCCTTGAAAACTTAATTTATCTCGGCAATACCGCAGTAATAGTTATGGGCGGTTTTTATCCCGAGGTAAGGGACGGACTGACCGTTTTCGAGAAGATAATTTCCGAAGAGTACGATAAGTTTACCGATACCGTCGGACAAGGGATTAAGCTTCTTGAAGAAAAAATTACCGAATTGAAAAATAAAAAGGAAAAGACGGTGTCCGGCGGTTTTATATTTAAACTATACGACGAAAAAGGATTTCCGGTTGACCTTGCCGTAGATATCGCCGGAGAAAACGGACTATCCATAGATTTAAAAACATTCGGCGAACTGATGGATGTCCAGAAAAAAGGTTCAAAGCAAAAGAAAGAAAAACACGGTATCCCCGATATGATACCCGGCATCCCTAAAACGAATTTTACCGGATATGCCGGTATCGAGGCTTTGGCAAATATTACCGGCATATTCGGCGAAGACGGGGAACCGGTACGGACTATAGAGGACGGCGGATTTTATTATATTACGGCCGATTCTACCCCGTTTTATCCCGAAGGCGGAGGCCAGACCGGAGATAAGGGGCATATAGAATGGACGGACGGAAACGTTTCGCTTTCGGCATCGGTATCGGGCGCTTACAAAACCAAAAACGGCGCGATACTGCATCACGGTAGGATTTTCACGGGCGGCGCTTCCGCAGGCGAATCAGTTCCGAACGGTCCGGTTTTTCCTGCAGAAGCAAAATTTTCGGTCGATAGAGAAACCAGGAAAAAAACCGCGTCTAACCACAGCGCCGTTCATCTTTTACAGGCTTCGCTGAGAAAAATTCTCGGAAGCCACGTTTCGCAGCAGGGTTCCTATGTGGATTCGGAAAGGCTCAGGTTCGATTTCTCATACGGAAAACCTCTTGCCGACGATGAAATCCGAGACATAGAAACTTCGGTTAACGAATACATATTTGCCGATATGGAGGTAAAAGTCGAAGAACTCGACGTAAAAACCGCTTTAAATTCCGGAGCTCTCCACTTTTTCGACGATAAATACGAAGAAAAGGTCAGGGTAGTATCAATGGGCGGCGTTTCAAAAGAATTTTGCGGCGGAACGCATGTTTCGAGGACAGGAGAGATAGGTTTTTTTAAAATTTCGGGAGAATCTTCTATCGCTTCCGGCATCAGGCGCATCGAAGCCGTAACCGGTTTGAATTACCTGAACTATTTATACGTAGAGGAAGACAATATAATCAACATAGCCAAGCTGTTAAATTCATCCAGAGCCGGCGTATATAATAAAATAATTAAACTGTTCTACGATTACGAATTTTTAGAAAAAGCAAATGAAGAACTTAAGTCGAAATTAAATAATTTTGAAGCGGAACGCCTTATAGGCTCGTTTAAAACTGCCGGAGCCGGCGGCGTTAAGTACCTTATATCGAAATTTAAAAACGTTTCGGGAGAAGAACTGAAAGACCTGGCTAATGCGCTTAAATCGAGGAGCGATTTTCCCTCTGGAGACAGCGCCGTTATTTTTATTTCAAACCTTAACGACGAAAAATTGGTCTATATAGTTTCAGCCGAAGGGACTGCCGATGCTTCTAAAATAATAAAACTTATAAATTCGGAAGTCGGCGGAAAAGGAGGAGGCAAGAAAGACTTTTCTCAGGGCGGAGCACCTTCCGTTTCAAAGTTCGGCGATATAGAAAATATCGCCGGCAATATAATGTCGGAGGTTTTGATTGCAAAGGCCGAAGTTTAGCCGTTTAACGCCGCCGTTTGCATTTTTCGTATTTGCGCTCTTTATATCTTTAGGTTTGAGCGGATGCGCGTCTTACGTTAAAACGCCTCCCCCGCCGCAAGGCAAAACCGCCGCGCCTGCTTATAAAAGCAGAAGCGAAGTCTTAGCCGGACTCGATAAAAATTACGGACGCTTTAAAGGACTTTCGGGAAGGCTCCGGATATCCGCCGCAGGCTCTGATTTTTCTTTTGAACAGGCGGGGCTTTATAAATACGTCGGCGGAAAATATATGCGTTTTACTATTCTCGATATATACGGAAACGTGCTTTTTTATGCAAAAATATCCGAAGCCGGAAACAGAGCCGTTTTTTCAGATGCGAAACGCGGCGGGCTTAAATCTATAAACCTCGATAAGAAATATCGGGGAAAGATGTTAATATACAGAAGATTATTGGACGTTTTTAAAATTTTCTTGAATACGGACAGTTTAGATAAAATTAAAAAGGCCGGTTTGTTTTATAATACGAATAAAGGCTTTTTCTTCGGATACCGCCCGCCCTCCGATAAAACGGCGGACAGTTATTATATCTGCGTCGGAAAAGACTATCTTATCCGCAAAATAACGGCGGTTAAACATAAAAAAATTACCGAAACCGTTCGATTTAAAGACTACATTTTAAAAGGCGGAAGCATGGTGCCTTTAAAAATATATGTTGACGATTATTTATATAATGTTAAAATAAAAGTTGCGCTTTCCAAGGGAAGCAAAATAATTCAATGAAATAACGGTCATTATAAATATGAATATTACAAAAAGAAACCGCGGTTTAATTTTATTTTTAATTACGGCGGTTATAGCGTCGGCTTTTTCCGTTATGCTTTCCGGATGCGGCAAAAACGTCAAGAAAAACATACTGCCGCCCGACGTTTATTATCAAAAAGCCATGCACGACTCTCAAAACAATAACTATCAAGGAGCCGCAAAAAATTTTAAGGCGCTTATAGAAAATTACCCTTCATACCGCAATACCAAAAAAGCGGAACTGAAACTCGGAGACGCCTATTATCTCGAGGGCAAATATATCGAGGCGCAGGGCGCTTATTTAGACTTCATTCACCTGCATCCCCGTTCCGAATATGTTCCTTTCGCCATGTTTTACGAAGCCATGTCTTTTTATAAAAGAAAAGAGGCGGTCGGAAGAAGCCAGAGCCCCCTGAAGAACGCAAAAGCTACTTTCGAGAAACTTATATCAAAGTACCCTTATTCCAAATATTCAAAAAAAGCTTTCAATCATATAAGGCTCATAGATATTAAACTGTCGGAAAATACTTTTTTCACCGGATTGTATTATTACGACGCAAGCCTTTGGAAACCGGCTATATATATGTTTAAAACGGTATTAAAACAGTATGCTTCCAAAAACGTCCCGATTATTCCGAAAACTCTTTATTATATTGCCGCCTGTTACAAAAATACCGGCAATAAAAAAATGGAAGCCCATTATATGAACATTCTGAGGGCAAAATATCCGCAAAGTCCGTATGCAAGATAAAACGGCAAAAGCCTCTTGACACCCGTTGCAAATTATGTAATAATTTAATGCTAATAAAAAAACAGCATCATCATCGCAAAATGTAAAAAAAGAGAGGTTAATATACAGAAAAATAACAAAACATATATAAACGAAAATATAAGGGCGAAAGAAGTCAGGGTTATCGACGAAGAAGGAAAACAAGCCGGTATAATGCCTTTGTACGAAGCCGTTAAGCTTGCCAAGGAAAAATCTTTAGATTTAGTGGAAGTTTCCGAAGACGCAAAGCCGCCGGTTTGCAGGATAATGGATTTCGGCAAATTTAAATACGAGCAGAACAAAAAAGCTCAGGAAGCAAAGAAAAAACAGGTCGTAATACATATAAAAGAAGTAAAATTCAGGCCCAATACCGACGAACACGACTATCAGTTTAAATTAAAAAACGCGATTTCTTTCCTTAAAGACGGCAATAAAGTAAAATTGACCGTTACGTTTAAAGGCAGGGAGCTTGCGCATACCGAACTCGGCATTAAAGTAATATTAAGGGTAATAGAAGACGTTAAGGAATTCGGCATCCCCGAATTTCCCATTAAACCCGACGTAAAAAGAACATTCAGCACCGTCATAGTTCCGGTAAAGGCTAAAAAGTCGGCGGAAAAGGACTCCGGAAAAGAGAAATCAAAAGGAACGGTTAAAACCGAAGAACGTACGGCGGAAAAAATATAAATAAAAGGAGCAAAAATGTCAAAGATAAAGATAAAGACCAAAAAAGGAGCGAAAAAAAGATTTAAAATCACGGCAACCGGGCTGGTCGTCCATCATAAAGCCAACAAAAGCCACATCTTGACTTCAAAAAAACGCGGCAGGAAGAACAGGCTGAAAAAATCGTCCGTAGTTAATTCCGTAGATTCGCTTAACGTAAAAAAGCTTATTCCGTATTTATAATAAAAAATATAAAAATATTTAGATAATAAGGAGCAGGGATAATGCCAAGGGTAAAAAGAGGTATTTTAACTAAAAAAAGACATAAGAGAGTGTTGAAAGCGGCGAAAGGATATTACGGCGCAAGAAGCAGGCTCTTCAAATCGGCGCAGGAAGCCGTCAATAAAGGACTTAACTACGCCTATAGAGACAGAAAAGTTAAAAAAAGAGAGTTCAGGGGCATGTGGATAGTAAGGATTAACGCCGCATGCAGGGAAAACGGCATTTCCTATTCCAAATTTATGAATGCTCTTAATAAGAAGGGAATCGGTTTAAACCGTAAGGTTTTATCGGAAATCGCCCTTTCCGATCCGGCCGCTTTTTCGGGCATCGTCAAAGAAGCCCTC
>JAKAQA010000025.1:0-8671 GCA_021811805.1 bacterium | reverse complement strand
ACAGATGAAAAATATTATTATAAAATCGGCGAAGCCGCTAAGAAAATCGGCGTAGAGCCTTACGTCATCAGATACTGGGAAACCGAATTTTCTTTTTTAAGGCCTTATAAGTCAAAAAGCAGCCACAGGCTTTATTCTAAGTCGGATATCGAAAAACTTCTGCTTATAAAGAATTATTTATACGATAAAAAATTTACGATAGAAGGGGCAAAAAAAGCCATAAGGTCGAAATCGTCCGAAGAAAATTTCAGCAATTTATATAATTCGGGTGCGACGGATAATTCAAATAAGTCCGAAAGCGTCCGTTCGTTTCTGCTGAAAGGCGTCAAGGACGAGCTTAAATCCATTAAATCCCTTTTGTCGTCAAGAAAAACAAGGAACTAAAATTGAATATTCTTCTTTCAAACGACGACGGGGTTTATGCGACGGGAATAAATATTTTATTCGAAGAGCTTAAGAAATCCGCCGACGTCGTTATTGTAGCTCCGGACAGAGAAAGAAGCGCCAGTTCCCACTCGCTTACAATAGACAGGCCTTTAAGGGTCAACGAGCTCAAACCTAATATATACTCCGTCGACGGTACGCCTGCCGACGCGGTCAATATTGCAGTCCACTCCGTTTTAAAAACAAAGCCCGACCTTGTTATTTCCGGCATAAACTACGGCGGCAATATCTGCGACGACGTTATTTATTCCGGAACGGTTTCCGCCGCTATGGAGGGTGCGGTTATGGGGATAAAATCGATAGCCGTTTCTTTAGTCGTAAATAAAGGAGGCGGTTATCTTCCTAAAGACGCATCGCTCGAAGAAGACCTCGAAGCCTCTTTCAGGAAAGCGGCGCGGTTCGTATCCAACCTTGCATCCGTTTTCAATAAAAGCGGTTTTTCGGAAAATACTCTTTTAAACGTGAACATTCCCCAGACGATAATTAAAAAAGAAAAGAATCCTTTCGAATACCGCATTACTAAGCAGGGCAAGCGTTATTTCGAGGACTTTGTAGTCGAAAAAATGGACCCGAGGGGAAGAAAATATTACTGGATATGGGGAAAGAATATAAGGTTCGAAGATATCGAAGGAAGCGATTACGAAGCCGTTCATAGCGGGCTTATTTCCGTTACGCCGATTCATCTCGATATGACTAATTATAAAACTATAGAAAAATTAAAAAATACCGATTTATCTTTAAATGAAATTTAAAATATTACGATATGAATGCAAAAATAGCCGACAGCCTGAAGTCTAAAGGCATAATCTCCGCCGCCGTCCTCGATGCCCTCGGCAAGATTCCGAGGGAGAGATTCGTCGAACAGCCTTTCAGGACCGCCGATATGTGCTGGGGAGAATCTCCGCTCCCCATAGGGCATAATCAGACTATTTCCAGCGTTTATACCGTGGCGCTTATGACGCAGGCGCTGGACTTAAATAAAGAACATAAAGTTTTAGAGATAGGGACGGGTTCGGGTTATCAAGCGGCCGTCCTCTCGCAGATCTGCTCTTCGGTTTTTACTATTGAGCGCATAAGGGATTTGTCTTTAAAAGCAAGAAGCGTTATAGAGTCGTTAAATATACATACCGTGACTTTTATTATAGGCGACGGGTCGATAGGCTTCGGAGAATACGCCCCTTACGACAGGATACTTATAACGGCCTGTTCGCCCGATATTCCTTCGTTCCTGTTTAACCAGCTCGGCGAAGGCGGTATTATGGTCGCGCCCGTAGAGAGGAACGGCTCTCAGAATATCTGCGTAATCGAAAAGAAAAAAGGAGCTATGCTCTCGAAGGAAATCGCTCCGGCAAATTTTGTCAAACTTATAGGGAAAAACGGATATGAAGCGCAAATGCCTCAACGGTGCGGTTTCTGACGAACCGGTATCGGATATTGCCGAAAACGATTTCGGCGGCAAGCATGCTAAACCCGAAGACAACGTAATTTCCAGCCAGTATCTTAAATACCTGAAAAAATATCCGCTTCTTACCAAAGAACAGGAATACGAAATTGCGCTTAAAATCGGCGAAGGGGACGAACGGGCAAGGGATTTGATGATAAAATCCAATCTCGGTCTTGTAATCAGCGTAGCAAAAAAGTTCCTCGGAAGGGGCCTGTCCTTCGACGACCTCATTATGGAAGGAAATATCGGACTCATAAAAGCGGTGGAAAGATTCAAGCCTAAAAAAGGATTCAGGTTTTCTACATATGCCATATGGTGGATAAGGCAGACGATAGAACGGGGAATACTGAATTCCGGCAGGGTCGTGAGGCTTCCTATACACATATCCGAAAACCTTTATAAATATACGAGGGCGATAAAGGAAGTTACCGGCGAAATTAAAAGAGAGCCTAATTTCAGCGAAGTAGCCGGACATATGGGCATTAAAGAAAAAAAATTAGAAAAGATTTTAGGTTTAATCGGCAATATTTACTCTTTAGATGCGCCTTATTCGCAGAACGGCGACGAAGACGACGCAAATATGTCTTTTTCCAATTTAATTAAAGCCGACGAAAACGCTACTTCGCCCTTAGATATTCTCGACAAAATCGAAACCCTGAATCTCCTCAATAAATGGCTGTTCAATCTTGCCGATATAGAAAGAAAAGTTATATTTTTAAGATACGGGCTTAATTACGAAAAGCCGTGGACGCTTAACGAAGTGGGACTTATTTTCGGTCTTACAAAGGAACGCATAAGGCAGATAGAAGTCAAATCCTTGAAGAAACTCAGAAAAATGGCTGCAGACGCCGGTTTGGAAGGATAAACGCCGATGCGCGATAAAGAAAGCGAAGAAGAATCGAAAGAAGAGTCGAAAAAGAGGGCAGATATTTTTTATTCCCAAACGAACAATTCGGAAAAGTCAAATAGCAACCTGGGAATAAATAAATCTATCCCCTTTTCTGTTTTTAATGAGGGGAGCCCGTTAGGGCGGGGCGGTCCTGACGTAGCGCTTATCGAAACCCATATATCCCGTATTTATCTTACCCCTAAGTTCGCCTACAAGCAAAAAAGGCCGGTGAATTTCGGCTTCGTCGATTATACGACCCTCGAGAAAAGAATTTTTTTCGCAAAAAAGGAACTGTCTTTAAACAGAAGAGCCTGTTCCGGCATTTATCTGAATTTAGTAGAACTCAGGCAAAAAGAAGGCAGGCTGTTCACCGGATTTAAGGGCGGCAGGCTTATAGACGTTTTCGTCAGGATGAGAAGGATAAATTCCGGCCGTTTTTTAGGCAATATTCTGAAAAGCGGCAAACTTGATAAAATTAGCAAATACGGCAAACCTGAAACTGTCAGT
This sequence comes from bacterium, assembly GCA_021811805.1. Lineage (GTDB taxonomy): Bacteria > SZUA-79 > SZUA-79 > Acidulodesulfobacterales > Acidulodesulfobacteraceae > Acidulodesulfobacterium_A. The sequence continues at coordinate 5,387 of JAKAQA010000025.1, read as the reverse complement.
ACCTCCGTGAATATAGACGGCATATTAAAAAAGGCGGCAAAAAAAATATACCTGTTTCATAAGAACGCCGGAACCTCCAAAAGAATTTCTCAATTCGGCAATTACGGCGTTTATAAGGCAAACTGGGACGACAATTACGAAACGATAAAAGAATATTACCGCAAAATAGCCCCCTTCTTTAATAATGATGGGAGTCAGGCTTCGCCTGACGGGACGGTTGCATCTTATCCCTCTTTCCTTTCGTCCCCGCTCTTTTCCGAATTTATCCGCCTCCGCGCCGAAGGCGGCTTCGTCAGAGACGTTCACGGAGATTTAAGAATGGAGCATATCGCCGTTATGGACCCCCGCCGCGTTAACGGCATCTGCCTTATGGACTGCGTCGAATTCGGCGAAAGATACAGATGCCAGGATATATATCTCGATATAGCTTTTTTGCTTATGGACTTTGAATTTAACGGCTATTTTTACGAATCCGTCCTGTTTTTCGGCTATTATAAAAACTGTTTTAACTATTTAAAATCCATAGCCCCGTTCGAGAAATACGAACCTTCGGTGATACCTTTTTTTAAATCTTACAGGGCTATAGTAAGATGCAAAATTTCCCTTCTTTCCCCGGGAGAAGACGCGCCCTTAAAAGCCCTTAAATATCTTAATCTGGCGGCTTTTTACCTTGCGCTTGCACAAAAGCGGGTCGTTATCCTTAACTGCGGTCTTTCCGGCGCCGGCAAGTCTTTGCTTTCCCGACTGCTTTCCGAGTGGTTTTACGCGCGCGTCGTCTCCACCGATAAAATCAGACGGGATTTATACGGCTCTTCCGGCAGAGCCGTTAAATATTCGGCCGATGCAGATATAAAGGTTTATGAAAATTTATTAAAAGAAGGACTGGAAAAATTTGAAAAAGGCGGAAACGTAATATTTGATGCGACATTCTTAAAACGCGCCAACCGCGAAAAAATAATTAACAGTTTTAATAAAAAAGACTGTATTTTTATATTCGTATATTCTAAAATATATGACGAAAAAGAAGAAATTATATTAAAAAGGCTTGCGGACAGGTTCGGCGCAAACGCCGATTCGGCCGCGGGCGGTTTAACGGATTACTCCGAAGCGGACTCCGCAGTTTATTTCAATCAGAAAAACTATTTCGAAGAGCCTTCGAAAAAAGAATTAGCGTCCATGACCGCCGCCTATGCCGCCTTATTTGCGCAGGCCGACGCCGCTTTGGAACTGAAAGACAGATTTAACGGATTAATGAAAACTATAATTGCAAAGGATGCAACCGGCGGTTTATAATAAATTTTAGCAGGCAAAAATTGAGTTCATATATAGGCAAATTCAAATACGAGATTTATTTAATCCTCGTTTCTCTTTTTGCGCTTATCGTTCATATTCATCTTGCTTCGACTCTTAACCTCGGCAACGACGAAGCGCATTATTATGTATGGTCGCTGAAACCTTCTTTGGGTTATCTAGACGACGCCCCCCTCGTCGGCTGGATTATTTACGCATTTACGTGGCTTTTCGGCAAAAGCCAGCTTTCGGTCAGGCTAGGAGCGGTCGTTTTTTCGTTCCTCGACGGATTTTTAGTATATTACCTTTCCTATATATTATTTAGAAACAAACGGGCGGCTTTTTTCTCGTTTCTGTTCTTTTTGTCCGCCGTAATATTCGGAATAGTTCTTTCCGTGATGATTCTGCCCGACGCCCCGCTCCTGTTCTTCACCCTGTTATTTTTCATATTTTTTTATAAAGCGGTAGAAGAAAAAGCGGACAGGGGCGAGGAAATAGTTAAGCAGGAACGAAAAAATGAGACAGATATTTTAACTCCCCTCCTTAAAAGGAGGGGAGTCGGCCGAAGGCCGACGGGGCGGTTTTTTTGGCTCCTCGCCGGTATTTCCCTCGGCTTTGCGTTTTTAAGCAAATATACCGCGGCGCTCATTCCGCCCGCCGTCCTTCTGTATCTGCTCGTTTCCAAGCGGAACAGGCATTTTCTGAAAACGGTTTATCCTTATATGGCTCTTGCCTCTGCGCTCATCGTTTTTTCGCCTGTAATATACTGGAATTATACGCATAACTTCATATCGTTTAAGTTTCAGCTTTCGCACGGTTTTTCGCACCCTAAGCCCGGTTTTCCGCTTTTAGCCGCAGGCTGGTTCGGGCAGGTTTTGGTTATTACCCCGTTAATATACTTATTTTTAATCGGAGCGTTCGTATATTCATTAAAAAAAGTTCCCTTCCTTCTAAGGAGGGGTGTCGGCCGAAGGCCGACGGGGCGGTCGTCTGACGGATGGTTCGACTATAGAGAACCTCTTTTGTTTTCCGTCTGCCTGTCCCTGCCTGTTCTATTATTTTTCCTCGCCAACGGATATTCCCACAGGATTTTAGTCCACTGGCCGGATATAGGCTATCTTGCGGCATTTCCGATTATGGGCTATGCCGCCGACCTTCTTACGCGTAAACTTTCTTACCGTATTTTGAAATACTGCGTCTATTTCGCCCTCTTTTCCGGTTTCTTTTTGTCTTATATCCTTTATAACCAGATTTATTATAATTCCATACCGGTAGGCAAAATAATACGTTATATCGACAGGGAAAAACGCCTTAAAAAAGGCGGGGCGTTTTCTTTCATCCCGCACATTCCCGGCAAGCCTTCCACCGCCGACATAACCAACGACCTTTTCGGCTGGAGGCATAGCGCAAAGTATATCGGCATCGTTTACAAAGGCTATAAGGCGGTTTGCAGTCCGCTCTTTATACTTACGCACCACTATGCCATAGCAGACGAACTCGTCTATTACGGCGGCTATAAACCCGCCGTAAATATTTATAATATATCCGGCTTTCTCAACCAGTACGACCTCTGGCAGAATCTCGATAAAATAAACGGAGAAAACGCCCTTTTTATTATGGATAACAAATATATGCTAAATCCGGTTAAAAAATATGCGCCGTATTTCAAGTCTATTAAAAAAATAGGCAGGCTCGACATATACGTAAAATTAAGGCCGGTCAGAACGTATTACCTGTATCTCATGAAGGATTTCAACGCAAAAAAAGCTATTAAACATTTAAAAGTCGAAAGCAGGATGTATTAGCGGGAAAAAAGGGGGCCTATTTTTTTCAATGCAATGATAAAACTTCCGCTTTCCGGTATTGACAATTAATTTTCGTAAATATATAATTATTATCGTAAACAAAAATAACGTTGCATTAACAGGGGGGAGGACTTTAATCCGCGCCCTTTAAGAATAACGAAGATGGACCTTAAACAATTTATCCGTGAAATTCCCGATTTTCCTAAAAAAGGGATTAGCTTCAAAGATATTACGCCTCTGCTTGCCGACGCAAAAGCGTTCGCGTATGCTATGGATTCGCTGGCCGGGTCGTATATAGCCGAAAAAATAGATTACGTCGTCTGCATAGAAGCCAGAGGATTCGTCGTGGGCGCGCCGCTTGCCTACAGGCTCGGCGCAGGCGTTATAATGGTCAGGAAGCCCGGCAAACTTCCCTACGAGTGTTCGTCTTTGAACTACGACCTCGAATACGGAAGCGCGACCCTCGAAATACACAAGGATGCGCTGAAGGCGGGCGACAGGGTAATCATCGCCGACGACGTTCTTGCGACCGGCGGAACGGCTCTCGCGACTATCGGACTGGTCGAGAGTTTTAGCGCTGAAGTCGTCGACACTGCGTTTCTTGCGGAACTTTCGTTCTTGAAAGGCTCGGACAAGCTCAAGCCTCATAAGGTAAACGCTTTAATGAAATTCGATTATTAAGATCGGGCGTCATTTCGAGCGAAGCGAAGCAATCTATATATAATTTTCAAATTCAAATATTTTTAAGGGGTGTTTTATGAAAAAAGGCATAACGGCAGTATTTATTATTCTCGTCATAGTTCTGGGCTACATTGCCGTTCGCGCCCTTAACGCTCCGGTAAAATTATCCGCCGCACAGCTCGGCAATCGGCTTATCCATTCCAACAAAAGGGGCATAGACTGTCTTGCCTGCCATACCATAGGCAAAAAAGGCGGAAGCGTAGGGCCCGACCTTTCTAAGGAAGGACTTGCAAAACATTCTGTCAAATGGCTTGAAGTTCAGATTGCTGAGCCGGCGAAAAATTTTAAGCCGGGTTCCACGTTAAAAATAGACGGAAAGTCCTATATGGCTATTATGCCGGACCACAAGATGCTTTCTAAGAAAGAGCTTTATGAACTTGCGTCTTATCTGGAATCGTTAAAATAAATAAAATAAAAAAAACTAAAAAGGTCTTGACATATAAAATATAGGTATTATAATTAAATCAAGGCTAAAGTATTTAGCCTGTCGGACGATATATATTATGATTATCCGTTCGCAAAAAGATATTGACAAAAGGAGTTTTAGATATATAAAATAATATAAAATCTTTTAAGGAGGTGGCAGAGGAGAAAGATTAGAAATCAAGTTCCCAATTTGATTAAATTTTTAGTTTTAACTTTAATTTTAAAAGAGAGGAAAGTTATGAAAAAGAAATTAATAATAGCTATGGTTGCCTTGTTTGTTTTGGCGCTTTCGTTCGCGATGGCTCCGAAAAAAGCAAACGCAATCCCGGCTTTTTCACAAAAGTATCATTTTTCATGCGCAGTTTGCCATACTGTTTTCCCAAACCTTAACCCGTTCGGAAGAGCATTCTGGAGAAACGGCTTCAGGCTTCCGGGCACAAACGGAACTCCTGCGGACGCAACTCAGATTGCCGAAGGTTTAAGCCTTCCGAATCCATGGCCGGTGCCGATAATGGTGGAAGGAACTATCGGTTACCAGCATTATACGAATGAGAACGCCAAGACTTCAACTGATGCTTTCAGTGCAGGAATTGATTTAGTGACCGCAGGCGCATACAAATTATATACGCCTCTTGCAAATTCAATGTCGTTTTATGTGCATTATGCAGGTAGTGCAGGTAACTCTTTAAGCCAGCATCAGGTTGTCGCTTCGATTAACGGGTTAGGTAGCGGATTAGGATTAGCCCCTCATCTGTTCAACTTAAAATTAGGTCAGGTAAAAGTTGCATCTGCCTACTTTCAGAGACAAGAACAGATATACGTTAACGCTGGTCCAGCTGACGGCAACGCTCAAGCTTTAAACGTTGGTTATGACGGAGAAGGAGGTTTGTTAGTTGGCGCTAAAAATCCAGGATTTGAACTTTACGGAACGCCTGGTTATCATTTGTGGTATAAAGTAACGGTTACGAATGATCAGAGTTCTCCTGCTATCAAGGGCGTTTCTAATGCAGAAGCTCTTACCGGCGGAACGACTTCTAACGCTATGGAATATACTTATCAGTTAAAGGAATATGCTCCAATACCAATGGGACAGCTTGAATTTGGTTACTACGGCGGGACCGTTTC
>JAKAQA010000139.1 GCA_021811805.1 bacterium | reverse complement strand
TTTTTTTCTGTCTTTTTAATAATAAATTATTTATTTTTTTTTCATTTTCGCCGGTATCGATAAATTGGGAATAAAGTTCCGACAGCGGAAGGTCTTCGACAGATATATTTTCGACGAGTTTTTTGGCATTATTTTTTATGCTTTTAAAAGAATTTTTAAAAAACTCCCTCCTGTCGAACGTTTCGGCATTTTGAACCGAATCGGCGTTTTTCATATTCTCCTTATCTGCGGTTTTATCTGCGGCAGGTTTAAACTTTAACGCCTCTTTACCGCGTTCTTTTACCAATTCCTTTAAACTGAAATCCTCCATATTAATTTCGGCAAACGAGTCCTCCGCGTTTAAAAACTTAGCTATTTCGTTTATCCTTTTGATTTTTTTGTTATGGAAATATTTTAGCCTGCAAGACTTGCAATCAGCCGAAACGAAAAATATCCCCGCTTTGTTTTTTATGGCGGAAATTATATCTAAATCTTCTATTTCATAAATACATTTTATAAAATAATCCTCATCGGTTTTTGAGGTTTTGAAATATGATTCGGTTTGACTGCAAAAATAAAAAATTTTCTCTTTTGGCTCTAAATCAGATTTATTATTATTCTCTGCTTTATTCTCTTTAACGTAAAAAACCGAATTAGGGCATATATAAAGGCAGGCGTTGCAATTAGTGCAGTTTTCTAGAATTTTTATATCGTTATCGGTTATTTTTATCGATAAATCGGGGCATCTGTCTATACATTCGTAACAGCCCGCCATAGGGGTTTTAAGCCTGACGCAAAAATCGGGATTGACGGATATAAGGGCGTCCCCGCGGTTCAAAAACTTTTCAATCAAGCCGAGTATATTCATCGTCCGCCGTTTTTAATATATTTAAAATTTCCAATATTTCTTTTTCGGTTTTCGCGTTATTAACCATACATCTTAATCCCTTTGAGCCTTTAAATCCTTTTAAAAAGCTATAAAGATGGGGCATTATAAGATTATGCCCTCTTTCCCTGCCGTAAAATAAACTTATTTCTTCCATCAGCTCTATGATTATGTCTATTTTTAGATTTATATCCGTATGCGTATGATTATTTTTCCCCTCGGCAAATACCCATGGCTTGCCTATAGCCCCTCTCGCAAACATAATTCCGTCGGCTCCGGTATAATTTTTTATATCTGCCGCATCGTCAGCCGTAAAAATATCGCCGCTTGCATATACGGGAATAGCAATCTCTTCTTTAAGTTTTTTAGTTAAAGAATGGTCTGCCGCCCCTCCAAACATAATCGACCTGGTTCTCGGATGAAAAAAAACGGCATCGACGCCGTTTAACTCGGCTATTTTGCCTATTTCCAAAAAATTAACCGAATTTTCGTCGTATCCGCTTCTGATTTTTATCGTAAACATAGAATTTTTCAATGCGTTTCTGACGGATTCGGCTATAAGGGAAAATCCCCTTGCGTCTTTTAATATAGCGCTGCCTGCGCCCGTCTTCACCACCTTTTTAACGGGACAGCCCATATTCACGTCTATAACCCTGAATCCTTTATCTTCGGCTTTTTTAGCCGCCAGGGCAAGCATGCCGGGCTCGCTTCCGAAAAGCTGAATTCCGGTTTTGTCGATATCTCTTCCGGTTTCCAGCAGTTCCAGAGTTCCTCTGTCGTTATGCAAAAAACCTGCCGCGCTTATCATTTCCGTAAAAGAAAAATCGGCGCCGTATTTAAGGGCGGTTTTCCTGAAAGGAAATCCCGTTATCCCGGCCATAGGGGCAAGAATAAACTGCCCTAAATTAATTTTGCCCATTAAATTGCCTTAATAATATTATTTTCTATAAAATCGGCGATTTTTTCGGAATCGTTTATATTTATTTGCGGAACTTCCAAATCTTTTATAAATTCGTCTGCGCACACGAGAATAAGGCCGGCGTCGTTTTGAAACCTCGGCTTCAAATCCCCGTCTATATCCTTTCTCATCAGTTCTATTCTTTTTATCTTCAGGTCTTTAAAACCTTCGATTATGACGATATCCGACCCGCCGAAATATTTAGGCAATATAGTTTTTATTTCCGCATCGAAAGACGAATCGATATCGCTGAAAAACGCCGCCTTGCCGTTTGAAATAAGCATAGTGGAAAATGCCCCGGCGTTTTTATGCCTCCACGAATCCTTGCCGGGAATATCCGCTTCAAAATCATGGTCGGTATGCTTGACGGAAGAAACCCTGTAGCCTCTACCTGAGAGTATTTTTATAATTTTAACTATCAGGGTAGTTTTGCCGGTGCCGGATTTAGCGATAAATGATACAACTTTAGGAATTTTAATATTTTTAGACATATTTTTTTATAAAACTTCTCATAAAACGTATAAATATAATATAATCTAATTATAACAAAATTTAAAATAAAGCCAAATATAAATCAAGTTTAGATAACTTGATTTTATTTATATATCTAATAAATAAACGTATTTTAAAGGAGATAATTTATGCCCCCTATCCGAAATTCCTCCAAGGGGTTGAGCATGGAAGAAGCAAAAAGACTTTTAGAACAATACGGTCCAAACGAGATTGTCGAAAAGCGGCCTAACCCTTTTTTACTTTTGTTAAAAAAATTTTGGGGGCCTATTGCATGGATGCTTGAAGCCGCACTTCTGTTGGAGTTAGCTTTTGGGAAAACTCTTAATGCCGTGATTATTGCCTTTCTACTCACATTTAACGCCGTCTTGGGCTTCTTCCAAGAGCAAAAGGCTTCGAGTGCGGTGGAACTGCTTAAAAAGAAACTGCAAGTAATGGCAAGGGTTTTAAGGAACGGCAACTGGATAGTTATCCCCGCAAGAGAGCTTGTCCCCGGAGATTATATCGTTTTACGCATGGGTGATTTTGCTCCGGCAGATTTGGAAATTGCCGAGGGAAACGCCGACGTCGATCAATCTGCATTAACGGGTGAATCCTTACCCGTAGAAAAAGGGCGTAAGGATACAGTATATTCCGGTTCCATTATAAGAAGGGGGGAGGTAAGTGGAGCGGTTACGGCAACCGGTTCTAAAAGTTATTTTGGAAAGACGACCGAGCTTGTAAAATTAGCCAAAGTGCCTTCTCAGGCAGAAATGTTAATCATGTCTATAATTAAATATCTTATCGCCATGGACGGCATACTTGTGGCGGCTATACTTGTATATGCAGGTATAACCGGGATACCTATGGAAGATATACTGCCTTTTGCGCTGATACTTCTTATCGCCTCGGTTCCGGTCGCGCTTCCTCCTACATTTACGCTTGCAAATGCCATCGGGTCTTTAGCATTGTCAAAGCAAGGCGTCCTTACCACAAGATTAGGCGCTATTGAAGATTCCGCGGCAATGGAGATTCTATGTTCCGATAAAACGGGAACATTAACGATGAATGAACTTACGCTTTCCACGATTTGCCCTTATGGAAATTTTAACGGGAACGATTTGTTAAAAATGGCATCTATAGCTTCGGAAGAAGCGGCTATGGATGCGATAGATAAAGTTATCCTCGACAAGGCTAAGGGTTTGAATATAAGTATCCCCCAAAAAACAAAATTTATTCCGTTCGACCCGGATAAAAAACGG
>JAKAQA010000024.1 GCA_021811805.1 bacterium | reverse complement strand
ATATTCCGCAGACCGCCGGTTTCTATTCTTATTTTTATCTTTTTGGGTTTTTTATTTAAATTAATCTTAATCAATTTAATCTACTCCCCTTAATGCCAATCCGACCGCGACGGCAAAAAAATGGCTCTTATCGTCTGCGATATCCTGTTTGAACAGCAAATTTCTAAAAGGATTTATATTAACCGCCGGAATATTTGTTTTTGTTTCTATATCCTTCAAAATACCCTGCAATTTGCTTGAACCTCCGGTCAGGTACACTTTTTTGGGATACTGCTTGTCGTTGTTTGCGGCAAAATAATCTATCGTTCTTTGAATTTCCGACGTCACCCTGGACAGTATCATATCGAGGTATATAGAGTAATCGGATTTAAAATCTTCGCCCCTGCCGCCTAAATTGCCGATTTTTATATTTTCAGCTTCGTTAACGTCTATCTGAAATTTTTTTGCTATTTCTTCCGTGATATTCATCCCGCCTATGGGTATATCTCTTCTGAATAAATTTATACCCTTCTGAAGCACATGGACGTTCGTTTCCGACGCTCCTATTTTTACTATGGCCGTCAATTCGTCGAATTCTTCAGGATAATTAAAATTAAACATATTTTCCAGCGCTATGCAATCGACGTCAACTATGGCAGGATTTAATCCGCATTGATGAATAAAATTCATCTGATTCTCGACGATATCTTTTTTCCCGGCAACTATCATTATCAGATTACTACCGGCATCGTTAGGAGAATCGCCCAAAACGATGTAATCCAGAAATACCTCGTTAATATCGTACGTAATATATCTTTGCGCCTCGTAATATATCGAAGAATCAAGCTCGTTAGGCTTCATTTTAGGCATTTCTATGGTTTTTATTATGACATGTTTGCACGGTATTCCTATGGCAACTTTTTTTTCGCCGATACCGAGTCTGGAAAAAGAGCTTTTAAGGTATGAGGCGGCTGATGCGGGGTCGTTTACCGTGCCGCCGCCGACGGCGCCCGCAGGCAGGTCTATTACGTCAAGAGCGTCGATATAATATTTGCGTCCCGACTTGGACAGTTCTAGTACTTTAAGCGAGTTAGAGCCTATATCGACCCCGACGCCGGTTTTCGAACCGATGCCTAATTTAAAAGCCATATTAGCCTCGTAGAGAATTATACGTATATAGTATATATCGGCTTTTTAAGAGCCTGCTTTAATAATATTATTAAGATAACCTCAATTAAATTGAAAGTCAAGTTTTTTATTATTTTTTATAAAAATTATAATCTTTTTGATTTAATTTTAAATTCAAAAATCGTATAATGTTTCTAAAAAAATTATAAATTATGAACAAAAACAAAATAGCCGCATACTCTTTTTTCTTCATCCTGCTCATTCTTTTTGCAGTCAGGCTTATACTGATAACGAAAATAGACCTGATTCCCGAAGAAACATATTACTGGCAATGGTCGAGGCATCTGTCCCTTTCTTATTACGATATGTCTCCTATGGTTGCTTATGCTATAGCCCTTACGACGCTTTTCGGAAAATTAAACTCGCAGTTTTTCGTCAGGTTAGCCGCTCCCGTAATATCGCTGTCGCTGTCGTTTTTTGTATTTGCCGCTCTAAAAAAAATAACGGGGAAAACTCTGCCTTCGTTAATCTGGGCGGTGCTGTTAAATGTCATACCTATATTTAACGTAGGCTCCGTAATGATAGTTTACGGAAACCTGCAGATGCTGTTTTTTTCTTTGACCGTTCTGCTCCTTGTATATCTTATTATTACGGAAAAAAATTATTACTGGTATTTAATAGGTATTTCTACAGGATTTGCATTGCTAAGCAAATATACGGCGGTCTTTATATACTTGATAGTATTTATTTTCCTTCTGTTGAGCAAAAAACACAGAAAATATTTTTTAAGAAAAGAACCCTATCTGGCTTTTTTAATATCCGCGGTTATGTTTGCGCCTGTAATAATATGGAATTGCTCTAACGATTTCGTATCTTTCAGGCATCTTTTAACGTTATCCGGCGGATACGAAAACTTCGGCATCTTTTTATCCAACTTTTTTTTATTTATAATATCCCAAGCCGGCATAATTTCGCCGTTTTTATTCATTATTATTACGTCAGCCGCATTTGCCGGCTTATATCTGGGTTTGAAAGAAAAGAACGACATATATACTGTTCTTTCTACGGCTTCTTTAGTTCCTTTTTTATATTTCGTATATCAATGCACAAAAACGACGGTTCAGCCTAACTGGCCGGTATTCTTATATTTTCCGGCTTTTCTGCTTGCTTTCCTTTTGTCCTTGAGATTATATGACGCCTTGGCGTCGGGCGGGATAAAAAAATTTATGCTTTATTTTTACGGCTTGTCCTTTTTGACTGGGCTCGTATTCTCTATTATTATTTTTATTGCGCCGTATTATCCGGTTTTCAGGCCTTTTATAAACGTTAAAATCAGCAAAAGTCCGTTGAGGGATATGCTTGGTTGGAAAGAAATGGGCGAGGAAGTAAGCAAAATACTTAAGGAGCATCAAAAAGACCGGCTGCTTATAGCTTCAAGAAGATTTCAGACGGCGAGCGAACTTGCATATTACGTCGAAGGAAAGCCGCAGACTTATTCGTTTAATTATTTCATAAGGGATAACGAATATTCTTTATGGAACGACTTTAAAAATAAAAAGGGGCGCAATTTTCTTTACGTAATAAATACGAAATACGGCGGCAGATTAGAAAAAAGTTTGTGCCGCAACTTTTCAAGCTGTTCCTTCGTAAAAAAAATAAGCATAAAGAGCAAATACGGCCAAACTATAAGGACTATTAAAATTTATATTTTAAAGGATTTTTTATATAAAGACAAATTTATGTTTAAAAAATTCTCTTCTAAGGAATTTTAAAAACCTTTTTCTTTCAGCGCTTTGAGCGGGTCGGAAATCATATCGCCGAATTCCGCTTCTTTTTTTGAAAAGCCGAAGGCTAAAGCCATTAACTGCGTCAGGTAAACTATCGGAAGTTCGGAATCCTTTCCGAACTTTTCGACTATTTTAGGCTGGTTGACGTCTAAAGCGCCGGCGCACTTCGGACATATAAGCGCGATAACGTCCGCTCCCGCTTTTTTCGCCTTTGAAATAGTCTGCGAACAAAGGGCAAAGGACGTTTCCTCGTCTTGAACCAGATTTCTGCCGCCGCAGCACTGAACTTCGTTTCCGTAAAATACCGTTTCCGCTCCTATGGCTTCCAAAAATTCATGCATAAAACGGGGCCTCTCGGAGTTGTCCATTTGCGGCTTTTTATCCGTAAATGTGTACATCGACGGCCTGGAATAAAGACAGCCGTAATAAGGGGCGACTTTTAGCCCTTTTAGCGGATTAACCGTATTTCTTCTTACCTCGTCCGCGCCTTTTTCGTTATATAAAAATTCCAGTATATGCCTTGCATCGCCGTCCGGTTCATATTCATCTTCAAACTCGCCGGTTTCTTTAAATATAGCGTTAACCGCCGAAAGTTCGTTCCGGTTCTCCCTGACTCTGATAATAGACCTTCTGAATTCATGATAACAGACCGAACATGCCATAACTAAGTTTTTAGAGCCGAGCCTGTTTTTGGCAAGCATCATATTTCTTAATGGCATATACATCGACGCCGCCCCTTTGGATTTCATTTCTCCTATTCCGCAGCAGTTATAATCCGGTATTTCTATAAGTTCTATGCCCATTTTTTTTGAAACTAATTTAGAACTGTTATTGTATGCCCTATCGATAGTCAATAGGGCGCATCCAGGATAATACGCCGCCTGATTTTCGCTTAATTTATCCATTTAAACCCCCGTCCCGCCGTTTTCGATTGTATTTAGGTTTTTTAAATAATTTTCTATCGCTTCTTTCGACCTGCTCCAGTTATGAGGCTTTCCCAGCCTTAATATAGAAAAAGCCCTGCCGTCTTTAGCCATCTTAAAAATGGCGTCTCTTTCGATTTTTCCGAGCAGTTCTTTGGTTCTTCCAGTTTTTTGCATTGCGGACGTATGAAGTTTTGCCAGATCTAACCTTCCGTGGCCTATAATCATATCGTCGTATATCTTCTTAACGTCTTCGTCAACTTTTAATTTGCTGTGGACTTCTTCGGGAAAATATTTTTTAATTACAAGCCCAAGGGCTTCCATCATTTCTGCGGGATTTACCTGTTTCGGACATCTCTGCGAACATTTATAGCATCCCACGCATCTCCATGCGACGTCTATATATTTTTTCAGTTCCTTTAAGTTGCCCAACTGCATCATATAAATAAACGCCCTGGGATTAAACCTCCTGTATAAAGGCGTCACGGTACAGCTTGCCGTGCACATTCCGCACTGCCAGCACCTGTTTATCCTCGAACCGACGACGGTATCTTTAATTTCCCGAAAAAAACTCCTGTCGAACTCGGAATCTACTCTTGAAAGAATAAAAGTATTCCATCTGCCCGATACGTCCACGCCGTCTATTACTAAATTTTTTTCTTCTTTAATGCTGTCGTCTTCTATAAGGTGCCTTGCTACGATATGCTCGCCTTTTTCGGCGGCCGGTCTTTGTTCCTGTTTTTCCAAAGCCATAAATCCTCCGCGTTTCAATAATCCCTTAAAGCGCTTATTAAAATATTATTCTTATTACACGTCTGTCATACCCGCATCTCTAATTTTTCTATCCCGAGCAGTTTTTTCATTAAGGCGAATCCTTCGGGAACGCCGACGGACAGAGATTTTGATTCCGCATATACCATTTTGTAAACGTAATCGGAATACATATAGCTCAAAAGAATATCCGCTCCGTAAGGGCGGTTTAAATTAAGCCCGTTTTTACCCGACAGTTCATACAGGTAATCTATTTCGTCTTTCATTTCCCTTATGCTGAAAGGCATAATATACGGACTGCCGTCCCATGTCCTTTTTAAAAAATCTGCCGTATAAGGCAGGCATCCCGTTCCGTTATCCTGCCTGTAAACCCACGAAGTCCACAAAACATTCTTCTGCGGTTCGTAAAAATGCAAAATTTCTAAAGCTATATCCCTTTTGACTATAACGTCTTCATATGAAAACGATTCTAAAAAACGCCCCGTTCTTATTTCGGCCGATTTTTTGGAATCAGCCAGAATGCCGAACGCTTTATTCAGATTTTCCGCGCTCTCGGCGTTTAAAATTTTTTCCTTATGTCTTCTTACAGAAAAAATCAAAGACAATATTTTGTCGAATGCGTCTTTTTCTAATCCGCCGCCGGTTTTTATTATATCCGATAAAAATTCCTTTATAATTTCTGTTTTAATGCTCAAAAGACCGTTAAAAAGCTCTATTTTTCCATCAGGCAAATTTCCTCGGACTATTTCGAAAAATTTTTCTTCGTATCTTTTATCGATTTTATTATTTTTTAGAATATAAGGCATTTTACCTGTTTTTTACCGCATACGTATAAGCGTTCATCGCTGCTGCGGCGCCTTCGGTAATAGAATCCGAAATAGCCTTAGGTCCGGTGCATGCGCCTGCCAGAAAAATTCCCGGCTTATTCGACTTAAACGGCGACAGCGTAATGTTTTCCGGCTTTAAAAATCCGTGTTCGTCGAGTTCGATGCCGAGTTTGCTTGATATTTCCGGCGACTGGGGTCCGCCTTCCATGCCGGAAGCCAGAACTACCATATCGAACGGAATTTCGAACGGCCCCCTTAAGAGCGTGTCTTCGCCTTTGCATATAACCGTGTTATCCGGTCCGGAGGTGATTTCGGCAATTCTGCCTTTAACTATCTGCACGTCATACTCTTCCATAGCCTGCCAGTATAAATCCTCAAAAAAACCGTAAGTCCTAATATCCATATAAAATATATATGCTTCGCAGTCCGGAAAATGCTCTCTCAGTTCGATAGCCTGTTTTACGGAAACGGTACAGCAGACTCTTGAGCAATACTGGTTTCCGACATGCCTATCCCTTGAACCTACGCACAGAATAAAAGCTATTTTTTTAGGCGGCTTCCCGTTTGAGGGTCTTACGAAATTATTCTCTCCCATCATTCTTTCGAGGTCTTTTATATCTATAACGTCGTCGAACAGCTGGTAAGAATATTTTGCGTCCCTTGCCGGGTCGAAATGCTCGAAACCCGTCGCCACGATAACCGAATCGAATGTTTTCTTTTCGCTTCCGTCCGCCGATTTGAGCGTAACATCGAATTTTTTGCCGTTTTCTTTAAAATCCGAAATTTCCGAAGAATAATAAACTTTGATGCCGCCGCCGGCTTCCGCCTTTTTAATCAACTCTCCAATTACGTTATCGGCGGGCTGCATATCCGGGAACAAAAATTTATATTTGAATTTTTTAGGGTTGCCTCCGAGAAACGAATCTCTTTCAACAAGAGCTACGTTGACTCCCAATTCGGAAAGCATCACTGCCGCGTTTAAACCTGCCGGACCTCCGCCGACCACTAAAATATTTTCAGACATAAACATCCTCCATTGACTCGCCGCGTTAATTAATATTAATTAATCTTTATTTTTCCCCTCGTTTTTATTCCTTTTTAACTTTTCGGATACTCGTATAAATTGACGGTTTTACCGCCCGCCTTCAGTTCTTCGAGATATGCGTTATATTCTTCTTCCGATTTCTTCCAGTCGATTCCCATTTTTTCGCATAGCGGTCTCCAATCCGTCGTATGCCATTGAAGCTGGACGATTTTAAAAACGTCCGCGCCGCAGGCTAATGCCGCAAACATAACGTCCGCCATTACGGGAACCTGTTCGGTATAACCCATAGCTTTTCCTATCCACTGGTTCTTGTCTAACGTCGTAGTGCATCCCGTATCCTGAGTAATGCAAACGTCGGAATGGGCCTCCCTTACCATAGGCCTTATTTTTCTGTCCATTACGAAAGACCTCGACGCTTCCCTTTCCGTCAATATATGCCTGAAACCGAAACCGCAGCAGTCGTACCAAGTCGAATAATCGGCCACCTGCGCGCCGAGAGCAAGCGCGACGCCGGTAGAAACCGCCGTTCTTTTTCCCGCATATATATCTTTGTCGTAAATGCAGTCTTCCGGAATCATTTTATAGGTATGGCAGGCAGGATGAACGGTCGCTATAATATTGCTTAAGTCGTATTTTTTTAACTTTGCTATTTCAAAACGCATAACGTGGACCCATTCGCTGTAATGAACTATATATTCAGGTATTACCAGCTCCCTGCCTATCTTGTGCATTATCCTTCCGACCTCGTCCCTCAGTTCTTTGTATTCGACGAGCATATTGCGCATCTCTTTGTAATCGCCGAACGTCGTGGCACAGTGGAACAGCGGAAATAAGCCTAATTCGTATGCCCTGTGCCAGTTTCTTACGGCTACCGCCGCAAGCCCTACGGGATTAGATGTAGCGGAACCGTGATAATTCCAAGCGGTGCAGGAGGTCTGATTTCTCTCGTCGACATATTCCAAACCCAACTGATTCATAAACCACAGAAGCGAAACCGGATAGCCCGGAATATTGCCGCACTGCCCGCAGGATTTATGATGCCATATTCTATTTGTAGGAATCTTTTTCTTCCAGCCGAATAAAGTATCAGCCTCTATGGCCTTATTCTCGTCTTTAATATGTATGACCTTGACCTCGCCTTTTGCCTCGAGTTCGAGAAGCTGTTCGTGAATATCTTCGAGTTTTCTCCCAGCGGCGTGGATATAATCGGATTTTACGTTTGCAAGACCGAGCCTGTTGCTGATTTCCATAGCCATATTTATGTCTCCTTATAAAAATTAAGGCATATTACTGCCTATCGTCAGGAACTCCTGACGTCATCCACGATATCCTGTATTATTTCGTAAAGCGAAGGGTCGACGGCTTCTATTATCTTAAAAACTCCGGCTTCGTCGAATATAGCGTACAGCTCTTTCATCGCTTCGGGAGCAACGTCCCATGATAAATTAGTCACCTGCAGAGTCGGCATAGGTATAGCTTTTCTTTTTACGGCAAGGTCCGTCGAGGCATATCCGATAGTCGGACCCCAGTCGGGAAAGAAATCCGGCTGTATCATATCCGGCGACAGCTGATTTCCGTATGCGGTAAGTTTTAAAAGCACCCTCGAGTATGGTTTAAGGACTTTTTTAGCCGATTCGAAACCTCTCCTGACGGCAATCTCTCTTAATATAGCTATAATGCCTCCGGGACTGTTCAAAAACGGACAAATCATAGCGCAGGTAAAACACTGAAAACATGCCCATATATATTCGTCCATCATCGTCCAGATAAGTTCGGGGTCTTTAGACTTCATATTTTGAAGAACTATGCGCGGGGAAAAATCGAAAAATCTGTGGGGCGGGCATCCGCCCGTGCATACGCCGCAGTTTAAACAGCCTCTGACATATTCTTGGTATCTGAAATCTTTTCCGGCTTCTTCGAAAATTTCTTTTTTAAATTCGGAAGGAACTATGCTTACTCCATTTTCGTCATATTCCATAAAGTTCTCCTGCCTTACTGTTTTCGTTTATGTAATATATAGTATAAAGATTATCATAATAAATTAATAAGTCAAATATGGGTAGAACGCTAAGGGTAGATAAAAATTTTATTTTAAATAGTATCTTCTATATTTTCGACGTTTTCCATTTCGGCGGTTTTTGTCCTGCCTCCTCCGCCCATCATATCTAGTTCGTATGAAGAAGACGAAAAATGCTCGTCGGGAGCGGGAGACGCCGCGTGTAAAATCTGCAGATACTGAAGAATAGTAACGAAAAATAAGCCGCCTGTCATATTGCCTATGATAGTCAAAGGAACATAGCGGTAAAGCCATGGAAGATATGAAATATGGGAACCGGTATTGATTGCTATTAAAATTTCGGACGACGCCACGACTATGTGACTGAAAGAATTTAGATATATCATAAAGCCGACTACCCATATAATAAATATTCTTGCCAGAGTGCCGCTCGAAGCTATCAAGAGCCACGTCATCAGGGTTATCAGCCAGCCTGCGAAAATAGCGCTTAAAACCATAACGAAAGGCGTTCTGCTCATATAGTTGTCGGCTATGCCGTGTATATGCCCGACGACGAACTGTGGAACAATCTGATTTAACGAACCGGCTATTACGAGGGCAAAAATAAAAATTCCAGCCATATTTCCTATCAGCGTCAGCGACCACAATTTTAAAAGGTCGGCGATTTTACCTCTTTTAGCAATGACGGCGGTTACCGGGACTAAAAAATTTTCCGTAAAAAGTTCGCTCTTGCCTATCATTAAAAACATAAAACCTATAGGAAAAAACAGCGCCCCGAATATTTTGGAGATGTTTGCCCCGACGAAAGGAGCCGTCGCTCCGGCAACATAAGAAGACGCTATTATACCGAATGTAACGTTCATGCCGGCTATAAGCCCGGACATAGACATTTCGAGCCAGCTTCTCTGAAGCCTTGCCTGTCCTACCTCGACGGATGCCTTAAAAATTTCGGAAGCTTCTTTGCCTCCCGGTTTTTCTATGCCCCTAATGGCTCCGATACGGGCTTTTGTGGATTCTAAAATTTCGTTTATCCTTTTCGACAAATATAAAGAATGATGTATTTCTTCGGCAAGATTATTTTCTAAAAGCGCTCTCACGCCGGGGTCTGGGATTACCTCCAATCCGGCGGTATAATCGTTAATTGCGTTTTCTTCTATTTTTAAATCGATTCTGAGCATATCGAGAGGGGCGGAAACCTGATGGGAAGCCTCGCTAACCCCTTTCTGCGCTTCCCTTATTTCGTTAAGGGACTTCGGCGTTCCTCCAAGTTCCGTTATTTTTTCCCTGATGTTTATAATATGCCCGCTTTCGGTAGAGGCAAAAGATTTTAACGCCTGGACGAGAATGGGGTCTTTAAGGGTTTTCGTCTGCTCGATATATAAATCCCTTCCGGCCACCTCGGCCGCAAGATATTTTTGGAGCCAGGCTATCGTGTCTTGAACGGCTTTGGTATTTTTTAAATTCCCCGAATCGCTTTCGCTTTCATCGTTTTTTAAATATAAATCCGTCATAATATTTAAATTATATATCAATTTATCATATTAAACAAGCGTCCGACCCCCCGACTCCCCTCCTTTTAAGGTATATTCTTCTGCATATTTAGAAAAAACATGTTTTTCAGCAGAATAATATTGCATGTCTCCCTTGCCTGTCTCCCTTGCCTCCCCTCCTTTATAAGGAGGGGAGGCAGGCGTCAGCCTGGCGGGGCGGTTAAGGAGGGGCGGCAATTGACTAAAAAGTCATTATCGTGTAAAATGAACGCCTATGGCGTTAAATAACAACGGCAATAACGGCAAAGATAACGGAAATAACGGCCGCGGCGGCAAAACGGAAACGGACGAGATTGACGCTTCTGCGTCTGTGACCGCGCCTGCACCCCCTTCCACTAAAAGACTTTTAATCGCAATTCTTTCGACTATCGCCCTTGCGGATTTCGGACTTGGATTAAATACCGTCGTTCTTCCGCTTTACGCAAAAAGCCTCGGCGCAAGCATAATTACTATAGGCTTAATCATAGCTTCTTTCGGTTTAGCCCGCATATTTATTAATATTCCAATTAGCATAATAAGCAAAAGGCTTAATTCTCAATATATCCATATCGGCATACTGTTTATTTTCCTCGGCGCTTTAGGATACCTGCTTTCCACGGCATATTACCAGCTTTTTATATTCAGATTTCTGGAAGGGTTCGGCTCCGGCATAATTAACACGTCGTCGATGATAATTCTGACGAAACGGCTTTATAAAGACGAAAAAAGGGCTAAAGTTTTAAGCAGGTATATGATAGCGAGAAGGCTTTCCATGGGTTCGGCGCCGTTTCTCGGAGCTATAGCCGCATACGAATTTTCCGATAAAGCGGCTTTTTTGCTTTATGCGGCAATAATGACCGTAGGTCTGATTATAGCTTTTTATAATAAAGAGTTCCTGAACGGCGTCAATAACGCTACCGTTACCGAAAACGGCGCAAAAGATAAAGATTCGGGTAATGCCGATAATCTTAAAAATTTAAAAAATATAAACGACGAAGACACCAACATTCCGAACGCAAATATCGGCAACGGCGGCGGCAGAGTTAAACCGCCCGCAGATTCACTGCCGGGTCATATAAAGAAATATTTTTCCCTTTTGTATAATTTTAATTTTATTGCGTTATGTTTTTTAACGTTTTCATTTTTCTTTTCGAGAATAGGCTCGAGGAGGGAGCTTGTGCCGCTCGTCGGCTACAGCGTAATGAATCTTAATAAAGCGGATATAGGCCTGCTCGTTTCAATATCGGCGGTAATCGGCGTAATTCTCACATATTATTCCGACAGGGTAATCAACGCCATGGGGGTCAAAAAATCCATAATTACTTCTTTTGTTATAACGGCGGCGGGCGTTTTAAGCTTCATCGTATTTCAAAACATAACGGCTTTCGGTTTATCCATTATATTATTAAGCGCGGGGGGAGGGTTTTCGGGTCCCGCAAGAAATCTTTACTTAATGGACAGCGTGGACAAAAGCCGGTACGACGAGGCTATAGGCATATACAGAACGCTGAGCGATTTAGGTTTTGTTTTGGGGCCGTTTGCGGTAGGAGCGGTATTTGAATATTACAATTATATTTCCGCATATAGTTTAGTTGCGTTTATAATAATTCTGGCAGCCCTTTTATTCGGCTTTTTCGCAAAATCCTATGGCAGTACCGCCGTCGTTGCTGATTAAATTGGATTTCCGGCTTTCGCAATTCTTCGCCGTTTCCTATTTAACTACCAGTATCGAACACGGAAGCGCGCTTATTATCCTTTCGGCGGTGCTTCCGAAAATAATTTCCCTTAAGCCTTCCCTGTCCCTTCCTTTGAAACCCAGAATTAACAGTTTTTTTCCGGTTTCTTCCATAAAATCGACTATTTCTTTGTAAGGCGCGCCTTTTCTGACCTCTATTTCCAAATTTGATTTTTCTTTTGCGAACCTGTAGTTAAGACTGCGCATTACCGACTCGAATTTTTCAGCCAGGCCTTTCTCGTAATTTTCTATTTCATCGCCCATTGAATCTTTCAGCCCTTTAATTAATCTTTCGTCGATAATATGCAAAATAGTAAATATCTTGATTACGTCTCCAGGAATTTTCGATATTAAAGGCAGGGTTTTAAGCGAAAACTCCGAAAAATCGGTCGCAAAAACGACGTCGTCGAAAATGTTTCTGCAGCTTGTTTTCCTGTCGTTTTTAAAGTCGCTGGAAGAATGAAACAAAACCCGCCTCATAACAAGAACCGGTTTTTCTATTTTTATTATAATATCGTAAAGCGGAGAACCGTAAAACGAAAAATAACCCTTGGACTTTCCGCCCGCTTTTTTATCGAGAACTACGAAATCTATATTTTCCGCCTTTGCTTCTTCGGCGATTTCTTCGGCAATATTGCCTACCCTGATTACGTATCTGATGCCGAAACCGGATTTTTCTAAGTATTTTTTAATATCTTCGAGTTTAATTTCCGCAAACCTTCTTATCTTTTCTTCGTCTTCTTTTTTATAGACGGAATAAAGGCTGTGCTGAAAAATTGCGGGGTCGATAACGTGTATAAGTACGATTTCTTTTAAGCCAAGCTTAGAATAGTTCGCAAAACAGTCGAGATTTTCGTAATAAAAATCCCCGAAATTTATTGCATAAAGTACGGTATTCAGCATAAATACCCCTCAAATTTTATTAAAATAAAGTGCCGGATATTTTTGTTTTTTCCCCTGTTCTTAGCCGTTCGGGAGTTCGGTTTCGACGTAAATGCCGATAAACTTATAATCGTATCCTTCCGCAAATTTAATCTTTTCTTTTAATTGGGTAAAATTCTTCCTCTTGTAATTTTCTACAAATTCTTTTAAAGCTAAGTTGGCTAATTCTTTTTTGGTCCTTACATTTGCCGGCTTCATAGTTTCTTAGACAATCAAATCGTTGAGTACTATATTGGTTCTCATTTTTATACCCCATTATACAGATTATATCGTGCATCTATCTTCTTTTCAACTATTTTTCAGTTTTTTCCATTTTATAACTATGCGTTTATTTATCTGCTCCGCTTCCGGCATTATTTTCTTCCGCCTTCGCCCGTATATGCGCCTGCAGGATTTCGTTATTTTTCCTCTTTATCTCCATTTCGGTTAAGACGCTTTCCGAATTTAATATCAAAACCCTGCCGAACAAATCTTCCATTTCTCTTCTTTGGTTAAGAATGCCGTTTATCCCGTCTATAAACTCCTGAAAGCTGATTTTTTCCTTACCTTGTTTTAATTTAGTTTTTCTTTTCCTGCGCTGTTTTCTCCCGTCCATAAAAACCATCCCTCCTTTAATTTAATTTTTTATAATTTATTAATTAATAATTATAATTTACATTAAAGTGCTAGTTTTTATTTATATCATAAATTTCGTTGCAGGATTATGAAATTTTTGTTTCAATTATGTTAAATTTTTGTTACGTTTTTATTAAAATTTAGGAAAACGCAGGCGGGGATAGAGAATAAGGGATAAAATAAATCGGAAATATTTTACTTTATACCGTTATTTCCTAAGCAACTTTATTATTAAGGTTATAATAAGGGCAATTAATTTTAGTTCTTAATTATGTAATTTAAGGTTTTCTTCAATGTCATTCGACTATTTCTTTTTTCATATAAACATGCCTTCTCCGGCAATATTCTCTTTCAAAAGCGGTTTTATTTAAATGTAAAACCCGCCGCTTTTTTATCTTTCATTTTTTTCCAAAAGTAATATAATAATGTTTTTATATAAATTTAACCTTATATCTAAATTCTAAATCTAATTTCTAAAATTGAATAAATTGCCCATAGACAAAGCTAAAAAAGCTTTAGCGGAAAATAAATCGCTAAAAGCCCTCGGCATCGTATTCGGCGATATAGGAACCAGCCCTATATACACTGTAACCGTTATTTTTGCATACCTGAAAGTCACGGGCTCAAACGTTTTGGGCGTAGTGTCCCTTATAATATGGACGCTAACGCTCTTAGTCACCGTCCAGTACGTCTGGTTCGCCATGGGAATAAGCGAAAGGAACGAAGGCGGCACTATAATACTTAAAAACATCATCGAAAAATATATAAAATCCGCCCGCGAAATTGCTTTCATAACGGTAATATCCTATATCGCGCTTTCTCTCCTCATAGGCGATTCGGTCATTACACCGGCTATAAGCATATTGAGCGCGGTCGAAGGCATGAGCCTGATACCCTTTTTTAAAAATATAACGACCGATACGGTTGTTTTTATTTCAATTATAATTACGCTCGGATTGTTCTGGTATCAGCATAATGGAACGGAAAAAATAGCAAATATTTTCAGCCCTGTCATGCTTTTGTGGTTTATCGTCATAGGCGCATCCGGTTTTTTGTCGCTGGCGCATATGCCGCAAATTTTCTTGAAAGTCGTAAATCCATGCTATGCTTTAAGATTCGTGTTTAACGGAAATATTTCGGCAAACCGCTTAATAAGCCACGGCATCATTTCGTTATTCGTCCTGTCGGACGTTATCCTCTCCGCGACGGGCGGAGAAGCCCTGTATGCCGATATGGGGCATATGGGCAGAAAACCCATTACAAAAGCATGGATTTTCGTATTTATAGCCCTTATTTTAAACTATATGGGGCAGGGGGCTTTCCTGCTTTCCCATAAAACCGATACGGACGCCTTTTTTAAGATGCTTTATTCGCAGTCGCACCTGTTTTACACGCCTATCCTTATTTTAAGCATTGCGGCAACCGTAATAGCGTCTCAGGCGGTTATAAGCGGCATATTTTCCATCGTTTACCAGCTTATAAACAACAGGATTATACCTCTTTTAAAAATAAGCTATAAATCCAGCGAAATCCAGTCCCAGATATATATAAGTTTTGCTAACTGGTTTTTGTTTTTAAGCGTTTTGGCGGCAATACTGATATTCAGGACGTCGAATAACCTTGCTATGGCTTACGGGCTTGCCGTCAGCGGAACTATGACTTTTACAGGCATCTTAATAAACATACATTTCTTTCACAAGAGAAGATATTTTATGCTGTTTATTTCGCTGATAACCACGTTTGCGGATATTATGTTTTTAACTTCCAACCTGCTGTATAAAACCCTTCAGGGAGGCTATTTTGCCCTGATAATCGCCACGATACCTTTTGCGGTTATAACGATATACACGAAAGGACAGAAAAAGCTCCACAGTATATATAAGATGACCGATTTCAATATTTTTTTAAAAGAATACGAATACCGGTACAAAAATTTTTCTAAACTTACAGGAACGTCGCTTTTTTTTGCGAGCCTTTCGGACAAGGTATCTCCCTATATTATTAAAACGATGTTTAACAACAATATTATTTACGACAGAAACATTTTCGTTTCCATAGAAAGAACCGAAAAGCCTTACGGAACGGACATCCTGTTTAAAAACGACGTCGCTCCGGGACTGAGCCAGTTTTCGATAAGAGCGGGTTATTCGGAGGTCGTTGACGTAGAAGCGGTATTGAAAAGGTACAATATAGACGAAACAGTAATATTCTACGGGTTCGAAGAAATAGTCAGCAACAATATGTTCTGGAGAATATTCGCCCTCATCAAAAAGCTGTCCCCTTCGTTCGTCCGGTTTTACAAACTCCCTGCCGAAAAAGTCAACGGAGTAATGGTAAGGGTAAAGATGTAAACGGTTTTACCCCATCCCCGCAAGCAAACAAGAACCTGCGGGGAAAACAAGAGAGAGTAAAGATATTTTTCTAAAACTTAAACGGGATCGTTAACGACAAAAGCCCCATAGTCAAATCCGGACCGTTTTTTGCATGTAACGTTTTCAATACTCTTGCGTCGGCAATTATTCTGCCCAAGCGGTAGGAAACTCCGAAACCGGTCATTAATGCCTGATATCCGCTGTTTAAATAGCCGTATTTTAAACTTGTAGTAGTCGATCCGAGCGGGTTAGTATTAAACCAGCCGTAATTTGCGCTCTGGTTTTCGAAGACCGTTTCGTTAAAAATCTCTAATTTCTTAAATAAGATAAATCTGAGATACGTATTTGCTATAAAGTTATTGCCCGGGTCGGTATAACTCCCCGTACCCGTCGGAGACAGGGTTGAATTATATCCGGCCGCCGTCGGAGCAGCCGCCGTAGCAGCCGCATAGTTAATCGAATCGTGGCCGAGATTATAGCTTTCGCCTACCGCATAGTCTAAGGCAAGCCTGAATTTTTTGTTAAACGTATATCCGAGTCCGCCGGTTAAAGCAAGCTCGAAATTAAACTCGCCGCTTCCTATATTATTGACGGAGCTTGAATTCCAGTTGTTAGGAATAACGGTAACGAGCATCGGCATAAAATTATACTTGAATTTGCCGATATTCTGATGCCACGCCTCAATTCCGTAAAAGATAACGGGATTTCCCGTTCCGCCGTTCGTAAATTGATACCCGTTTGTAAACATAATATTGGGTTTGCCGTTAGGCAGAGTTTGCGGAACATTGCCCTGAGCAGTCTGGCTCCCCACCGGAAATGCGACTTCGAAGAAATTTACTTTTCTTAAAAACCTGTAAGTCCAGACAAAAGCCGGAATAAACAAAATCTGCTGCTGGGCAGGCTTAGAAATCAACTCTCCGTTATTATTGTAAACCTGATTAAAACCCTGATATTGTAAGGCATTAAAGCTTACAAACGTATTCGGCTTATGCATGCTGAAAGCAAAAGGATTCTGATTTATAAAATTATTAACGGTGCCGTCCGGACCGCCCGCAAAGCTCTTG
>JAKAQA010000138.1 GCA_021811805.1 bacterium | reverse complement strand
TATTGCGATATGATTTAGCGAAGAATCCGAATAAAATCGTGGCAAAAATTAATATAAAGGCAACTAAACTATATGCATTTATATAATTAAAATAATCGAATGCCGCTCCTACCGCAACAGGTCCAAGAACAAAACCGAAATCGCTTAACGTCCTATAAATGCCTATTGCCTCGTCGTAACGGTTTTTGTCTACGCTGTCCATTAAATAAAGGTTTCTTGCAGGACCTGAAAATCCGCCTCCTGCGCTTAATAAAATAATGGATAATCCGAACGATATCAGGTTTTTAAATATTATAAAGCTTAAAACTCCGGCGACAGTAATAATGAAAGAGGTTATTATAGATTTTTTAACTCCCATAAAGTTTATAACTCTGTCAGAATAATATGTAAGAACGACGCCGATTACCGCCGATATAGAAACAAGCAGTCCTATGTCGGCTTTATTTAAGCCCATTACGCTGTATCCTACTAAAGGCACCAGTTCTCTTCTCGAGCCTATTCTTGAAAAGAAAAAAGTAAACGTTAAAAAACATAATGCGATAAAATTAAAATTATACAGAAGCGCAAAATATTTTTTACGTGTATTAATGCCGATATTTTTATCTGCATCGGCAGTTTCGATAGAAGTTCTGCCGTCGGTATCGATGTAGATATTTTCAATGGAATTATCTTCCGTATCTGTTTGTATTTTTATGTTTTCTTTTACGTTTTCCGCATTGTCTTGCAAGGATGTTTCGTCTATATGATTTATGCTGTTTAGGAATTTTTTATTGTAAAAAGCTATTATTACTCCTGCGGCCATTATTAAGGCATAAAGCAAAAATGCGGCTTTATCGGAAAATTCGTAAGCGACTAAGGCTCCGATAAACGGCGCAGACCCCATTGAAAGTCTTCTTGCTATCATATACCTGCTTAAAACCTTTGCTCTCTTTTCTTCTTTATAAAGGCGTTTAGTCAGGATTATCATCGAAGACGTGTTGATTATGCCGGAGCCGAATCCTTCGAGAAATCTAAATAAGAAAAGCTGATAATATGAAGTGGAAAGCAGGTATCCAACTGCTCCCAGAAAAATAGACAGTATTCCTATGTGTATATATTGCGCATTTAGTTTTTTGCTTATAATGCTTATAGGAATATTTACGAATATGCGTGCAAGTCCGAAAGATGCAATTATTAAACCGATGGCGATTATGCTTGCGCCCAGACTTTTTGCGTAAAGAGGAAGCACGACGGTATTTAATCCGAGTCCGAAATCGGCAAGGGCTATTGTCGAAAGTATTGCAATTAAAAGCCTTTTTGTAGATACAGGTTTTGCGGATACGGGCGTAGGTTTCGGTTCCATAAGCAGTTATTTTACAGCATAATGACTTTTTAGTCAATTATTGCCTTGCTTATTGCCTTGCTTTTGTTTAGTTTTATGACCTTCTTGCATATGTTCTTGCATGTTGTCAAATTAATAGATTTGATATATAATTAATATCATGACGGACTTATATTTAAAAAGCGACGAAAGCGAAAGCGGTTCAAGTTCCGGACATTCTAAAAATACCAAAGCCGTTCTGGATACTATCGATTTGCTTCAAAAGTATCTTGCCGCAGAAGTAGCCGGCAGAGACCTTTACGTCGAGCAGGCTAAAACCCTCAAAGACCCTATTTTAGTTCAGGCGTTAAAATCTTTTGCATCCACAGAAAGCGGGCACATCATAAACATTAGGGAAAAAATAACCGAACTCGGCGGAACGCCTAATACTTTAAATTCTATCAGGGAAGCTCAGAAGGGCGTGAGCGAGGCATCTCATCAGGTTTCGGCTCCTCTCGATATGCTTAGAATCGATTTAAAAATTGAAGAAAACGCAATTAACGATTATACTGCCGGATTAGAAGTAATAGGCGATCCGGGCGTAAGGGCGCTTATAGAAAACAATCTTGCCGAGGAAATTCACCATTCTTTATACTTATCTAAAAGAATAAACGAAATTTTAGAAACCACCAAAGCGCGTATAGGCGCTATTAAAGGAATAGAAAAGCCGGGAGGGAAAGAAGCTTCGGAAATTTTTAAGGCTTCGGTCGAAGTCGGACAGTCAAGGCTTGAAAGAAGCTGGCTTGAAATGTCTATGTCGGGACTTATAGCCGGCATGAACGTTACTTTCGGCATAATCGCTTCTTCATACGTTGCCGGAGCGACCGCTCCGTTAGTCGGCGCTAATGTGGCAAAAATCCTCGGAGCGCTTTTTTTCCCTATTGGTTTCATGTTTTTAATGATAGGCAAAAGCGAGCTTTTTACGGAAAATTTTTTAGTTCCGGTAACCGCAGTCATCGCAAAAAAAGGCAGAATCCTTGAGCTTTTAAAATTATGGTCTCTTACGCTTATCGGCAATATGGCCGGTATTTTTATTTTTGCTCTCGTAATAGCAGGCTCGTTAAATCAGATTGTTCCGTCTTTCGTCGTTAATCATATACACGGCGTTGCAAACAGCTATATGAACAGAACGCCCTTCGTAATGATTTTAAGCGCTGTATTTGCCGGCTGGCTTATAACTCTTATGACATGGCTTTTAATAGCGTCAAGCGGCACGCTTGCAAGAATTTTTATTATATGGGTCGTCGGTTTTATGATATATCTAAACTCCTTCAGCCATATAGTAGTGGCGTCGTCAGAAATTTTAATTGCAATAAATACCGGTTCGCATATTTCTTATATTTCTTGGCTTTATAGATATGTTCCGTTAACGCTTGTCGGCAATATGATAGGCGGTTTATTTTTCGTTACTATTTTGCAGTATTTGCAGATTTTACACTCCGTGCCAACGGCTCATGACGATCTTATTTCCGCTTCTTCGTATGAACTTGATATGATGGGCGGCGGAAACGGCAGGGCTAAATATGACGCTATGGAAAACGTAGAAAATATAGAAGACACGCTTTAAATAAAATTTGACTTTTTTATTTATCGTGATATTATAAATATTATTAAAGAGTATTTTTAAAATATAAGTGTTATTGCATTTTAGCAGATATAAACGAAAACGGTAAAGCAGGAGAGCTTTATGGAATATGATGAAAATGGAGTAAGTATAGTTCCCGCCGAATTAAAAAAAGAAATTTTCGAAGAAGCAAGAAAAGATTTCCGGTATGAAGAGTATGTTAGAGGATGTTTAAACTGCGGCGTCTGCACCGGCGGATGCCCGCCCCACAGATTTTTCGATTTTTCTCCGCGTATAGTTCTGCAAAAAATGAAGTCAAAAGACCCTGAGCTTATCTGGACGATGATGGACGAATATGTATGGGCTTGTTTTCAGTGTTTTACATGCGCGATGATTTGTCCGTTTTTAAACAGCCCCGGAGGCGTAATAGCTATATTAAGGGAAATTGCCGTACGAAGAGGATTCGAATCGGCGAAAAAAGTTTTAAAACCTTATTCGCGCGTGCTTTTAAAACTTACCGCATACGGCAATCAGCTTTCTCCAGACATGATACAGCCGGATTTCTTTCCGGACTGGGGGCCGCATATAGGATATGCTTCGACGGATCTTGCCGTAAAAAGAAAGGCTATTCCTATGCCGACCCTTCAGGTTACCAATTTGGCATGGGACGTCGCTCCCGAAACGATGAAAGAATTATACGATATATTTGACG
>JAKAQA010000137.1 GCA_021811805.1 bacterium | reverse complement strand
TGATTTTTTCGTTTAGATTGAGCGATTTGATAATTTTAGAAATTATTTTCCCGGAATCGTCTTCGTCGAAGACTACAAACGACCTTTCATAGCCTGCTAAATCGGCATGCCTGCGGAGAAGTTTAAGGCAGAATGAGTGAAAAGTAGAAAACTCCGGAAGTCCGGAACCGCCGTCGTAACCTGAGCCGTATTCAATCCGTCCGCCGCATTTTTCATATTCCAGCGCTTTTTTAATTCTTTCTTTCATTTCCCGTGCCGCTTTGTTCGTAAACGTTACGCCGAGAATATTATAAGGCTTGGCTTTGCCGGTTTTTATAAGATGCACCGCCCGCAAAGTTATAACTCTGGTCTTGCCCGAACCTGCACCCGCCAGTATTAAAAGAGGTCCGTCGTCATGAAGAACCGCTTTAAGCTGTTCCTCGTTTAAACCTTTAAGATAGGCGGCTGCCTGGAAGACTGTATTATTATTAAAAGGCATATTGGTCTGTTTAGTTTACTTGGTATCTATACTATTTTACTCTACGGTTACGCTTTTTGCAAGATTGCGGGGCTGGTCTATATCTGTGCCTTTGAGAGCGGCGATATGGTAAGCCAGAAGCTGAAGCGGAATAGCGTAAAGAATAGGGCTCAGGACTTCGGACGTTTCCGGTATTTTTATTAAATCGGACACTCCGTCTATTTCAGGCTCGTAATCGGCAACCGCAATAATTTTACCGCCTCTTGCTTTTATTTCTTCGATGTTGGATATTGTTTTAGGGGCGAGCATATTGTTGGACAAGAGGAACAAAACCGGCATATTCTCGTCCACGAGAGCGATAGGGCCGTGTTTCATTTCTCCGGCGGGATAGCCTTCGGCGTGGATATACGAAATTTCTTTTAATTTTAGAGCCCCTTCAAGCGCTATAGGATACAATATGCCTCTTCCAAGATATAAAAAATTGGAGTTTTTATAATATTTTTTTGCCGTTTCTTTAATAGCCTCATCCATAAAAAGAATCTGCTCGACTTTTTTCGGAAGCTCGACCATATCGTTAAAAATTTTAAGGCCGTCGATGTTTTCGCCGGAAGGGATATGTCCTTTAATTTCCCTGATACGCAGAGCCAGAAGCAGACCGCATAAAAGCTGGGTAGTAAACGCCTTGGTAGATGCAACTCCTATTTCGGGACCCGCATGCGTGTATATTACGCCTTTATCGGACATAGCGGTTATCTGCGAACCCGGAACGTTAGTGATAGAAATTATGCCGGCGCGTGCGGCTTTAGCAAGCTCGAGCGCGCTGTTCGTATCGGCGGTTTCTCCAGACTGCGAAATGCCTATGAATATATCGTTCTTGGAAATAGGAAAGTTTTCGTACCTGAATTCCGAACCGTATTCGACTATAACCGGAATGCCGCAAATCGCTTCGGCCATATACTTAATAGCAAGGCCGGCATAATAAGAAGAACCGCAGGCGGTTATGACTATCCTGGACGCGTCTGCCAAGTCTTTTTTAGTCAGCTTTACATCTTCGAGCATAATCTTGAAACCGGAAAACGAATCCCTTATTTTATTTTTAAGCCGGCTCCCGCCTTCTCCCGCGTTTCTCCCATTCACGGATATCACTCTCGACGAAAATGCGTCCAGAAGACACGAAGGCTGTTCGAATATCTCTTTCTGCATAAAATGGGAAAAACCGGTCTTTACCGCTTTTGACGCATCCCAGTCTATTTTAGTAACTGTTTTGGCGGTTTTCTTGCCTTTGAAATTAGTCAGTTCCAGTATTCCGTCATGAAAATAAGCTATTTCGGAATTTTTTAAATATATAACCTCGTCGGAATATTCTATAAGGGGGGAAACATCGCTCGCAAAATAAACTTCTCCGCCTTTATGAAGCATAACTAACGGAGGTCCGTATTTCACCGCCGCAATGCTTTTTTCGGCTGCATTTAATACCAAAACGGCAAAAGCGCCGGAAAGCTCCAAGGCGGAAAGCCTCACGGCTTCATAAAAGGTTTTGCCTTCGTTTATATTGTCCTCGATTAAATGGGCTATGACTTCCGAATCGGTAGGAGTAATAAATTTATGTCCTTTTTTTATCAGCCTGCTTTTTAAAACGGCGTAATTTTCTATTATTCCGTTATGGACTATAGCAATATTTCCAGAGCAGTCCATATGGGGGTGGGCATTATCGTCGGTAGGTTTTCCGTGGGTAGCCCACCTGATATGTCCTATGGCGATATCCGATTTTACGGGCTTGATACAGCTGAATTCGGTCGAAAGATTTACGAGTTTCCCCGACTTTTTGATGCATTTTATCTTCTTTCCGCTCCGGTCGTAGTAAGCTATGCCGGAAGAATCGTATCCTCTGTATTCAAGGCTTTTAAGCCCGTTTAAAACTATATCTACGGAGCTTTCCCCGTTTAAATTTTCGGAAAATCCCCTCGAAAATCCCATAATCCCGCACATTATCGATTATCTCCCATACTTTAAGTTTATGAGATTGCTTCGCTACGCTGGACTTCGTCCAGCGTAGCGAAGCAATCTACCGTCATAGAGCCTTTTCTACTCTTACTTTTTCTTTTTTGCGGCTTTCATTTTTTTCAACGCCCACCCTTCTATATTTTTCTGCGGAGTTCGCGATATTGCGAGCGCGCCTTCGGGAACGTCTTTGGTTACGGTAGTCCCGGAACCCACGTATGAATTCTTCCCGATTTTAACGGGAGCGACGAGTTGGGAATCCGAACCGATAAAACATCCGTCTTCTATTACAGTTTCATATTTCTTTTTTCCGTCATAGTTGCACGTTATAACTCCGGCTCCTATATTGACGCCGTCGCCGATACGGGCGTCTCCTATATAGCTTAAATGGGACGCCTTAGTATTTTTGCCGATAAAAGTTTTTTTAACCTCAACGAAATTTCCTATCCTGCCGCCTTCGGACACAAAGGTTTCCGGCCTTAACCTCGCAAAAGGCCCTATCTGAACGTCGTTCATTATAACAGAGTTTTCGATAACGCTGTAAGGCTTTATCCTGGTATTATCCATAATAGCCGAATCTTTAACGACGCAGCCGTTTTCGATAACCGCCCCTTTCATTATCGAAGTTTTCCCCGATAAAAAAACGCCCGGATATATAACCGAATTTTCGCCTATTTCAACGTTATAGCCTATATAAACGTTGTCGTCGGTTATGAAATTAACGCCTTTTTCGATGAAATCCGCGATTAATCTTTTTTGCAATATTTTTTGGGCGTTCATTAAATCCGCTTTCGAGTTTACCCCGATAAACTCCTCCGCATTGCGGGATTTATAGCATGCGGTTTTTAGTCCCGCCTTATAAAAAATATCGACTATATCGGTAAAATAGTACTCTTTTTTTCTATTGTTCGGCTTAATGCGGCCGATAAATTTTCTTAAAAGATTTAATTTTATTATATAGACTCCCGAATTAATTTCTTTTATCGAAGCGGTATCCGGCGGAAAATCGCATAACTCTTTTTCTTCGATAATTTTCTCCGCATACCCTTTTTTATCGGTTAAAATTCTGCCGTAAGAATAAGGGTTTTCTACTTCTACGGACAAAACCGTTAAATCGTTTTCGTTGTCTAAATGAAACTTTACGGTTTCTATAAAAGTTTCCAGTTTTAGCAATGGCAT
>JAKAQA010000136.1 GCA_021811805.1 bacterium | reverse complement strand
GCTCTTCAAACTTCAGGCGAATAAAGCAAATCTCGTCGAAACCGACGGAACTATTAAAGAAATAGATACTTCCGACGTAAAACCGGGCGATATTCTGCTTGTAAAAAAGGGGGATAAAATTCCGGTTGACGGCGTAATAACTTACGGGCGAACCCAAATAGACGAATCTATGCTGACGGGCGAACCCGTTCCCGCCGAAAAAGGCGTAGGCGGCGAGGTAAGCGGGGCTACTATAAACAAAGGACAGGCAGTTAAAATTAAGGCGTTAAGGGTCGGAAAGGATACCGTGCTGTCCCAGATAGTCAGGTTAGTCGAAGACGCCCAGGCAGACAAGGCCCCCATTCAGCGTATAGCCGACGAAGTAACTAACTATTTCGTTCCAGCGGTTGTGATAATATCCTTGCTCACGTTTACGGCATGGAAATTCATACTTCATTCGAATTTCTTATTTGCCCTATCCGCCTCCATCGCCGTTTTAGTCATAGCTTGCCCCTGCGCAATGGGGCTTGCTACGCCTATGGCTCTTATGGTCGGAAGTTCCATAGGCTTAGAAAAAGGCATACTGATTAAAAAATCGTCTAGCCTCGAAGAAATCGCAAGAATTAATGCCATAGTTTTCGATAAAACGGGAACTATTACATATGGAAAACCTGAGGTCGCGGATATTATATCTCTTAACGGCCTGCCGGAAAGAAAAATCCTGAAAATCGCCGCATACGCCGAAAGTTTTTCTTCCCACCCCATAGCCGCCGCGATAGTCGATAAATTTAATTCTTTTAACGATAACGATAATTCGCCTTCGGAAAACGGCAATACGCCGCAGAATAGCCAAAATATGGAAAATACGGGATTGCTTCGCTTAACCCGCAATGACGATATAAGGTCGCAAAATATGCCTGCGCCTGAAAACTTCGAAGAAATCGGCGGATTCGGCATAAAATTAAACTACGAGGGTAAAAAGATAATCATAGGCAAAAAAGAAATATTCAAGGACGTTAAAGGCGTAAGTTTCGATATGTCTAAATTTAACGAATTTGAAGAAAAATTTGCAATAGAAGGAAAAACCGTCGTCGGAATATCCGTAGATTCCGATATTGCCGGAATTATTTCTTTATCGGACAGGGTTAAAGAAACTGCAAAACCTGCCGTATCCAAATTAAAATCTATCGGCATTTCGGTATATCTTTTGACCGGCGATAACCGAAATTCGGCGGCAAGCGCCGCCGCCCAAGCAGGAATAGACGAAAAAAACGTTATTGCAAACGTTTTGCCTCAGGATAAACTCGATGAAATAAAAAAATTAAAAAATACCGGTTTAAAAGTAGCCATGGTCGGAGACGGCATAAACGACGCTCCCGCTCTTGCCGCCGCAGACGTAGGAATTGCCATAGGAAGCGGAACGGACGTAGCAAGGGAAACGGGCGACGTAATTTTAGTAAAAAACGATATTAACGACGTATATAAAAGCGTATCGCTCGGCAAAAAAACTTTATTTAAAGTAAAACAGAACCTTTTCTGGGCTTTTTTCTTTAACGGTCTGGGCATACCTTTTGCCGCCGGAGTTTTTTACGGATTAACGGGATTTTTAATACCTCCTGCCGCTGCGGGCGCCGCGATGGCGGTTTCCAGCATAACCGTTTCCCTTAATTCTATACTGCTAAGGAGTTTTTCCGCAAAAATGGACAATTTATAAAATTTATATGTAAAACGATAATACCGATTTGCCGTGCGGTTTCTCGTTTATTAATTTATACGGCGGATATTCAGACGATAATATTTCTCGTTTATCATGCTGGATTATTATGCCGCCGCCGCAGTCGTTGCTTGCGATTCCGCCTGCGGGATGTTTTATAATCTCTTTTATAGTTTTTTCGCAAAGCCCTAAACCGTAAGGAGGGTCGATAAATATATAATCGGGCTTATATTCGCTTAAAATTCCCTTTTCTACGGCTTTTAAAGCGTCTTTTTTTATAATTTTTACTTTTTCTTCGATGCCGAATTGTTTCGACAGTTTAATAATTATGGATATTAATTCGGGCGAAGTTTCGACGAAAATGCAGAAAGCCGCTCCCCTCGAAAGAGCCTCGAAACCGACGTTGCCCGTTCCCGCGTATAAATCGCAGAAAATCCTTCCTTTCATATCGCTTCCGATTACGTTGAAAAGAACTCCTTTCAAGAAATCGGATGAGGGAGAAACATTTTTAATATCAAATACGTTTGGAATCTTCCTTCCTTTTAATGAACCGGCTATAATACGCATCGATAAAATTTACGCTACTCGCCTAAATCCTCCAGCTTTTTTTTGTCGAGTATAATTATATCCCTTTTGTCCAATTTTATAATATTTTGCGACGCAAAATCCTTTAGCGCGCGGGAAACCACTTCCCTTGCCGTTCCGGCGATATCGGCAATTATTTTCTGGCTCAGTTTCCTGCCCTCGAATAAAAGCAGTATTTTAGCGATTCTTTCCTGAGTATGTTTCAGCGAAAGGTCCTCTATGGCATTGGTGAGATACCTTAATTTTTCGGCCATGCTTCTTATTATATTTAAAGACACTTCCGGATGTTTGTAAATCAGGGCGACCATGCTTTCGCGGGATAATAAATATAATTTTACGTCGGTAACGGCATCCGCCGAGGCGGGATTAACGTCTTTCGCAAAAACGGTTACGTCGTTAAACGAATCCCCCGGGTAAATAAGTTTAAGAATTTGTTCCCTGCCGTCCTTTGAAGACTTATAAACCTTAACCGTTCCTTCTGCCACAAAATATATGCCTTTTGATTTATCGCCTTCTAAGAAAATATTTTCTCCCGCTTTATGAACCTCCTCCTTAAACATGGCTTTAACATCGTTCAGAATATCGCCGTTTAAAGACTTGAAATAATCCAGCATTTGAATATTTTCCATAACGCAATAATTCCTTTATTTATATATTTTTATATATTATATTATAAAATTATTCAAATATGTAAACTATGTAAAACCGTATTTAAAGATTTCGATATTTATGTTATAATTAAAATAATGATACATATTTTAAAGGAGGTAAAAAATTAAAATGCCTATCAGGGAATACAAATGCAAAGACTGCGGAAATTACATCGAGGTAATTCAGGGTATTAACGAAAAGCCGCTTGAAAAATGCGAGAAATGCGGAGGAAAATTAGAAAAACTTATTTCAAATTCAAGTTTCGTCCTAAAAGGCTCCGGCTGGTATAAAACCGATTATTCAAGTTCCGGCGGCGGCGGTAAAGCAAAAAAATCCAAGGAAGAAAGCAAAGCCGCGGCGGCTCCTGCTCCTTCATGCTCCTGCGCCGGCGGCAGCTGCGGACATTAAAATTAAAAACATTGCGAATTTAAACTATGTATGTTTTTGAATTTAAAACAAAAATATCCGGTTTGAATACAAGTTTAGCAATAAATGCCGATGAAAAACATATAGAGGAAATAGAAATAACAAGCGGAACAGGCGGTAAACCTCCGAAATATAAAAAGGAAATGCCGCCTGTTTCCGAAAGAGAATTAAATCTCCTGCCCCATCTTTATAAATTAATAAATCTTTTAGACGACTATTTTTCAGGCAAATTGACGGATTTTAGCGAAGTTCCGGTAAATTTTTCTTTATATTCCGTTTTTTCCGCAA
>JAKAQA010000023.1 GCA_021811805.1 bacterium | reverse complement strand
AAAAGGGAATAAAAGTAGTTCCGATTCCCGGACCTTCAAGCGTATTGGCGGCGCTTTCCGCATCCGGACTGGATACTTCCGAGTTTACGTTTATAGGGTTTTTACCGAAAAAAGGAGGCAAAAGAAAAAAACTCCTTGCTAAACTAAAAGAAGAAAAAAGAGTTTTTATATTGTTTGAACCGGGAAGAAGCGTAGAAAAGCTTCTTGACGATATAAACGAAATTTTAGGAAATATAAAAATTTGTTATGCAAAAGAATTGACGAAAATTTACGAGTCTATAGAAACAAAAGATTTAAAGGAGGTGATGGAGGAAATAAAACGCAGGCCCGAACTCGTAAAAGGCGAAATCGCTATAGTAGCCGACCCCTTGCTAAAACCTGGAATCGAAGCGGATGAATATCCTATCTTAAAATTTTAAAATCTTTAAAATTAGATAAACCGTCCTGTTCGTAAAGTTTTACTTCTTTTACTTTGGAAGAAGGAGGTCCGACGTGAACGGAAGCGATAATTTCCTTTACGCGTTCTTCTTCTCCCTCGAAAAATGCTTCCACGTGGCCGTCATGAGTGTTCATAACGTATCCCTTTATGCCTATTCTTTCGGCTTCAAGTTTTGTAAAATTGCGGAAGTTTACGCCCTGAACTATTCCTTTGATTATAACCCTATAAGATTTTAACGCCATTATCAAATAAAATTTATAACCGTTTATATTTATCTATACGTTTATTTATATTATTTAGTATGGCGGGCCGCGGTATGCTTATGGTGTTCGGTATGAGCATGAGCGCCGTGAGCCTGTTTGTTGACTTTTTCTTCAAGCATTTTTATTTTCTCTTCTAATTCTTTGATTTCCGAACTGCGGGCTATATCCGCTTTGCCGAGGGCTTTTTTTACCGATTCGTCGATTAAAGACAACAGCTTGGTTTTATTGGAATCGTATATGCCTTTCATTTTTTTGGAAAAATCCGCGGATTCTTTTTTTCCGAAATCCTGAGTTACGATAAATTCATCGAGAATTTTCTGAAATCTATCTTCGGTCGCCGTAAGAACGGTTCCGATAAATTCCGCAAACTTGTCTAGAGGCGTTTTTGAATTTTCCATAAGAAATCTCCTTTATTTAATATTAACTAACTTATATATATAATAATATAAGTATATCATTAATATTTATAAAAGAACCGGTTAAATATAAAATAATCGAATATTTTATATTTACTGCTGTTGTGCCATATCGAGCCTTTCTATTTTGGCTTCCTTGCCTTTTTTCTTTCTTAAATAATACAGTTTTGACCTTCTGACTTTTCCTTGATATAATAGCTCGATTTTATCGATTAAAGGAGAATTTATTAAAAAAGTTTTTTCTACTCCTACGCCGTAAGAATTTTTTCTGACGGTAAATGCAGACCTAATGCCGCTCCCTTTTTTTGCTATGACGACCCCTTCATAAACCTGAATCCTTTCTTTGTCCCCTTCTTTTATCTTCTGGTGCACTTTAACGGTATCTCCAGATTTAAATTGGGGGGTATCGGTTTTTAAAGACGAATTTTCAATTTTTTCGATGATATTCATTGGAATCTCCTTTATTTTTTATAGTTGAAATTAATATATTTATAAATTTTATTCGGCATTTCCGCCGTTTTCGTCAACGGCCGCACTCCTGTTTTCCGCAGTTTTCTTTAATGCTTTTTCAGTCCTCCACTCGTTTATCAGCTTATGGTTGCCGCCGAGCAGGATATCGGGAACCGGTTTGCCGTTTAATACCTTAGGTTTGGTGTATTGCGGATATTCCAGTATTTTGCCTAAATCTCCGGAAAGGCTTTCTTCCTTAAGCGAATTCGGATTTCCGAGGAACCCCTTAAAATATCTGCCGACTGTTTCTATTAATACGACGGCGGCTATTTCCCCGCCCGACAGTATATAATTTCCAATCGATATTTCAACTCCGTCCGTAATATCCGTTACTCTTGCATCTATTCCTTCGTATCTTCCGCAAATTATTATTATATGGTTATAACCGGACAAATCTTCGGCCGTATTCGAATTAAGCAATTTTCCGGATGCGGACATTATAACGGTAATATGTTTTTTATTTTTATACGCATAATTTGTCAGAGCATATTCATAGGCTTTGAGAATAGGTTCGGCCATTAAAAGCTGGCCGGCTCCGCCTCCGTAAATCTTACCGTCCACCCTTTTATGCTTATCCTTGGAAAAATCTCTCGGGTTAATTATATTTATTTCCATAAGTCCGGTTTTTAAGGCTCTGCCGATGAGTCCGGCCTTAAGGAAAGACTCGAAATATTCGGGCATTATCGAAATAACGTCGATGACTTTTTTATTTTCGTCGATTTGATGAATCATATTTTATAATTTTCTTCGTTCTTTACTATTATCTTTAAATTTTTAATATCGATTGATAAAACATTTTCTTCGGACATTGGAATTAAATAAGCGGCTTCGTTCGATTTTATTTCGATTATATCGGTTTCGCCCGCATAAATCTCGGAGACCGTTCCTAAGATTTTGTTATTTTCGTTATAACAGTTTAAGCCTATTAAATCAGAAATTAAATATTCGTTCCGTTTTAAATTTATATCCGTTTTTTTAATATATACGGGAACCTTTTTAAAATTTTCGGCAGATTCTATAGAATTAACGCCGCAAAGCTTAATTAGATGCCCCTTGTTTATCCGCCTTATTCTTTCGATTTTAAGGAGTTCAAGTTCGCAATTTTTCTCGACGAACAGCGGAATGTTAGAATAAAGCGCATCCGACAGGGGATTATAAGCTGCAAATAAAAGCTCTCCGCAAATACCGTGGGGTTTTATAAATTCCCCTATGCAGACGCAGTCGTTCATTTACCCTTTTGTTTATTAACTAAGGACATAACCGTATCGCTCGGCTTAGCGCCTAAGCTTATCCATTTGTCGAATTTGTCTTTGTCGATAGTAAATTGAGCCGTATTCGAGCAGGGATTATAAGTACCCAGTATCTCGATGAATTTTTTCTGCACGGCTTTTTCGCCCGAAGCCGCCACGATTCTGTAAAAAGGTTTTTTGTGAGAACCTATTCTCGTAAGTCTGATTTTTACCGCCACTTTAAATCTCCTTTGTTAAACATATTTTTAATATTATTTATATTCTTTAAAGAACCTAATTTGTTTTTTTTGAACGATTTCATAATTTTTTTAACTTCTTCGAATTTGTTTATAAAGATATTTACGTCGTTAACTGTGGTGCCGCTTCCGAGGGATATCCTTTTGCGTCTTCCGCCGTTCAGTATATCCGGGTTAATCCGTTCCTTTTCGGTCATAGAGTTGATTATGGCCTTAATTTTTACGATTTCTTTTTCCGCCGCTTCGGAATCGAATTTATCTTTGATTTTAGAAAAGCCGGGTATCATGCCGGCTATCTGGGCAATACCGCCTATTTTAGACATCATTTTAAGCTGTTCGGCAAAGTCTTTTACCGTAAAATCTTTTTTATTAAGAGAGTCTTCGATAGATTTCGCAGATTTTTCGTCGATAGATTCCTGGGCTTTTTCTATCAGGCTTAATATGTCGCCCATTCCTAGTATTCTGTCGGCTATCCTGTCGCCGTAAAAGACCTCGAAGTCGCTCAATTTTTCGCCGACGCCGATAAATTTTATAGGTTTATTAACCGTTTTTTTAATCGAGAGAGCCGCTCCTCCTCTTGCGTCGCCGTCAACTTTCGTCAAAACGACTCCCGAAATGTCGAGCGCAGAGTTAAACGTTTTAGCTACCGTTACGGCACTCTGCCCGAGCATAGAATCTGCTACGAATAAAATTTCGTTAGGATTAAATTTATTTTTAAGAAGTTTAAGTTCGTCCATTAGCGGCTCGTCTATTTCGAGGCGTCCGGCAGTATCGACGATTATGGTATCGTAAGCATGCTTTTCGGCAATTTCCACTGCATTTTTAAGTATCTCGTCGGGCTTTTGTAAAACTTTTCCGTTTTCTTCGGGGGTTTCGTAAACCGGAATGTTAATGCTTGCGCCGATTTTTTTTAGCTGTAATATGGCGGCGGGCCTGTAAACATCGGCAGGAACAAGATATACGCTTCGCTTCATCCTGTGAAGATACAGCGCGAGTTTTCCTGCAGTAGTCGTTTTGCCGGAACCCTGAAGTCCTATAAGCATTATAATTACGGGAGGCTTTGCCTTAATATTTAAAGGTTCGTTATTTCCTAACAATTCGACAAGCTCGTCCCGTATTATTTTAATAATTTGCTGGGCAGGAGTAAGGCTTTCCGCTACTTTTTCGCCTATAGCCTTATTTTTTACGGATTCTATAAATTCCTTTACTATAAGGTAGTTTACGTCGGCTTCGAGCAAAGACAGCCTTACTTCCTTAAGGCTGTCCTCTATATTTTTTTCCGACAGCTTTCCGTAGCCCCTAAGATTTTTAAAAACCCTTTCGAGTTTCGTGCTCAGTCCGTCAAACATTTAATTAATAAGTTTAATAGCAATCATTTTTTATCTTAACAGGTTAATCGGCATAATCCGATAATTTATATATGTCTTTTTAAATTTAAGAGAAATTTATATAATCGAAAACTAACATTTTATTAGTTTTTTATAAATATGTCAATATGCCGAAAAATATTAAAACTTAATCGAATTTTTTTCTATAGTTGATGGCTTCGGAAAGAGTATCTTTATCGACGTATTCCAAATCGGAACCGATTGGGATTCCCCGTGCCAGAACGGATATGCGGACGTTATAAGGAGATAGAATTTTCTGTATATATATTGAAGTCGCTTCCCCGTTGGAATTAGGATTTAACGC
Source organism: bacterium (assembly GCA_021811805.1). Lineage (GTDB taxonomy): Bacteria > SZUA-79 > SZUA-79 > Acidulodesulfobacterales > Acidulodesulfobacteraceae > Acidulodesulfobacterium_A. The sequence goes on along the minus strand of JAKAQA010000023.1, from coordinate 12,360 downwards.
AAGTATTATTTCTTCAAAACTTCCGGTTTCCACCCTTACGGCAAGCTCTCTAAGCCTGATATCGGAGGGAGTAATGCCTTCTAGAGGATTGATTAAGCCGTGCAAAACATGATAATATCCGTTGTAATTTCCGCTTTTTTCAAATACGTATATTATTTCCGGGTTTTCTACGATGCAAAGCTGTTTATGGTTTCTGGACAGATTATTGCATATAGGGCACATCTCGTCGGAACTGAGATTGAAACAGTTTTTGCACAGCTTTATATTCTGTTTTGCATTTTTTATTGCGTCCGCAAGGTTGTAGGCTACGGATTCGTTTTGGGACAGTATATAAAAAGCTAATCTTCTTGCCGACCTTTCGCCTATGCCCGGCAGTTTTTTAAAAGCAAAGACTATATCCTTGACGTAATCGGAATGATTTAAAGACATAAAGCCGCCGGTTAGAAAAGACCGGGCAGGTTAAGCCCCCCGGTTAGTTTAGACATTTCGCCGGTTACCATATCTTTCGATTTGTTAAGGGCTTCGTTTATGGAAGCTACTATGAGGTCCTGAAGCATTTCGACGTCGTCCGGGTTTACTACGGTTTTATCTATATTGATTTCAAGCAGCTCCTGTTTTCCGTTTACTTTTGCCGTAACCATTCCTCCGCCCGCGCTTGCTTCAACTGTTTTAGAGCCTAATTCTTCCTGCATTTTAAGCATATCGGATTGAAGTTTTTGCGCCTGCTTTAACATGCCGGCGATGTTTTTAGACATATAGCGTGCCCTCCCTATTTTTTAGTAATATTTTATTCGATTTAAAGTTTTTTTGCAAATTAACTTTTTAATTTTTTTCAATTCTTTCGATGCCGCTTCCGAATATTTCTTTAATATTTTCTATTATGCCGCCGGATTCTTTCTTATCCGCCGAATCCGACTTTATATCTGCGGTTATTTCGCCGCGGGATTGTTTCGCTGTATCCGCAATAACGCTGTCTGCCGATTCTGTTTTTTTATTAAGTTCATTCAATTTTTCGTCAGTCTTTAAAAAATGGTCGAATAATTTTTCATGTTCTAAAGAATAACCGTTTCCATCTGCCGATTTAACGGGTTTATCCGGCGCCGAATTTGAATTTTTCATAGTTGCCGCATCGGACGTCGTATCAGTCGCCGTTATTTTATCGTTATTCTTTAAGCCGGATTGTTCCGCAATGCCGGCGTGTGCGCCTGGGGCTTCAGGCGCATAGGCGGCTTTTAAATTATTAAGCCTGCTTATAAGTTCCTGCACGTCTTTTTTTTGCGGAATATTAAAAAGCCTGAAAAGGGTAAGTTCAAGCATTAGCAGGGGCGATGAAATTCTTTGGTATTTCATATCCGCGTTAATAATAATATCGAGCATATCTAAAAGTTCTTCGGTAGATTTTTGTTCGGCGAATGGAATTAAAGCGTTAATTTCTTCGTCGGTCAAATCGTAAACGAGGTCTTTATATTTTAGTTTTACGATTAAAATATTTCTTATATAAAATGCCGCCTGTTTCATAAACTGTCTTAAGTCGGCGCCGGATTCGTATATCTCTCTCGCCGCTTTTATCGAGCTTTCGTAATCTTTCGCAAACAGGGCATTTATAAGATTAAATATTATAGATTTAGTCGTCAATCCCAGCACCTGCGAAACGTCTTCTTTTATATCTTTTCCGAAATAAGAGATAGCGGTATCGAAAATAGAAAGCGAATCTCTCAGCGAACCGTCCGCAAGCGAAGCGATAACCATAAGATTTTCGTCGGTTACCGAAACGTCTTCGGCAAGGGCGATTTCTTTTAGTTTGTCGAAAATAATTTTTGTAGGTATTCTTTTGAAATTAAACCTCTGGCATCTCGACAGTATGGTTTCGGGAACTTTATGAATTTCCGTAGTGGCGAAGATAAATTTTGCATGCGCGGGCGGCTCCTCGAGAGTTTTTAAAAGGGCGTTAAACGCGCTGTTGGACAGCATATGAACTTCGTCTATTATATAAATTTTAAATCTGAAGCTCTGAGGGGAGTATATTATGCTTTCCTTTAAATCCCTTATGGAATCGACTCCGGTATTAGAAGCTCCGTCTATTTCTATAACATCTACGGAGTTGCCGTTCTGTATCTGAACGCATGCGGGACATATTCCGCAGGGATTAGCGGTTGGACCGTCTGCGCAGTTTATCGACTTTGCAAGTATTCTTGCGATGGAGGTTTTGCCCACGCCCCTGGTTCCGGTAAATATGTAAGCATGCGAGACCCTGTCGTTAACTACCGCATTTTTAAGGGTCTGGATAATAGCGTCCTGCCCGATAATTTCATCGAAAATCTTAGGCCTGTATTTTCTTGCAAGCACCTGGTACATTTTATCTATTATAACATATAAGCGATTAAATTTTGCAAGCTAAGTTGATTTTTAAATAAAAAATTGCTAAACTTTATAAGCTATGCAAAAAAATACGGAAGGTTTTGTCGATTTTAAGGATTTTCCCAAAAATTACGATTATCAAACCGTAGAAAAAAAAATATCGCAATATTGGGAAGATAATAATATTTATAAGTTTGACCCTTCGGATAAAGACAAAGCGGTTTATTCGGTAGATACGCCCCCGCCTTATGTTTCGTCGGCGCATCTTCATGTCGGACACGTTATGAGTTATTCTCAAGCCGAATTTATTATCAGGTATAAGAGAATGAAAGGCTTTAACGTTTTTTATCCTATGGGTTTCGACGATAACGGTCTTCCGACCGAACGCTATGTCGAAAAAAAATATAAAATCAATAAATCCAAGATAACGAGGCAGGAATTTATAGACTTATGCCTGAAAGAGACTAAGGCCGGCATAGAAATATATAAATCTTTATGGAAATCCGTCGGGATAAGCGCCGATTACGGATTGTCGTATTCTACGATAGACGAAAGATGCAGGAAAACAGCCCAAAAATCGTTTCTGGACCTTTACGGCAAAGGTCTTATAGAACGGCGCAACGAACCTATACTCTGGTGTCCGCAGTGCAGAACATCGCTTGCGCAAGCCGACGTTATTCTCGAAGAATTCAGCGGCGTTCTTTACGATATAGAATTTAAATCCGCCGAAGGCGGAAGCCTTATAATATCTACGACGCGTCCGGAACTTTTGGGAGGATGCGTTGCCGTATATGCGAATCCGGCCGACGAAAGATACCGTTTTCTGGAGGGGCAAAGCGTTAAAACTCCTCTGTATAATAAAAACGTTCCGGTCAAATACGACGAGTCAGTAGATATGTCTTACGGGACGGGGCTAATGATGGTTTGTACCTGGGGCGACGCCGAAGACGTTAAAAAATGGAAGGAGCATAATTTAGACACCGCAATAATAATAGACAGAGCGGGAAGATTAAATGAATTATCCGGGGATTATACAGGATTAAACGTCAAGGACGCTAAAAAAAATATTGTAGAAGATTTAAGAAAGATGTCGCTTATAAAGGCGGAAAAGCCTCTCGGCCATAACGTCGGCGTTCATGACAGGTGTATGTCGCCCGTCGAATTTATTCTTGCGGAACAGTGGTTTATAAAAATTCTTGACGGCAAAGACAAATTTATCGATGCCGGCAGTCAAATGACTTGGCATCCGGAGTTTATGAAAGCCCGCTATGACGAATGGATAAACAATCTGAAATGGGATTGGAATATTTCGAGGCAGAGATTTTACGGAGTTCCCTTTCCGGTCTGGTATTGCCCGGAATGCGGCGAAGCAGTTACCGCTTCTGAAAACGAACTGCCCGTGGACCCCGCCGTAAGTTTGCCTAAAATAGGGAAATGCCCAAAATGCGGCGGAAATAAATTTGAGCCGGAACCAGATGTTATGGATACATGGATGACGTCTTCGCTGACCCCGCTTATAAATTCGTTATGGGCATACGAAGACGCGGAAAGCAAAAAACTTTATAATATTATTTATCCTATGGGTTTGCGCCCGCAGGCCCAGGAAATAATCCGTACCTGGCTGTTTTATACAGTGGTCAAATCGATTTACCACACCGGAGAATTGCCTTTTAAAGATATTATGATAAGCGGATGGGGTCTCGACAAAAACGGTAAAAAAATGTCAAAAAGCCTCGGCAATTTTGTAAGCCCGGAAGAAATAACCGCCAAGTACTCCGCCGATGCTCTCAGGTACTGGGCGTCTAGAGCAAACCTTGGGCAGGATTTGCGTTTTAACGAAGAAGACGTAGCCAACGGAAGAAGGCTGTCTATTAAAATATGGAATGCGGTAAGATTTTTAATAACAAACGTAGAACCGGAATTTAATCCCTATGAAAATAATATAACCGAATTGGGACTTAGCCGCATAGACGAATGGATATTGACGGAATTAGAAAATACCGTAAAGTCCTGCGGAAATTATATGGAATCTTACGACTATTCTTTATGCTTGAGGACTTTACAGGATTTTTTTTACAACTCTTATTGCGATAATTATTTGGAAATAATCAAAAACGTGTTCTGGGACGAAAGCGAAGAAAATACGGCAAGGAAAAAATCCGTATTAAACGTTATGTATTTTGTCTCTTTAAACTTTATAAAAATTTTTGCGCCTTTTATGCCTTTTATAACAGAGGAACTTTATCTGACTTTTTATAAAAGATACGAAAAAGCTCAAAGTATCCATTTATCGCCGTGGCCTGAATTTAGAAGCGAATTAATTTTCGGGGATTCCGTAAAAGCTTCAGAAATATTGTTGAATATTCTTAACGCGTCAAGAAAATTGCGGACGAATTTAAACCTGCATCAGAACCATAAAATAAACAAGATTTTAATTCAGACTTTAAACGCGGATTACGTCGGCATTATAAATGAAATATCAGGAGATATAAGGTCTGCGGTAAGAGCCGAACGGGCCGTGTTTTCCGATAAAGCGGATTTTAAAACCGGCGACGGCGATATTTTTATATCGCTGGAAAAATGAAATTGACATTTTGCGATTTTAATTTAATAATATAGCATATATTTTTATAAAAGGAGATTTTTAAATGGCAAATCCAAAAAAACGACATTCTAAGTGCAGAAGGGATAAAAGAAGAACTCACGACAGCCTTACGCCGGCGAATTATTCTAAGTGTCCTAATTGCGGGGAACCCGTTCTCTCGCACAGAATGTGTCCAAACTGCAAAACATATAAGGGCAGAAAAGTCGTAACCGAAAAAGCGCCGGAAAGTTCTTGATTCATTATATATCCCGTCAATTTTATAAAATGGGGGAGATTATTTAATGATTAGAATAGCTCTGGACGGTTTCGGTTCCGATAAAGCTCCGGAGCCTGAGATTATGGGAGCGATAGCCGCAGTCGAGTCTAACAAGGATTTAGAGATAATAATAACCGGAGATGAGACCGTCTTAAAAGACGTTATCCAAAAAAATAATTATCGCGGCACAAGAATTAAAATCGTAAATGCGCCTGAACGTATAACAATGCACGATTCTCCTTCGGCAGTGGTAAGGAATAAAAAAAACTCTTCGATGCGCGTTGCATACGAACTTGTTAAAAACAAAGAAGCGGACGCCATTATAAGCGCGGGCAACAGCGGAGCCTCCTTAGCTATAGCAATGTTTGTTTTTAAAAGGATAAAAGGTATCGATAGGCCTGCCATAGCGACTATTATGCCTGCCGTAGGCGGATATACCGTTTTGATAGACGCGGGCGCCAACGTTGATGTAAAGCCTTACCATCTTGCGGAATTTGCAATAATGGGTTCCGAATACGCCTCTTTTATGAAGGGCATTAAAAATCCGAAGATAGGGATACTGAGCAACGGCGAGGAAGCGTCTAAGGGGAACGACCTAACCAGAGAGGCTTACGGGATAATAAAAAATACCGACCTAAATTTTTACGGCTATGTAGAAGGCAGAGAAATATTTAACGGAAAGGTTGACGTAGTAGTCTGCGACGGATTTACGGGGAATGTTCTTTTAAAGGCATCCGAAACGCTCGCCGAAACGATGTTTAATCTTCTTAGAGAAGAAATAAATAAAAGTTTTATGGCTAAGTTAGGTTTCTTTATGGCGAGAAAATCGTTGAAAAAATTTAAAAAACTTGTCGACCACAACGAGTACGGCGGCGCCCCGCTTCTCGGGGTTAACGGCGCGGCTTTTATCGCCCACGGCGGCGCAGGCCCCAAGGCTTTGGCGAGCGCGGTATTAGTCGCAAAACATTTTGTGGAAAGGGGTATAAACGTCAATATAAGCCATAAAATAGAAGCCAATGCAAATAATATAGGCTCTTAAGAGGATTAAATAAAAATTGATATATTCTAAAGTTATCGGGGTAGGTTCGTTCGTTCCGGAAAGAGTGCTTACTAACGATGAATTATGCGGGATAGTGGATACGTCGGATGAGTGGATTACTTCAAGGACTGGTATAAAAGAGCGGCGTATCGCGGAAGAAGGCTTAACGACGTCCGATATAGCCGCTGAGGCGGCAAGAAAAGCTATTAAACTTTCGGGGTTAAATCCGCAGGATATTGAGCTGATATTAACGGGAACAATAACTCCGGATATGATTTTTCCGTCAACTTCCTGTATCGTACAGGAAAAACTGGGACTTAAAAATGCGGCGGCTTTCGACATAAGCGCCGGATGCAGCGGTTTTATATATTCTTTGTCGGTTGCGGACAATTTTATTAAAACCGGCAAGTATAAACATGTTTTAGTTATCGGGGCCGATTTGCTGTCGAGAATTACCGACTATACCGACAGGTCGACCTGCGTTCTATTCGGGGACGGCGGAGGAGCCTTAGTATTGACGACAAATACGGAAAATACGCGCGGCGTTTTATCGACCCATATGCATTCGGAAGGAGGACATGACGATATTCTCATGCTTAAAGGCGGCGGTTCTCTGATGCCGGCAAGCCTCGAAAGCGTTAATAACCGAGAGCATTATATAAAGATGAAGGGTTCGGAGCTTTTCAGGTATGCCGTTAATTATCTTAAAGCTGTGGCGGAAGAAGCCATAAAATTCAATGAACTTAAAGCGGAAGATATCGATTTATTCGTTCCGCATCAGGCTAACATTAGAATTATAGAAGCGACGGCAAAAAAATTGAATTTTCCTATGGAAAAAGTTTTTGTAAACGTAGAAAAATACGGCAATACTTCAAGCGGTTCGATACCCATCGCTCTCGACGAAGCTTATAAATCGGGACGCTTAAAAGAAGGAAATCTTGTCTTGATAGATGCTATAGGCGCGGGTTTAACATGGGCATCTTCGATAATAAGATGGTGAAAACGGTGAAATAATAATGATAAAATCTCCTATATGCGATATGCTGGGGATAAAATATCCCGTATTTCAGGGCGGAATGGCTTGGGCGTCTAACTATGAGCTTGCCTCCGCCGTTTCTAACGCCGGAGGTTTGGGAATTATAGGCGCCGGACAGATGCCGCCGGAACTTCTCGTTCAGGAAATAAGAAAAGCAAAAGAGAATACCGATAAGCCTTTCGGAGTCAACCTCATACTTTATTTAACTTATATAGAAGAGCTGGTAGATGCGGTTATTCGGGAGGGCGTTCAGGTCGTAACGACAGGGGCAGGCAATGCCGGTCCTTACATAAAACGGTTTCACGATGCAGGCATAAAAGTTATACCGGTTATTCCTTCTTCCGCTCTGGCAAAGAGGGTGGAAAAGGCGGGTGCGGATGCCGTAATTGCGGAAGGAACCGAATCCGGCGGACATATAGGAGAAATTACTACTATGGCAATAGTTCCGCAGGTTGCCGACGCCGTCGGCATACCGGTCATTGCGGCAGGAGGCATTGCAGATTACAGAGGATTTGCCGCGGCTTTATGCCTCGGCGCAAGCGGCATACAGATGGGTACGAGATTTCTTGCAACCAAAGAATGCCATGTGCATCAAAACTGGAAAGATATGGTCGTAAAAGCATCGGATAGGGACACCGTAGTTACGGGAAGGCCTACCGGCCATCCGGTAAGGGTTTTAAAAAACAGGCTTGCCAAAATGTTTCTCGAACTTGAAGAAAAGTGCGCGCCTGTTGCAGAGTATGAAAAACTCGGAACCGGAAAATTAAAAGCCGCTTCGGTTGACGGAGACGTCGAAATGGGTTCTTTAATGAGCGGACAGATAGCAGGGCTCATAAAAGAAGAAAAAACGGTAAAAGAAGTCATAGAGGAAATAGTTTCGCAGACGGAAGATTTTATTAAAAATACGGCTAAATTCATAAAATAATATATAACATAACAAATGGAAAAATCGTCAAACTCCAATATAGCGTTTGTTTTTCCCGGCCAGGGGTCTCAGCATGCCGGCATGGGGAAAGATATTTTTGAAAATTTCAATGAAGCGCGTCTTATTTTAGAAGAATCTTCGGATATCTTAGGCTTAGACATGAAAAACTTGATTCTGGGGGATGACGGCGCGGCGCTTAACCTGACGGAAAATACGCAGCCGGCTCTTTTAACCGTGAGTACGGCGATTCTCAGGGTTATAGAAAAAGAAACCGGTTTAAAGCCCGTTTGCGTTTCGGGACACAGCTTAGGTGAATACAGCGCCAACGTTTCCGCAGGCTCCGTCGATTTTTCGAATGCTCTTTTAATCGCAAAAAAAAGAGGATTTTTTATGCAGACCGCTTGTCCCGTGGGGTTCGGCAAAATGGCGGCGGTTATAGGGCTTGACGGAAATACTATAAAAACTGCGCTCGACGAAGTAAATCATTTAAAAAATGAAGAAGGAGTTTTTATAGCAAATATTAATTCCGAAATTCAAACCGTAATATCGGGTATGTCGCCGTTCGTAGATGAAGCATGTTTACTGCTTAAAGAGCGCGGAGCCAAAAAAATAGTCGTATTGCCGGTCAGCGCTCCGTTTCATACGCCGTTTATGGAAAGCGCAAAGGAAAATCTTTCTTCGTTTATAGACAAAGGCTGGTTCAGAGATGCTGAATGCGATATATTTTCCAATGCAACGTCGCTGAATTATTCCAAGAAAGACGATGTCGTAAGGCTTCTTCTGGAGCAGATAGTTTCCCCCGTTATGTGGAAAGATATCATCGTTAATATGGAAAAAATATCCGGGATTTCTAAATTTATCGAGGTAGGACCCTCTAATGTTTTGAGCGGGTTAATTAAAAGGATAGATAAAAATGCGGATGTTCTGTCCGTAAATTCCGTTTCGGCTGTTAAGGAATTAGAAAGTTTGATGATTTAATAAAAAGGGGGCGGTTTATGTCTATTTACATTGAACTTACCGGTAAAACGGCTGTAGTTACAGGCGGTTCTTCGGGCATAGGGCTTTCTATATCTAAAGTTTTGCTTAAAGCGGGGGCAAGAGTCGTAATTATCGATATAGACGAAAAAAGATTTATAAACGTCCAAGACGAAATAAAAAAGATTTCGCCGGAGTTTGATTTTTACGAAGCCGATATTAAAAATTCGGAAAAGATATCGGAAATTATTCAAAAAATAATATCTAAAGAATCTAAAATCGATATTCTCGTAAATAATGCCGGTATAGTTAAAGACGGTCTTTTAATAAGGATGAGCGACGAGGACTGGTTGGATGTTATAAACGTCAACTTGAACGGCATGTTTTATATTACTAAAAACGTTTTAAAACAAATGGTCAAAGCTAAATCCGGCAGAATAATAAGCATAGCCTCGGTTATAGGCGAAATAGGCAATACGGGGCAGGCAAATTATGCCGCATCGAAGGCGGGCATAATTGCCCTTACCAAATCCATAGCTAAAGAATATGCGGCGAGGGGAATTCTTGCCAATGCTATTGCGCCTGGTTTCATTAAAACGGTTATGACGGATAAGCTTCCCGAAGATATTAAAGATGCCATTAAGAAAAGTATTCCGTTGAATAAAATAGCCGAACCAGAGGAGATTGCCAATGCCGTTCTCTTTCTTTGCTCCGAACTTTCCGCCTATATAACCGGTTCGGTTTTAAACGTGAACGGCGGGATGTATATGTAACGTCAAATTTGCGATGGCGACAGAATTGAATTCTATCGCCGTAATATTAATAAGAGGAGGTGAAATTAAATGTCCGTAGAAAACAAAGTTAAAGAGATAATTGTCGAGCAGTTAGGGGTGACCCCCGATGAAGTTACCAACGAAGCTTCATTCGTAGAGGATCTCGGCGCCGATTCCTTGGATACAGTCGAATTAGTCATGGCGTTCGAAGAGGAATTCGGAATAGAAATATCCGATGAAGATGCCGAAAAAATTAAGACGGTTCAGGATGCGGTTTCATATATAGACGAACACACAAAATAATTTATTTATACCGGATTTTTTATTATGGAAAAAATTGATTGCAATAGAAGAGTCGTTATAACGGGCTATTCCATGATTACCGCTCTCGGCAACGATGCAGAAACGTCATGGAATAGAATGGTAAACGGGGAAAGCGGGGTAGGGCCGATTACAAGGTTCGATACTGAAGGATATTCCACTAAGATAGCGGGGGAGGTAAAAGGGTTTGATCCGGAAAAATTTATAGAAAAAAAAGAAATAAAAAAAATGGATCAATTCATACATTATGCCCTTGCCTGCTCGAAAATGGCATTGGATATGTCCGGGCTTAAAATTACCGACGTCAACGCCCACAGGGTAGGCGTATGGATAGGAGCCGGCATCGGCGGGCTGATGACCATCGAAAAATATCATACTATGCTTTTAGAGGGCGGTCCTAAAAAGATTTCGCCGTTTTTTATACCGATGCTTTTGATAAACCTAGCTCCAGGGCAGGTTTCTATAATAACCGGAGCCAAGGGCCCTAACGCCAGCACCGTTTCTGCCTGTTCCACCGGAACTAATTCCATAGGAGACGCCTATAAAATTATTGCCAGAGGAGATGCGGATGCTATGATAGCGGGGGGGGCGGAATCCACGGTGTCTCCGTTATGTATTTCGGGCTTTAACGCTATGAAAGCGCTTTCTACGAGAAACGACGAGCCGGCTAAGGCTTCAAGGCCGTTCGATAAAAACAGGGACGGTTTTGTAGTCGGCGAAGGCGCAGGTATCGTAATACTCGAAGAAATGAACGGCGCCGTTAAAAGAGGCGCAAAAATATATGCCGAAATAGTCGGATACGGCGTATCCTCGGATGCTTATCATTTATCCACGCCTGATCCTGAAGCTACCGGGGCATACTATAGCATGAAAAATGCAATCGAGGACGGCGGTTTAACGCCGGACGACATAGATTACGTCAATGCCCACGGGACATCCACATATTATAACGACCTGAATGAAACCAAGGCAATAAAACAGCTTTTCAAAGAGAAGGCGGAAAAGCTCAAAATCAGTTCTATTAAATCTATGCTCGGGCATGCGCTCGGAGCCGCGGGCGGCATAGAAGCCGTTGCAACCGTGTTGACCGTTAATACGGGCATTATGCCTCCGACTATTAATCTGGAAGAGCCCGATCCGGAGTGCGATCTGGATTATGTTCCGAATGCCGCGCAAAAAGGCGATATAAAGTATGCCATATCCAATTCTTTCGGGTTTGGCGGAACTAACGCCACGCTGGTTTTTAAAAAATGGGAGGATTGAAACATAAATGATATATTTAGGTTCGGACCACGCCGGTTTTGAATTAAAGGAATCCATAAAAGAAGAGCTTGCAAAAAAGGGCATAAAGTATCTGGACCTCGGTACGGATTCTTTAAAAAGCGTGGATTACCCCGATTATGCCCTTAAAGTCGCCGAAAAAGTCAAATCGGACGAAGATAAAAATTCTTTCGGAATACTCGTCTGCGGAACAGGCATCGGCATGGATATAGCGGCAAACAAGGTTGACGGTATAAGAGCCGCTTTAGTCCACGATGAATATACGGCAGAGGTTGCGAAAGCGCATAATAACGCAAATATAATCACTATGGGCGGAAGGACGACGACTCCTACCGAAGCGGCAAGATATATAGACAAGTTTATGTCGTCGCATTATGAAGACGGCAGGCATGAAAACAGAATTTCAAAAATTAGTTCTATCGAAAAATTAAATATATAACAGTAATTTATCATAAGAAAAGGGTGGGATAAATTGAATTTTGAAGATTTGAAAGAGACGGACAGGGAAGTTTACGAGTTTATAGGAAAAGAGATAGAAAGGCAGAGAAATTCCTTAGAACTTATAGCTTCGGAAAATTTTGTTTCAAAAGCCGTTATGCAGGCGCAGGGTTCCGTTTTGACCAATAAATATGCCGAAGGGTATCCCAAAAAAAGATATTACGGGGGATGCGGCTTCATAGACGATATAGAACAGACGGCAATCGACAGAGTCAAGGAGATATTTAAAGCCGAATACGCAAATGTTCAGCCCCATTCCGGGTCACAGGCGAATATGGCTATATTTTATGCAT
>JAKAQA010000135.1 GCA_021811805.1 bacterium | reverse complement strand
TTTAGTCCTAAATTATTTTTGTCAAATTTATTTCGATTTATAGTCGGAAAACGCTTGATATATCAGTGTTTTTTAATGGTGCGTCCAGCAGGATTCGAACCTGCGACCCACAGCTTAGAAGGCTGTTGCTCTATCCAACTGAGCTATGAACGCATAGAAGGAAAATATATTCATTTAAATAATATCATTTATACCAATTTCTGTCAAATCGACAGCCTTATCGGACAGCCTATTTAGCCGTCGCCGTTTTTTTGCGCCGCCGTTTTCTTAGCCGTCTTCCGCCGATTATTTAATTCTTTAAAAATCCGCAAATCCTCAAAATATAAACCGTTAAATATATTTTGTAACATTAATTTAACAAAAATTTAATATAAACGAAACAAAAGCTTCATAATATTTACACATTAAAAAAATATAATTGAATTATATTAAAAATTAATTTGATTATAAAAACAAAAAATTATGAAAAATAAATATTTATTAGTATTGTTTTTTATTGCCGTGCGCCTGTTTTTAAATGCGGATGCGGTTTTCGGCAATTCGATATATAAAGCTGAAAACAAGAATTTAGATATTTTGCTTAAAAAATACGATATAACTCTTGCAAAGCCGAAAATTATACCTGCGAATATTAATAAAAAGAGGGTTAAAAATGGAAGCGGCATCCATAATCGTATATTTAACTATAGACACGGTTATAAAATAGTAAAAAAGCAAACTATCCCCGGTTTTCTCAGGCAAAAAGTTTCCCTTGCCGGCAGTGGAAGCGTTAAATCCGCGTTAATGCTCCTGTCGCGCGAAACAGGCGTTCCCGTTATTTTTTACGGAGGTTTTCCCGCTAAATTAAAAAACGAGGCATATTATAAAGACGTTCCTTTATACAAGGTATTAAAAGGGCTGGTAATTTCCAACGGCTTTAAATACGCCTATAAAAACGGAATGTTATATATACGTGCGACGGAAGAAAAAACGTTTCATATCCCGGTTTCCGACTTGCTTTCGTCTTTTTCGTCCACGGTCGGAATAAGCGGTATAAACGGGCAGAACGGCAATAATAATATAAGCAATTCTAATTCCGGCGGAATGCAGGGCGGCCAGAATATCGGGAGCGTCCAGCCGGTTGCGGCAGGTACGGCAAATTCCTTAAATCCTTCAGGCAATACTAACGGAAGCAGCGCGCTGTCTTCCAGCCCGTCCGGCTCTATTTCCCTGACGCTTTCGGAATCGGACAGCCTCTACGGAATTATTTCAAAAAATATTAAAGAAATGCTCACGAAAAAAGGAAAATATTTCATTAACCCCAAAGACGGATTAATATGGGTTAAAGACAGGGTTTCCAACGTAAGCGAAATTTCCGCCTACATAAAAAGAATCGATAAATTTCTATCGAAACAGGTTTTTTTAAAAGTAGAGGTAATAGACGTAAGTTTAAATAAAGGATTTCAAACCGGCATAAACTGGAATCTGCTATTTAACCAGGCTTTTAAATCGAATGCTTTCGGTGCGGATTCGATATCGGTTGCGGCTCAGCTTGCCTCCGGCAATAATATATCCAATGCGCCGTATATCGGCTTTACCGGTTCGGGAAACAGCAGCGCGATTTTAAATGCCCTTAAAACTCAGGGGACTGTTAACGTAATATCCCAGCCGAGGCTTGTTTTAATGGACGGACAGACGAGGCTGATTTCATCGGGAACGATAACTCCGTATATTTCTAGCATACAGACTATGGCTTTAAGTTTGTCCCAAACGGAAACTTATCCGGTTATATCGCAGGTTCAGACCGGACTTTCCATATCCTTTACCCCGCATATAAATTTTAAAAACAATTCGGTATCCGTTACTTTAAGCCTAATCGACAATTCGATAACCGGTTACCAGTCTTTTTCCGTCAGCGGCGACAGTTTCAGCAACCCTGTAATAGAGTCGAAAAGTTTTTCCGATACCGTTAACGTAAAATCAGGCTCTACGATACTTGTAGGCGGTATATTGACTACGGATAAAACAAAAAATGCCTATGGAATTCCTATATTGTCGAAAATTCCGTTGTTAGGGTATTTATTTAACTCTATAAACGATTCGAGCCGGAAAGAAGACCTACTTATTATGCTAACACCTAAAATAACTTTGTGAACTTTTACGGCGGTTTTTTTATGAAGATAGGCGAATATTTAATATCGAAAGGAAAATTGACGGAAACCCAGCTAAGAGACGCTCTTTTCGTGCAGTCCATCAGCGAAAAAAGATTAGGCGAAATTTTGATAGAAAGCGGTTATATTGCGGATTCCGATGTAGCCGCTTATCTCGCTTGCGATTCAGGCAGAGAATATTTTAGCGAATTAAACAGTCTTTCTTTGTATATAGATAAGCAGGAAAACGAAGAGCTCGGTTTCGCCTTCCTTTACGATATTCCGGCGGTAGCTATAAGAAAAGGGAACATTCCTTATATAGTTTGCAGTGAAATTACCGCAAATTTTTCCGAAAAAATGGCATTCGACGAAAATTTAAAAAAATTCCAGATAGGATTTTCGACAAAAAGAAAAATTTATGAAGCCCTTAACCAAATATTTATAAGCAAAACCGTATTTTCCGAAAAAGAAATTTTAGAAGAAGCGATAGAAATCGCTTTATTGAAAGGCTCTCCTAATATAAGAATTAAACGGTCCGAAAATTTTTATATGGTCATAATGGATACGGAAATAAGACAGGAAAACATCAGGATTTTAAGTTTAGAGTCCGGCCGGAAAATAATAAATATAATAGCCGGGAATTGCCAGATAACATTGAAAAAAGGTCAAGGGCTGGACGCAAAATTCGTATTCGTTTCTAATTTTTATAAAGGCGTGCGCGTTAATATAAGAGTCGCATTTTTGCCTATTTCTTCAAAATTAGATAAAGAATCGTCTCTTTTCGAAGCGGTTTTAAGAATTCACGGGCTTAATAAAGTTTTTGATTTTAAATATATCGGATTTGCGGACGATAAAGTTGAATTATTAAAAAAATCCTATATCCATCCGCACGGGCTGATTATTTCGACGGGGCCTACCGGTTCAGGCAAAACTACGACTTTTTACGCAATGTTAAAACTTTTGTCGCAGAAGAAAAGTTCCGTCATAACTATAGAAGACCCCGTAGAAATAGAACTCAGAGAATCCAATATTACCCAGATGAATATATCGGAAGATTTCGGCTATTCCGAGGCCGTCCGCATTATGCTTAGGAGCGAGCCGGATATTATGATGATAGGCGAAATAAGGGACGAGATAACGGCAAAACATGCATTAATCGCCGCTGAAACAGGGCATCTCGTTCTTACGACGCTACATACAAATTCTTCGCTTTCGATATTCGGCAGGTTTAAATCTCTTAACGTAGATTTGGTACAGTTGTTTTCCGTTTTAAGGTTCGTAACCGCGCAGAGGCTTTATAATCCGCTTTGTCCGGATTGCAAACGAAAAGTTATGCCGGATAAGTTGCCGTCTATATACAGATATGCTTTAGAAGAAAATTTTAAACTTACCGCGTCGATGCCGTCAAAGACTAACTTGCGAGAAGTTTCCGGTTTCGATTCGGTATATATAAGAGGCGAAAAAAATTGCAATAACTGCGGAGGCACGGGATATGCCAAAAGAAAACCGTTAATCGAAATTGCGGAATTCAATGATGCCGTGAAAGAAGAAATATACAGAGATTTGACGGTTCTTT
>JAKAQA010000022.1 GCA_021811805.1 bacterium | reverse complement strand
TTACCCAGAACGCGGCTCTCGCAAACGTAATGAAGGAAGGCGGATGCGATATAAAAAAATATTTCGATTTAATGAAGCAGGAAATCGAAAGATGCAAAGATATTACAAAAAAACTCCTTATATTATCCAGCCCGGTTTCAAATTCTACCGATGTAGTAAACGTCAATAATTCATTGGAGGAAAGTCTTACCCTTCTGTACTTTACCGCAAACAAAAAAAATATTATGATAAAGAAAAACCTTGCCGCGAATATTCCTTTAATCGGTTTTTCCGAAGCCGGTTTAAGGCAGGTTTTATTAAATATAGGACTTAATGCCATACAGGCTGTCGATGAAAATTCCGGGATAGTTTATTTTATAACCAAAAAAATAAAGGAATATATTTATATAATAATAATAGATAACGGCCGCGGTATCGCGCAGGAAGATATCAAAAGGATATTCGACCCGTTTTTTTCTAAAAGTAAAAATTCAGCGGGTTCCGGACTGGGACTATCTATATCCCTGAGCATAATTAAATCTCTCGGAGGCTCTATAGAAGTAAGGTCCAAAAAGGATATCGGCACGAAATTCATCGTAAAAGTTCCGGTAAAAAGAAACTTTTACGAAAATAAAATTAAATAAAATTTTTTTATTACTATGGAAAACAATTCTATTTCTATACTTGTTGTTGACGACGATATAAATTACAGGACCATTCTTTGCGACTATTTAAAAAGCGAAGGTTACGACGCGATATCTGCCGGTTCCGCCGAAGAGGCTATAAATAAATTGGAGAAAGATTTTTTCAATATAATAATATCCGATTTGAAATTACCGGGGAAATCGGGAATAGACCTGTTAAATACGGTTAAATCCAGGTCCAAAGATGCTGAAATGATTATTCTGACGGCTTTCGGAAGCGTCGATTCCGCCGTTGCGGCGTTAAAAATGGGAGCCTGCGACTATTTAGTTAAACCGTTAAGTTTAGAAGAACTCAGTATAACGATAAAAAGGCTTATCGAAAAAATAAATCTTAAAAATTATGCATCTTATTTTAAAAGGGAAATTTTTAAGAGATTTTTTATAGGAAAATCGAAAGCGGCGGCTAAGGTTATAGAAGATATTACCGTTGCCGCAAAATCGAACCTTAACGTCCTTATTTACGGAGAGTCGGGCACCGGTAAAGAGCTCGGCGCGAATCTGCTCCACAGGCTTTCTTCGAGGAGGGATAATCCTTTTATTATAGTAGATTCATGCAACCTCTCCGAAAACCTTTTCGAATCCGAATTGTTCGGGCACGAAAGAGGTTCTTTTACGGGAGCCGACGTCCTCAAAAAAGGATTGCTGGAATATGCCGACAAGGGAACGCTTTTTATAGACGAAATTGGAGAGGTCAGCGGCATAATACAAAGCAAGCTTCTAAGGATAATAGATACCAAGAGTTTCAGAAGAGTCGGTTCTTCCAAGAATCTTTTTATAGATACCAGAATTATAACGGCGACAAATAAAAATCTTAAAAAAATGGTGGACGACGGCCGTTTCAGGGGGGACCTGTTTTACAGGATAAGCGGGTTTACGATAGAACTTCCGCCTTTAAGAGAAAGAAAAGAAGATATCCCCCATTTAGCGCATTATTTTATGACTAAAGAAAATAAGGTTCAATTTTCAAAGCCCATTTCTCGGTCGGCCATGGATAAAATTATGGATTACGACTGGCCCGGAAACGTAAGGGAATTAAAAAACGTTATAGAAAGAGGTATAATATTGTCCGAAGGAAAAGACGAGATTTCCGAGGAAGCAATCCAGCTCGAAATTTCAAACGCTAAAAATTATTACGGCGTAAAAGAATTCGAGATTTTCGAGAAAAATTTATCTTTAAAAGAAATAGAAGAAAAATATATAAATTATCTTCTGTCTAAAGGGCTTACCAAATCGGAAATTGCTCGGATTATAGGGGAAAGCGAAAGGTCGGTTTACAGAAAACTGTCCGCGGTAAAAATTTAATTATTTATTTTTTTATTTAATTGATTTAAAATTATTAAAAACCGCCAAGATGATTAGCGGTTAATTTTAAATTTTAATCCGAGGGAGGGGCAATATATGAATTTTTCGAGAATTCAAAAAGTTTCGATTAAGATAAAACTGCTTTCTTTAATTTTTCTAATTTTGGTTTTAATGCTGTCTGTTTTAACTTATTACGCGGTTTTTTACCAGAACAAAATGTCCGTAAAAACGACGTCTTTCGATGCAGTAGTTACCGCGAAGACTATGCTGTCCAGTATGAACGGCATGATGTTCAACGGTACGTTAGCTAAGAAATCCGACAGGAGGCAGTTGTTCGGCATGTACCGTAAAATTAAAGGAATTAAGTATTTCAAGGTTGTAAGAAGCAGCATCGTCGATAAAGAATTCGGAGCAGGTTTGAAACAGGAAATTCCTACTTCAAAATTCGACAAAGAAATACTTACTTCGAAAAAAGAGATAACGAGAGTTTACGAAAAAAACGGGCAAAAATATTTAAAAGTGGGGGTTCCTTTTACGGCGGAAAAGATGTCCCGCGGCATTGACTGCCTTATGTGCCACACCGTTAAGGCTGGAACTGTTCTAGGCGGCGTCGAGCTTATATATTCTCTAAAGAATACCGTAAACGCTTCAAATATTTTCATGAGAAATATTATTATTTTCTCGATTATACTGATAGTTTTATCGATTATAGTAGTATATATTCTTCTTAAGCAGGCTTTTATCAAACCTATCACCGTTTTTTATCGCAGGGTTAAGGATATATCTAAGGGCGAAGGCGATTTAAGCAAATTGATCCCTATGGATCGTTTAGATAAGCCGGGAATTATTGCCAAACGCAATAAAAACTGCATGCTTAAAGAAGACGAATTAGGAATGAGATGCTGGGATAAGCAGATAGAGCGTTTCGGTGAAAAAGGAGAGCTTATCTGCAAAAAATGTTATGTTTATAAAAATTCCGTTTACGACGAAATAACCTCCGTAGTCAACGAGTTCAATAAGTTTATTATCGATATCAGGGAAATAGTAAAATCCATTACGGAAGAAGCTATGACCATAGTTGACGTCAGCACCACCATAGAAGGACACGTCGATGAAATCAGCAGTAAAGCGCAGGGACAGGCGGAAATTGCCACTCACGTAGCCGCGGCTTCCGAAGAAATGTCCCAGACTATTAAAGAAATTGCCAAGAATACCCAGAACGTAAGCTCCATCGCAAAAGAAGCGTCGGACAGCGCTAAACACGGCTTCGATATAGTTGAAAAATCGATTTCGGGTATTAAAAACGTCGCCGTTCTTACCAAGCAGTTAGGCAGTCTTATAAGCGGACTGGAAAAAAGCTCTTTCGAAATCGGCGAAATCATTTCGGTGATAAACGATATAGCTGACCAGACTAATCTGCTTGCTCTTAACGCCGCAATAGAAGCCGCCAGAGCGGGGGAATCCGGTAGAGGATTTGCCGTAGTAGCCGATGAAGTTAGGAAATTAGCCGAAAGAACTGTTAGGGCTACCAAAGAGATAGTATCTAAAGTTCAAACAATACAGCAGAGCACGCAGGACACCAAAACATCCATGGATAAAACGTTAAGCGAGGTCGATTTGTCCGTAGGCTATGCTTCAAAGGCAGGCGAATCTTTGGATGGAATAGAAAAAAGCATACTGAGTTTAACCGACCAGATTGGCTCTATCGCCGCGGCATCGGAAGAGCAGACGGCGGCAACAAACGAGATATCGCGGAATATCGAAACGGTATCCAGCCTTTCGGTATCCAATTCCGAAAAATCTTCTAATACCGCTAAAGAGGCGGCATCGATTTACGGAGAACTTGAAAAATTAATAGGAATATTAAAAAAGTTTAAATATTAAATTTGTTTGAAAAGGAGGCGGATTAATTGGAAAATCGCGGGGCGCCGGCTTCACGCAAGTCAACTTTTGAAAGTCTATCGCATGAAAAAGATATATATATTCCTTCTAAAGAAACGGTGAAGAACAGTTATGTGGACGACTATGAGAGGCTTTACGAATATTCCATAAACGAAAACGAGAAATTCTGGGACGAGACGGCAAAGCAGTTAGACTGGTTTAAGCGCTGGGACGACGTTCTGGACTCCTCTAATCCGCCTTTTTATAAATGGTTCACTGGCGGAAAAACTAATATCGTCCATAATGCCTTAGACAGGCATATTACTACGTTCCGCAAAAACAAGCTTGCTATAATCTGGGAGGGAGAGGACGGCAGCGAAAGAGTTTATACTTATTTTTCTTTATATAAAGAGGTCAATAAGTTTGCAAACGTTCTAAAAAGTTTCGGAATTAAAAAAGGGGATACGGTTACCGTATATCTTCCTAACATACCTGAAATTGCGATAAGTATGCTAGCATGCGCAAAGATAGGCGCAATACACAGCGTCGTGTATGCAGGGTTTTCGGCTCTGGCATTGAAGGACAGAATACTCGACGCGCAGAGCAAACTCCTTATTACCGCCGATGGCGCTTTCAGGGGCGGAAAGGTCGTGGAACTTAAAAAAATAGCCGATGAAGCGGTTACTAAAGCTCCGGTGGTTCAAACCGTAATAGTAGTTAAGAGAACCGGCAAAGAAGTTGCCATGGATACGTCGAGAGATTTTTATTACGACGAGCTTATGAAACTGCCCATAGCAAATCCGTATTTAAAAACCGAAGAACTCGATTCGGAGGACCCTCTTTTCATACTTTACACGTCGGGAACTACCGGCAAGCCGAAAGGCATTCTTCATGTTCACGGAGGATATTCCGTGGGAACGTATGTAACGTCGAAGTATGTTTTTAACATAAAAGACAACGATACTTACTGGTGCGCGGCGGATCCGGGCTGGATAACCGGCCATTCATATATTATATACGGACCTTTAATTAACGGGGCGACGACTCTTATGGTCGAAGGTTCGCCCTACTATCCTTATCCGGACAGATGGTGGAGAATAGTCGAAAAACATGCCGTAAATATTTTTTATACCTCTCCTACGGCAGTAAGAGGCATTATGAGATTCGGCGAAAACTGGCCCAACAGGCACAATCTCAGCTCTCTTAAAATATTGGGAAGCGTGGGCGAACCTATAAATCCCGAAGTCTGGCGCTGGTATTACAAGCATATCGGCAAGGAAAGATGCCCTATAATGGACACGTGGTGGCAGACGGAATCGGGAATGTTTTTAATAACTCCCGTTCCTACAATGTCTTTGAAACCGGGTTCGTGCGGAAAACCTTTTTTCGGGATAGACGCGGATATATTCGACGAAAACGGCAAAAGCGTTAAAGCGGGAAAGGGAGGCTATCTTGTAGTCAAGAAGCCCTGGCCTGCCATGATGAGAACTATTTATAAGGATGAAAACAGATATAAAGAAACTTATTTCTCGAAATTTAACGGGATATATCTTGCCGGCGACACCGCAAAGCGCGATGAAGACGGATATTTTTACGTTATGGGCAGAATAGACGACGTGATAAAGGTTTCAGGATACAGGCTGGGAACGGCAGAGATAGAAAGCGCTATAATAACTCATGAATCCGTGGCCGAATCCGCAGTTATAGGAAAGCCGCACGACATTAAAGGTAATTCCATTAAAGCCTTCGTAGTTTTAAAGCCTAATGTCGAGAAAAGCGATGCCCTATCGGACGATATTAAAGCAAATGTGGGAAAAACCCTCGGACCTATCGCAAAACCGGATGAAATAGAATTTGTCGATTCTCTTCCTAAAACCAGAAGCGGGAAGATTATGAGAAGAGTTTTGAAGGCCAGGGAAATGGGCATAGACGAAGGCGATTTATCGACTATAGAAGAAGATTAAATAGTAAAATGGAATATAATAAACTTAATCGGGAGGATTAAAACTTGAATTTTAAATTAATAGATTCCATAGGCAAAGTTTTAAAGGAAAAGAAAGCAAAGAAATTCGACCGTATTTTTGTTTTCGGAGTTTTTCAAAACGAAGAAAATAGTTTTCTCCAAAACGAAAATCTTAAAGAATTCGATTTTATTTATAAAAGAATAAAACAACTGGATTTTAAAGCAAAAAAGGGGAAAAATATAATTATCGAATCTCCCGTTTATTCATTGATTTACGGATTAGACAAGAAAGATAAATTCGATTACGATTCTCTCAGAAATTTTATATCGGGTTCTTCCAAGATAGCCAGGGCAAATAAAATCAAAGACGTGATTTTTATAATTCCCGGATTGCCTAAAGAATATTATACTAAAAACGGCATATTTTATTTATCCGCCTCTATTGCCGAAGGAGCCGAATTAGGCCTGTATGAATTTAAAAAATACATCGCTAAGGAAAAAGGAAAACATGCCGGTAAAATTATTTATCCGGAAATTATAAGCATTTATTTTAACTGTAAATTCTTAACTATAACCAAAGTTCTAAGAAACTCTGCGGAAGAAGGTTTCGATTTCGGTAAAAAAAATTCCCTTGCGGCTAATTTTGCGCGCGATATAGTCAATGAGCCGGGGAACGTCGTTACCCCCGAATACTTAGCCGGCGTCGCAAAAGAAATATCCGCGGGAAGAAATATAGAATGCGAAATATTTAACGAAAAAGAAATAGTAAAAAGAGGAATGAACGCTTTTTATGGAGTAGCTCAAGGGTCGAAAAACCCTCCCAGGTTTATTCATTTGGTTTATAAACCGAAGGGCAAATCAAAAAATAAAAAAAATAAAAAAATTGCGATTGTCGGCAAGGGTATAACTTTCGACAGCGGAGGACTTTCTTTAAAGCCGGCGGATTTTATGACGACAATGAAATCGGATAAATCCGGAGCTTGCGCAGTTCTCGGAATAATGAAATACATTAAAGATTTCGATATAAATTTAGAGGTTCACGGCATTATAGCCGCATGCGAAAATATGCCGGACGGCGGAGCGCAGAGACCTGACGACGTGGTTAAAGCGCTTAACGGAAAAACTATCGAGATAGAAAATACCGACGCCGAAGGCAGGCTGACCCTTGCCGATGCTTTAACCTTTGCTTCCAATCTGGGAGTAGATGAAATAATAGACCTTGCGACTCTAACCGGCGCATGCGTGATTGCGCTCGGAGAATATACTTCCGGCGTTATGGGCAACGATGAGGATTTGATAAATAATATTATATCGGTAAGCCGTATTTCAGGCGAAAGAATGTGGGAGCTGCCTTTCGACGATAATATGAAAGAAAAGCTTTTAAGTCCCATAGCGGATTTAAAAAACGTTGGAAACAGATACGGCGGAGCTATTACCGCGGGAATGTTTCTCGAAGAATTCGTGCCGGAAAAAATTAAATGGTGCCATATAGACATAGCCGGCCCGGCTTTTACTAAATCGGGTTTCGCTTATAATCCTAAGGGAGGCACCGGGGTCGGAACCAGAACCTTGCTCTACTACTTAATTCAGCATAAGATTTAGCGGCCATATCTTTTATTGATTAAGCCGGCTTAATATGATATATTATTTCATATTGTAAAATCATAAAAATTGAAGGAGTTTCCTTGAATTCGTTTCTGCCTATTCTTATAATGCTTGCGGTAGCAATTTTATTTGCCGTATTTACTATTATAGCCTCTAATTTCATAGGAAAAAAAACTTTTGAATCCGGTAAATTAAAGGCTTACGAATGCGGAGTAGAGCCTACCGGAGAGCCCCATGTAAGATTCGATATTAAATTTTATCTTATAGCCATTTTTTTTCTGCTCTTCGATATAGAATCTCTTTTTTTGTTTCCATGGGCTGTAATTTTTTCTAAATTAGGTTTTTTAGGTTTTATCGAAATGTTCTTTTTTATTATAATATTAGTTTTAGGTTTAATGTATGTCTGGCTTAAGGGGGCGCTGAAATGGGAATAGAAGAACATTTAGGCGATAATATCATTACGGCTTCATTGGATAAAATAGTTTCCTGGGGCAGGAAGTGGTCTATTTGGCCGGCAACTTTCGGCCTGGCATGCTGCGCTATCGAAATGATGACCGTCGCTTCTTCAAGATACGATTTCGACAGATTAGGATTAATATTCAGGTCCAGCCCAAGGCAGGCCGATTTAATTATAGTATCGGGCAGGGTTTCGTATAAAATGGCGCCTATGGTTAAAAGGATTTACGACCAGATGCCCAATCCGAAGTGGGTAATAGCTATGGGCGACTGCGCATCGTCGGGAGGATTATTTAACGTTTACAGCATAGTCCAGGGCGTAGATAGAATAATTCCGGTAGATGTTTATATCCCCGGTTGTCCTCCGAGACCTGAAGCCCTGATTTACGGAATAACGAAACTTCAGGAAAAGATAGAGAAAGGGACGCTTAAACATGAAGAACCTCCTAAAATCATAAAGTAAATATAATAAAATATATATAACAATACGTATTAAACTAAATTAATTTCGACGATATGGATGTAATGTTTGCGTTAACGGTTATAAAAGAATCTAAGCCCAAAGCGATTGTTTCTGCCGATAACATTAAAGGCGACGTGCATATACGGATTAAAAAAGAAGACCTGCTCGAATTCGCCCTATTTTTAAAAACGGATTCAAGATTAGAATTCGATATGCTGTCGGATTTATTTGCCGCAGATTATCCGAAAAGACCCGAAAGAATAGAAGTAATTTATAATTTCTACTCGATAAAAAATAATTTCAGGGTTTTTATTAAAGTTAACAGCAAAGCGGACGAAACGGAATATCCCAGTTTGACTTCGGTTTATAATTCCGCAAACTGGTTTGAAAGAGAAGTGTACGATATGTTCGGACTTAAATTTAAAAACCACCCGGATTTAAAAAGAATATTAAACCCCGACGACTGGGACGGATATCCTCTTCTTAAAGATTATCCATTAAGAAAAAGACCCGAACCCGAAGAAATTAAAATGGATGCTCCGGGATATATCGAGCCGGAAAAAATATAACAATAATAAAAACAACTTAAACGATGTTCGAATATAAAGATTTTCTCATAGAAACAGACAAATTTGCATTGAATATAGGGCCGTCCCATCCTGCCACTCACGGCGTCCTGAGAGTTTTAGTCAAGTTGGACGGAGAAACCGTAGTCAGTGCAGAGCCTATAATAGGCTACCTGCATACCAGCATGGAAAAATATGCGGAGTTCAGGACGTATCATCAGGCGGAAACCATTACGGACAGGATGGATTACGTTTCCGGAGCATCCAATAATCTCGGTTATATACTTGCGGTGGAAAAACTCTGCGGAGTTAAGGCGCCCAAAAGAGCAGAATATGTTAGAGTTATTCTTGCGGAGTTAACGAGGATAAGCTCTCATCTGGTATGGCTTGCGACGCACGCCGTGGACCTTGGCGCTTTGACCGAGTTTCTCTATTGCTTCCGCGAAAGAGAGTTAATACTGGATATAATAGAAACGGTTACGGGCGCGAGGATGACCCCCTCCTTTTACCGCGTAGGCGGTCTTGCAATGGACGCGCATAAAGATTTTTTCGATAAAACAAGAAGTTTTATTAAAATTTTTCCGGAGAAAATCTCCGAATATGAAGCTCTGCTTACAAAAAATAAAATATGGCTGGAAAGGACTAAAAATTTAGGAATAATTTCTGCCGAAGATGCTATAAATTTCGCATTAACCGGACCCTCGCTCAGGGGAAGCGGAGTAAAATACGACGTCAGAAAAGCAGAACCTTATTCGTCTTACGAAGATTTTGATTTTGAAATACCGACGGGAGAAACCGGAGACGTTTACGACAGGTATTTAGTCAGAATCGAAGAAATGCGCCAGAGTCTTAAAATAATTTCGCAGGCGGTAGAGAATGTTCCAGAGGGAGAATATTTAAGCTACGACGAATATCCCCTGTATGTTATTCCTCCCAAGAAGAGGGCGTTAACGACGATGGAAGGGATGATTTCTCTTTTCAAATACGCAATGGAAGGCATAAAACCTCCTAAAGGAGAGGCTTACGTTTCCATAGAAAATCCCAGGGGAGAATTAGGATTTTATATAATATCGGACGGTTCGGCTTTTCCGTACAGGATGAGGGTAAGGCCCCCGTCGTTCTGCAATATAAGCGCTTTAAATATAATGGTTAAGGGACATCTGGTGGCTGATTTAATAGCTGTTATGGGGAGCATAGACATATTGCTCGGAGAAGTTGACAGATGAAAATTATAGACAAAATCGGTTCAAAATTAGATTTAAGCGTTTTTGAGCGTTCTGGACATAAAAAAATAACTTCAGTCCTTAACTGGAACGGCGTCGCTTTGCTGGACGACAACGACAATAAAGTTGACCTTGCAAGGTGTTATATGCGGGAACTGCAAAAGCTTTCCTGCGGAGTATGCATTCCGTGCAGGATAGGAACGTCCGTGGCAAGCGAAATACTGGAAAATATCTGCGGCGGCAAAGCCGATATATCCGATATCGACAGGCTCGCACAGCAATGCGGATGGATTCTGTCGGCGTCTAAATGCACCGTCGGCAGCATAGGACCTAAGGCTGTCATGGAGTTGATAGAAAATTTCAGGGAAGAATTCGTCGATGTTATAACTGCCAAAGAGATAATTCCGGAAAGCAAATATATAGTAAAAGTAACCGCTCCGTGCATTAACGGATGCCCGTCGAAATTAGACATACCTAATTGGATAGAAAGGGTAAGGGACGGGCGCTACGAAGACGCTCTTGAATCCGCCAGAAGAAACACCCCTCTTGCTGCTATACTCGGAAGAAGCTGTTTTCATCCCTGCCAGGATAACTGCAGAAGAGCAAACGTCGATGAGCCTATTCAGATATGCCTTATAAGAAGATTTGCCGCGGACAACGAATTTTATTCCGGTATAAAACCCGTTTTCGACATAAAGGACAACGGAATTAAAATAGCCGTAATAGGTTCGGGTCCGGCAGGTTTAAGTTGCGCGTATTATCTTCGTTTGATGGGGTACAGCCCCGTTATATTCGAGGCCCTTCCCGTATTAGGCGGAATGATGACCGTAGGCATTCCCAGATACCGCCTTACGCAGGAAATATTGGATAAAGAAATAGGCTATATACTTTCGACCGGCATAGATTATAAATTAAATAAAAGATTAGGCGCAGATTTCGGCATAAACGATTTATTTAACGACGGATTTCAAGCGGTTTACCTTGCCGTCGGCGCGCATAAGGGGCAGAATATAGGTCTGCCCGGAGAAAACGATAATTTAAAAGGCTTTTATGAAGGCGTAAGATTTTTAAGAGACGTTGCTCTGGGAAATAAAGTAGAAACCGGCAGGAAAATTATTATAGAAGGCGGCGGCAACGTTGCTATGGATTGCTGCAGGACGGCGGTAAGATTGGGATATAAAGAGGTGGTAGTCGCATACAGGAGGGCAAGGGAGCAGATGCCAGCCGCGCCTTACGAAATAGATACGGCTATAAAAGAAGGAGTAAAGTTCGAATTTTTAACCAATCCCGTGAGCATAATTCAAGAAAACGGCAAAGTTAAAGGACTTAGATGCGTTAAAATGAAACTCGGAGACCCCGATTCCAGCGGCAGGAGAAGTCCCGTGGAAATTCCGGGAAGCGAATTCGATATAGACTGCGATTCTTTTATAATGGCGGTCGGCCAGATTTCCGAGCTCGATTTTTTAAAGGATACTCCAGACGTTAAAACTACAAAATGGAAGACGATTGCCGTTGACGAATATACTCATATGACGGATATGCCGGGAGTTTTTGCAGGCGGAGATGCGATGACCGGACCCATAAGCATAGTCGATTCCAACAGAGACGGTAAAAATGCGGCGCGAAGAATAGACGAATATATCAGGACGGGCGCTTTCAATATAACCGATGATGATATCTTTGAGAAACTGCTCATGAAAATAGGCGTGTACGACAAAAAAGAAATAATAGACTACCCTGACCTTCCTGCCGGCAACCCGGCCGCAAAGCAGGTCGAGGAACCGGTCGAAAAACGCGTGGCCGATTTTTCCGAAGCCGAAAAAGGCTTTACTTCCGACGACGCCGTTTACGAAGCCGTGAGATGCATGAGGTGTTATATGCTTATGCTTGTTAAATTCGAAGATTGATAATTCAGGGAAATAAATAATGGATATAGAAATAACTATCAACGATAAAAAACTGATAACCAAAACCGGGCTTACGATACTCGAAGCCGCTTCTCAAGCCGGCATTAAGATTCCGACTCTTTGTTATCTTAAGAGATTAAGGCCTATCGGCTCCTGCAGAATCTGCTCGGTTGAAGTTAAAGGCATAGAACATCCCGTACCGTCCTGCGTAGCAAAGGTAAAAGAAGGCTATGAAATCTATACGGATACGGAAAAAGTCTGGAATGTCAGAAAAGAGGCATTATCGCATCTTCTTTTAGACCACCCGCTCGACTGTCCCGTATGCGATAAATCCGGATATTGTATGCTGCAGGATTTATCTTTTGAATTCGGGCTTACAAAACAAAAAAATAAAAAATTATATCCCGACAGGACGAATATATTTAAAAGCGAATATATAGAATATACGGCAACGCGTTGCGTTTTATGTTCCCGTTGCATAAGAGTATGTTCGGATATGTACGGGAATCCTTTTTACGAAATTAAAGGAACCGGTTACGACAGTTATATAGGATTGAGGCACGAAGACAAAAACCAATACGGCGGAAAACCTGCGGGCAGTTCTTTTATAGAAGATAAAACGGAAACCGATATTTTAAAATGCTATTATTGCGGAAACTGCATAGAAGTATGCCCCGTGGGCGCCCTCGTTTCAAAACCGTCGAAATTTAAAGAAAGATACTGGCAGGAATCCCCTTTTTCGTCCGTTTGCGATAAATGTTCGGCCGCCTGCAGGATAGAATATTACAGATATGCCGGCGAGGAATCTTTAGTTAGGACGGAATCTTTGTTCGGCGGATATTTGTGCAGGCAGGGGTTTTTTTATGAAGGCATAGGAAAAAATGACGGATATTATATTTCTTCGCCTTATATTAAAAAGAAATCTATGCCTGAGGAAACCGCCTTCGAAAATGTTTTAAACGAATTTGCGTTAAGGATTAAAAATATCTCCGAAAAAGGCGGAATGGATAATACTGCTGTTTTAGTATCTCCGAATGTTTCCGTAAACGACGGTTTCGCCATAGCCGGATTCGTAAAAAATATACTTAAGCCTGCATATTTCGATATTGCGGAGCCTGAATTCTACAGGATTAATCTCGATAAATTCAACAGGGTATTTAAAGGAGAAGAATCTTTCGATATCAAAGCGTTGCAGAATTCCGAAATTATGCTTTATATCGGTAATATAGAAGACGAGATTCCTTATGTTTCTTATAATATTATGAAAGCGCACAGAGAACACGGCGGCAAACTATTATTAATAAATATAAAAAAAAATACGGTTCCTTTTTTATCCAGATTCGAAGATATTGCGTATATCAGAAAAGATATAGATATATCCTCTTTTCACGATTTTCTGGCGGGATTGCGGTCGGATATTTATGTTCACGGGTCTAAAAAAGACGATGAAATTGCGGAAAATATGCTTAAAGCAGATTCGGTTTCCGTTATATTGGGCGACGGTCTTTTATCGGCATACGATATGGGCGCCGACATTTTAATATTGAAAGAAATCGTAGAATTTTTAAGAGACGAGCAGAAGACTTTATACGTTTATCCCCTGATTAAGCCTTTCAATTACAGGGGGCTGGTAAAAGCCGGAGTCAATCCGGAAAGCGGTTTTTCAGGTTTAGGTTCGATAAATTCGGGATTAAACGGCGGCAAAATCAAAAACATGATATATATAGGCGATTCAGCTAACGGCCCGGTTTTTAAGGATATAGCCAAACATGCGGCGAATATGGAATTTTTAACTGTTTTTTCTTCAAAAGCCGGCATGCTTTCGACGATGGCGGATATCGTAATACCGGTTAAAGACTTTCTTGAAAGCAGAGGCTCTATTTATGAAAATTTCGAAGGCAAAATAATCGGAGTAAACAACGAGTTCAATTTGGGAGAGTACAGGCAAGATATTCCCTCTATCCTGCTCGAAATTTCAAATAGGCTCGGGCACTCTTTTAATTATTATATAAAAGATGAATTGCCGCGCTTTATAGATTCATTTAAAACAAAAGATATGATATATTATAATAAAATTAAAGCCAGAAGTAATTTTTACTATAACGATAAAACTAAAAAATTTTATTAATAAAGATATTATAAAATATGATGTTTTGGCTTATCGCGGATATTATTAAAATTTTAATCGTTTTTGCCGGACTTTTGGGTGCCGCCGCATATCTCACTCTTTTAGAGCGCAAGATAGCCGCCAGAATACAAAACAGAATGGGTCCTATGGAAGCGGGATTCCATGGATTATTACAGCCGATAGCCGACGGGATAAAACTGTTTTTTAAAGAAGATATTATCCCTGCAGGCGCTAATAAATTTTTGTTTCTTTTGGCTCCGATAATCGTGGTTATTCCCGCCTTGACCACTTTTGCGGTTATCCCTTTCGGCGCGCCGGTAAAGATTATGGGGCATACGGTTCCGCTTCAAATAACAGACGTAAATATAGGAATACTTTTTATTCTCGCGCTAACTTCGCTGGGCGTTTACGGGGTAGTGTTGGGAGGTTGGGCTTCCAACAGCAAATATTCACTGCTCGGAGGAATTAGAACCGCCGCGCAGATGATAAGCTACGAAGTCGCCCTTGTTCTTTCTATCGTGGGCATAATAATGATTGCGGGAGATTTAAGCCTTGCGAAAATAGTTTCCGAACAGTCGCATATGTGGTTTATAGTTTATCAGCCGGTAGGGTTTATAATTTATCTTATAGCATCTACCGCGGAAATGAACAGGGTTCCTTTTGATTTAGGAGAAGCCGAAGGTGAGATTGTTGCCGGATTTCATACCGAATATTCCAGCATGGAATTTGCGTTTTATTTTATCGGCGAATATGCTCAGATGGTTGTTAACAGCGCAATAATCGTTACGTTGTTTCTTGGGGGATGGCAGGGACCTTTCCTTCCGTCGGTTTTATGGTTTTTAATCAAAGTTTTTTTTGTAATACTTATATATCTATGGCTCAGGTGGACTTATCCGAGGCTCAGGTACGACGAGCTTATGGATCTAGGGTGGAAATTTCTGTTGCCGTTGGCATTAGCCAATATCATAGTTACCGGTTTTATAATGATTTTATTAAACAGGTAAAAAGGTAAAAGCTGGAAAGATATGAATACCGAAAAACAGGAAAATTCAATTATAGAAATTTCGAAAAATTTTTTAGTAGGGCTAAAAACGACTATTAAGACTTTTTTTCGCAAACCGGTGACGTTTCAATATCCGAAAGAAAGGCTTACGATAGCGGAACGGTTCAGGGCTTTTCCTCATCTCAACGTTAACGGAGACGGCTCCTTAAGGTGCGTAGCATGTTTTTTATGTCAGACCGTATGCCCGTCCGAAGCTATTAAAATAAAATCCGGTTATGTGGATTACGGATTCGAGCATGAACTTACGGAAAGGCAAAAACATAATCGCAGTTTAGATAAAATTAAAGCGGGGACGTTTAACGACGGAAGGCGGCATCCGTCGTCATTCGAAATAGACCTGTTAAGATGCATCTGCTGCGGATACTGCGAAGAAATCTGTCCGGAAGAAGCTATAAGCCTCGGCAGCGATTATGAAGTCGCTTTTTATACCCGCGACGAAGGAATTTACGGAATAGAAAAATTAATAAAATCAAGGTAAATTAAGAGGATAACTTTGGAAGCGCTTTTTTATGTTTTTTCTTTTATAGCTATTTTTTCGGCTTTAATGGTCGTAACGATGAGGAATCCGCTTACGTCGGCGCTCTATTTAGTTTTATGCTTTTTTGCGCTTGCAGGTTTTTACGTAATTTTAGATATGCAGTTTCTTGCGGCTATGCAGATACTTGTCTATGCCGGCGCTATAATGGTTCTCGTGGTTTTAGTCATAATGCTGCTTAATATTTCGAGAATAAAAAATATCGGGTCGGACTTGCATCAAAAAATTATCGGGGGGCTGATTTCGTTAATTTTATTTGCCGAAATAGTTATTTATATAATCAACGGAGCGGAAAAAAAACCTACCGGTATTTTTACCGGCGCTCTAATTAAAAAAATAGGAAATACCCAGATTATAGGGGAATTTTTATTTACGGAGTATATGCTGCCTTTCGAGATTGCTTCTATCCTTTTATTTGTAGCAATAATAGGCGCTTATTTATTTGCTAAGAAAAAATATTAAATTTTAATTTCAGGCGCAATAAACTTATGAACAACTATTTGATAGTGGTGAGCATAATTTTCTGTATCGGAGCTCTCGGAGTAATCGTAAGAAAGAATTTAATAGTCGTTTTCATGAGCTTAGAACTTATGTTTAATGCAGCTAACCTGGGGTTTGTAGCCGTGTCTAACCGTCTAAACCTGATTTCAGGAGATATATTCGTGATTTTCGTTATAGTCGTCGCCGCGGCGGAGGCGGCAATAGCTCTGGGCATAGCGATTGCTTTTTACAGGGAAAAAGGAACGGTAGATATCGATAAGGCAAACGAATTGAAAAATTAAAACTAAAAGGTAATTATTTACAATGGATTTTAAAATATTAATCACGTGGTTAATTCCTTTATTTCCCCTTTCCGGCTGGTTTTTATGCGGTTTGTTCGGAAATTATTTTAAGGGTTTGTCCGGATATATCGCCAGCGGTTTCGTAATCGCCTCTTTTATTTTATCCGTCGTTCTTTTCTTTATAGTCGCCTATTCCCATGGATTTACGGATACCCTGTACCCCTGGGTTTATGCCGGCATATTTAAGACCGGCGTATCGGCGGTCATAGACAGGCTTTCGGTAATTATGCTCGTTATGGTTACGGGCGTCAGCGCGCTTGTTCATGTATATTCCATCGGATATATGCAGGGGGACAAAGGTTTTTCCAGGTATTTTTCGTTTCTGAACCTTTTCGTTTTTTCGATGATAATGCTCGTGATATCGAATAATCTGCTTCTTTTATATGTATTTTGGGAGGCGGTCGGGTTCTGCTCTTATATTTTAATAGGATTCTGGTATGAAAAAAAATCCGCTTCCGATGCCGGAAAAAAAGCCTTTATAGTTAACAGAGTCGGGGATTTCGGATTTGCGGTAGGTATTTTCCTTTTATTCGCAACAACCAGAACCCTTAACTATGAAGCCGTATTTGCGGCTGTTCCGTCCATACCCGCTTATACGACGACGATTATAGCTTTGCTTTTATTTGCCGGGGCAGTAGGAAAATCGGCTCAGTTTCCCCTATATGTATGGCTGCCCGACGCCATGGAAGGACCTACTCCGGTCAGCGCCCTTATCCATGCGGCGACGATGGTTACCGCGGGAGTATATATGGTTGCGAGATTTCATGTTATATTTTCTTATTCCCCCGCCGCCTCCGAGGTCG
>JAKAQA010000021.1 GCA_021811805.1 bacterium | reverse complement strand
ACTGGAAGAAATTCCTGTATTCTTCAATCGACGGTATAAAATAATAGCTTGCCCTTTCTTTTTGTATTCTGAGCATTATTATAACGTCCGCGCCTTTAACCGCTTCTTCCATATTCTTGGCTATCTTAACGTTTTTAAGCTCGATTAATCTCGGCAAAAGAGAATGAGGGGCATAAAGATAAACTTCCGCTCCCAATTTGGAGAATCCGTAAATATCCGACCTGGCTACTCTTGAATGATAAATATCGCCTATTATAGCCACTTTAAGGGACCCGACGTCTTTTTTTTCTTCCATAACCGTCATTATGTCTAAAAGGCACTGGGTAGGATGTTCGTTTATGCCGTCGCCTGCGTTAATTACGGATGCATCGGTCCATTTCGATACAAAATGAGCCGCACCGGATTCCGAATGCCTCAATACGAAAGCATCGGGTTTCATGGCTTCCAGATTGAGTATAGTATCTTTAAGGCTTTCTCCTTTTGTAACGGAGCTCTGCGCAATGGATATGCTTAAAGAATCCGCGCTTAATCTTTTCTGGGCAATTTCAAAAGACGACCTTGTCCTTGTTGAAGGTTCGTAAAAAATATTTACAACGGTCTTTCCTCTGAGCGTAGGGACTTTTTTTATATCTTTCAGCGATATTTTTTTAAACTCTTTTGCCGTTTCTATAAAATAATTAATGTCGGATGCAGAAAGGTCTTTGACTGAAATGAGGTCTTTTTTATTAAAGCTCATATTTTTCTACGAATTTTTTTTTGCTTAAAACATCTACGTTGATTATTTCTTTTTTACCGGCTCTTATTTTTTTCCCGGTAAAATCGGGGCATATCGGCAGTTCTCTTCCGCCTTTATCGATAAAAACCGCAAGATTAATCTTTTCCGGCCTTCCAAAATCAAAAATTTCGTCTATGGAAGCCCTGACGGTTCTGCCGCTGTTTATAACGTCGTCTATAAGTATAATTTCTTTATCGTTTATATCGAAAGCCAGTTCCGTAGCGTCTCCGGATTTCTTTACGAAAAAAGGGTCGTCCCTGTAAAGGGTCATATCGACGCATCCTATCTTGCAGTCGATATTAAACCTTTCGGAGACCGCCTTTCTAATTAAACCGGCTAACGGAACTCCGCCGCTTTTTATCCCGATTATAGCGGCATTGTTAAAATTAATTTTCGAATTTAAAATATTTTTTATAAAATTATCTAAAATTAACCCTGTTTCTTTATCGTCGAAAATAATTTCTTTCTTCAATTTTACCGATCACCCTATATTTTTCTTAAAAGGACAGCCGGGAATAGATTTAAAAAAACGCTTCCAGTATATATCGAAATGATTTTTCGGGTTCCATGAGAAGTAAACAATAAATGCCTCCCCCGTAATGTCTTTGTAAGGAACGAAACCCCAGTATCTCGAGTCGAAACTGTTGTCCCTGTTGTCTCCCATTACGAAAAGCTCATTTCTCGGAACTGTTACGGGTCCGTAGTTGTCTCTAGGAGAACCGTATGCGGGCAAAATAGTTTTCGATTTCCATTCCGCATATCTGCATTTATAAATATGCCCGTTTATATAAACCCTGTTGTTAATAATCTGGATTTTATCGCCGGGCGTTCCTACTACCCTTTTAATAAAATCTATCCCTCTGTGAAGGTTATATTTGCCGGCGTAAGGGAATTTAAAAACTATTACCTGTCCGGTCTTCGGTTTAGATACCGGAATATACGACTTCGTAAAAGGAATATGAATGCCGTATATAAACTTATTGACAAGTATATGGTCGCCGGGAATAAGAGTCGGCTCCATTGAACCGGAAGGTATCTTAAACGCCTGAACGACAAAAGTTCTAAAAACTAAGGCGATGATTATAGCTATAACTACCGCCTTAAAATAATCCCATAAAGTATGCTTGCTCATATTTTAATTCTCGAAAATAGAACCTATTTTATTTATAAACTTTTTAATTATACCAATTTTTTTCTCTTAAGTCTAATAAATATACGAAAACGTCTATGTCAAGCAAATGCCGTCAAACTTTCAATATCGATAAGAAGGCTTCCTGGGGAATCTCCACAGAGCCTATGTTTTTCATTTTTTTCTTTCCTTCTTTCTGCTTCTCTAAAAGTTTTCTCTTTCTTGTAATATCGCCGCCGTAACATTTTGCCAGAACATTTTTTCTCAATGCTTTAATCTCTTCCCTCGCGATAATTTTTGAACCTATCTGCGCCTGAAGCACGACCTCGAACATCTGCCTCGGTATTAAAGTCCTGAGTTTCTCGACTATATTTCTTCCTCTGGCGTAAGCTTTATCCTTGTGGACAATAACGGAAAGGGCATCGACTGCGTCTTTATTAACCAATATTTCGAGTTTTATCATATCTGCCGGCCTATACCCGCTGAATTCGTAATCGAAAGAAGCGTAACCTTTGGAAAGAGATTTAAGCTGGTCGTAAAAATCGAGGACTATCTCCGACAAAGGCAATTCATAAACAAGCTGGACTCTGCTTTTAGTTATATACTTAAGCTCGACCTGCAGTCCCCTTTTCTCGACGCATAAGTTTATTATCTTTCCTAGATATTCGGACGGGACATAAATATTCGCCCTTATAAAAGGCTCTTCGATATGGTCGACTTCCTGCATGGGAATATCTTTTGACGGAGGAAATTTCATAGGGTTAAGAGCCGATTTCATCTCCCCCTTAAACGTCATTATATTGTAAAGAACGGTAGGAGAAGTAGATATCAGGCTTAAGCCGTATTCCCTTTCCAGCCTTTCCACTATTATTTCCATATGCAGAAGCCCGAGAAATCCGCATCTGAAACCGAATCCAAGCGCAAGGGAATTTTCCGGTTCGTAAGAAAAGGAAGGGTCGTTGAGTTTTAATTTTTCTATGGAATCTTTAAGTTCGGGGTAATCGTCCGAATCTATCGGGTAAATACCGGCAAACACCATAGGTTTTGGCTCTTTGAAATCGGGCAGGGGCTCTTTTGCGGGATTGGCTTTTAAAGTAATAGTATCGCCTATTTTAAAACTGCCGGAATCTTTTATGTTTGCGATAATAAAGCCGACTTCTCCGGCGGTTAAACCTTCTAATTCCTTCATATACGGATTGTAAACGCCGACTTTCTGGACTTCGTAAGAAACTCCCGAATTCATTAATAAGATAATATCGCCGGGGGAAACTTTACCGTCGAATATTCTTATAAGCGCTACGACGCCCTGATAGGAATCGAACCATGAATCGAAGATTAAAGCCTTTAGCGGAAAAAGCGGGTCTCCTTTCGGAGAAGGAATTTTATTTATAATAGCCTCGAGTATTTCTTTTATTCCGATGCCTTCTTTTGCGCTTGCCAAAATAGCATTATCGGCTTCTATGCCGACGACTTCTTCGATTTCTTTTTTGGTTTTTTCCGGATCGGCGCTGGGCAAGTCTATTTTATTGATAACAGGAACGACGGCCAAATTCATGTCTGAAGCTATATAAACATTTGCAAGGGTCTGGGCTTCAACTCCCTGAGTCGCATCGACGACAAGAAGCGCCCCCTCGCATGCGGCTAAGGATTTTGAAACTTCGTAAGAAAAATCCACGTGTCCGGGAGTATCTATCAGATTAAGGATATAATCCTTGCCGCCGTAATTATAATTTAATCTTACGGTTTGCGCCTTAATAGTAATGCCTCTCTCCCGCTCGAGTTCCATATTGTCCAAAAATTGGGAGACTTTTTCTCTTTCGGTAATCGCTCCGGTAAAATCCAGAAACCTGTCCGCAAGCGTAGATTTCCCATGGTCTATATGGGCTATAATAGAAAAATTCCTGATGTTTTTGATTTCCATTTGGACTCAATTTAAATAGTTAAAGGAGAGTTATAGCTGCAAGCAAAAACATAAGCCGGGTTCTGTCAAGGTCGGTCATTTCTCTTTGCGAACAACCCGAAGACTATGCAAGGCGAGCAGCCTTAAGTCTTCCTATTTGTTCTTGCTCCTAACGGGGCTTGCCATAGGCGTTATTTACATAACGTCCAAGTGAGCTCTTACCTCGCTATTTCACCCTTACCCTATTAAATAAGGCGGTATATTTTCTGTTGCGCTTTCCTTAAAGTTGCCTTCACCGGTATAAAACGGCGTTATGCTCTTTGGAGCCCGGACTTTCCTCGAAAAACATAAAAGTCTTTCGCGACCGACTGTTTTTGCTTACGGCTACAGAAATATTTTAACAGTTTGGCGTTTGTCCGTCAATATATATATAATATAATTATTTATCAAACGCCGGAGGCATCTATCGCAAGGTTAGCCAGCCTGTCCGCGTCCTTGTTAAGTTCTCTCGGAATATGCCGGAACTTTACTTTAAGTAAATTTCCCCTCCGCTTTAAAGCCGCTTTTATATCATCAATAAGTTTTCGCGCTTTACGGTAAAGAGGCAGCATATTTGCGCTCTTAACTGAATAAACTCCGTTCATCTGATTAACGAGCAGTTGGGAATCAAGCAAAAAAAGTACCTCGGTTATATCGGCGTCCCCATCGTTTGCCATGCCCGATAAAAATTCGAGCGCTATAATAAGAGCTTTATATTCGGCTTCATTATTGGTAGAAATACCGAGATATTCGTTTAAAGAAGCTACCTGCAGTCCGTTTTCGTCAAGAATCAAAATTCCCGCGCCGGATTTGCCCGGATTTCCGCGGGACGCGCCATCGGTATAGACCGTTAAGTTCATATCTTATTTTTACTGATTTTTTTTGAAACCTTACCCGCGGGAGCGGCAGGTTCCGGCAAAGTCTTATCTATATAAAGTATCCTTGAGCATACGGGGCACTGCATAAATACGTTTTCCGATATAAGCTCGTTAAACTGCTGAGGCGGAAGCATCCTGTAGCATCCCGTGCATGCTCCCGATTTCATCACGGAAGCAATTGCCGGAAATCCTTTATTTTTTTTAACGGCCTCATATATGTCTATATAATCTTTTTTAATCTTTTTTTTGACTGTATCTCTCCTGTCGATAAAATCTTTTTTTGCCGACTCTATTTCTTTCTCGTTT
Organism: bacterium; assembly: GCA_021811805.1. Classification (GTDB taxonomy): domain Bacteria; phylum SZUA-79; class SZUA-79; order Acidulodesulfobacterales; family Acidulodesulfobacteraceae; genus Acidulodesulfobacterium_A. The sequence continues at coordinate 12,463 of JAKAQA010000021.1, read as the reverse complement.
TCTTTATATTCCGTATTTTTAACAGATAACCCGCCTGTAAGTTCTTCTATTTCTTTTTGGACGAGAGCTATTTTGCCGCTTATAGACTCTTTATTTTCCATATATTCCAATTGTTCGTCTTCGGATTTCTTTTTTAATGCTTCGTTATCTTTTATGGATTTTTGAATCGCGTTATATTCTTTATTGGTTTTAATCAGCTTCTGAGTATCTTTCATCTTAATTATCTTATCTTCGCAAGATTTTATATCAAGTTCGGAAGTTTTAATTTTTTTATTGATTTCCGCCAAGTCCTCTTTAAGCTTTTCGAGTTCCGATTCTTTCGATTTAAGATTATTCTGCGACTCCTCGATTTCATTGAAAGTTTTTTTAAGCGATTCTTCAAATTTCAACAGCTCCACGTCGATATTTTGAATTTCCACTATAAAAGAAATCTGTTCGTTCAAAGTTCTCCTCCTTTGTATTTAAAAAACGGGTTATTTTCATAAGTATTTTCGATAACAGGCACGTTGAATTCTTTAGTCAATATATCTTTGGTTATGGCAGTAAAATATTTTTCGGTGTCGAAATGGGACATTTCTATTAAACAGAGACCGCTTTTGTTTGCTTTTATTGCTTTGCTGTGCGTTAATTCGGAGGATATCAAGACGTCGCAGCCCGCTCTTACGGCATTATCCATAAAAGAAAAACCGCTTCCCGAAACGGCCGCAACTTTTTTTATTTTTTTATTCAAATTTCCGCAATAATTTATAAAAATAGGAGAAAACAGTTCCTGTATTTTGTTTAAAAGGCCGCCGAAATCGATTTTACTTTTAAAATTCCCCACCGCACCCATGCCTTCGGCCGCATTTCCGCCGAAATCGTAGAGCGGATATAAATCGAAAGCAACTTCTTCATAAGGATGAACGGCTTTCATCTCGCCTATCGCTTTTTTTATAAATTTTTCTTCTATAAGAAGTTCGAGTTTGGATTCATCGGTAAAAGTAGTTTTCTGCGATTCGCCTATAAACGGATTTGAACCTTCGAGCGGTTTAAACGACCCTTTTCCTTTTGTTTCGAAAGAACAGTTTTCGTAATTGCCGATTTTAGGATTTCCGTATTTAAAAAGAACGTCCCTTACGGCATTGACATAACCCTTAGGAATAAAAATCGACAGTTTATAAAGTTTTCTTTTATGAGGAATTAACGGAAATATTTCTTTTATTTTAAGTTTATTTAAAATATAGCGGCTCATAGAATAACGCGATGAATCGAAATTCGTATGCATCGCATAAACGCAGATTTTATTTTCCATGATGAGTCCCGCAAGTTTTCCGTCGTTAGAATCTAAATTTATCGAACTTAAGGGATGAAAAAAAAGAGGATGGTGTATTAATAAAAGATTAAAACTTTTGCTTACGGCCAAATTTACCGACTTATCCGTAAGGTCTAACGATGTTACGATACCGGAGAGGGGAACTTCTGCGAGTTTTATTTGATAACCCGAATTATCCCATTCTTCCTGCAAATTAAGGGGTATCAGGTCTTCTAATCTACCTACCGCATCTTTTATAAATAATGACATTTTTAAAATGGTGGGCCCACCCGGGTTCGAACCAGGGACCAACCGGTTATGAGCCGGCCGCTCTACCAGCTGAGCTATAGGCCCTAAATCCACTACTTTACAAATGTTTTAAGCCTTTTGGAACGGCTTGGATGCCTGAGCTTCCTGAGGGCTTTTGCCTCTATCTGCCTTATTCTTTCTCTTGTAACTCCGAATTCCTGCCCTACTTCTTCAAGGGTATGGTCCGATTTTATACCTATGCCGAATCTCATTCTCAGGACCTTTTCTTCCCTTTCGGTAAGAGAAGACAAAACCCTTCCCGTCTGTTCTTCGAGATCCGAATTTATTGCGGCTTCTAAAGGAAGAACCGTAGCCTTGTCTTCTATAAAATCTCCGAGATGCGTATCTTCTTCTTCGCCTATAGGCGTTTCCAGAGAAATAGGCTCTTTGGCTATCTTTAAAACCTTTCTGACTTTATCTATAGGAAGGTCCATTCTCTCGGCAATTTCCTCCGGAACCGGCTCTCTTCCTATTTCCTGCACTAAAGCCCGGGAAGTTCTGATTAATTTATTTATAGTTTCTATCATATGAACCGGAATTCTTATAGTTCTCGCCTGGTCGGCAATTGCCCTCGTTATGGCCTGCCTTATCCACCATGTCGCATATGTAGAAAATTTATAACCTCTTTGATATTGAAACTTTTCGACGGCTTTCATAAGCCCTATATTTCCTTCCTGAATAAGGTCTAAAAATTGAAGTCCCCTGTTTGAATATTTTTTAGCGATGGAAACGACAAGCCTCAAATTCGCTTCTACAAGCTCGGTCTTAGCGACCTTGGATTTTTCTTCGCCGATTTTTATGGCTTCGACTATTTTTTTAAGTTCGCTTTTAGAAACGCCGACTTCTTTTTCGGATGCGGCTATCTTAGCCTTATATTCGTTAATTAGCTTGTTTATGCTTTCTAACCGTTTATGTTCCTGCGATTTAGACTGCTCGCTTATTTCGTTTTTCTTTTTATACGTAGATTCGAGTTCTTTTATGCTTTCTTCGAATTCTAAGATTTTCCCGTTTTGATTCTTAAGCCTCATTATGACTTTGTCGGATATTTTCTTTTTCAGCCTTAAATCTTTAATGTAGCCGAGTATCTTTTTTTTTGTTTCCTGAGTTAAATTTTTAGGAGACGTCCATGTAAAAACTTTTGTTATATTGGCGGCATCGATGTTTTCTATATGGTCTTCGATATCTGACCCGCCGGTATCCGAATTGCCCTCTTCCACCCTTATTTTTTCTTTTTTCCGCTTTTTGCCGGACGTATCGGATTTGGATTTATTTTCCGTAAATTTTACTTCTTTTTTAATTTTTTCGATGATAGACAAAAATCTGCCCGTAGATTTTTCTATATCTTTATCGCTCGGAAAATCGACGTCGTCGAAATCGGAAACTATTCCGGTAATGTTAAGCTCCTGGTTTTTTAATTTGTCCCCAATCGATATTATCCATTTTATCAATATATCCGAGTTAAGAACCGAAGAAAAAATCTCTTCCTCTCCTTCTTCTATGCTCTTTGCTATCTCTATCTCTCTTTCGCGGGTAAGCAAAGAAACCGAGCCCATTTCTTTAAGATACATTCTGACGGGGTCGTTTGTTTTAAGGGATAAATCTTCTTCTTCGACTTCGGCCTCTTCGTTAAACGTTTCTTCGCCCGCGAACTTCGAGTGTCCCGCTTTTATGAAGATGGACGACGTGTCTCTCCCGAGGTCTATATCTTTTTCCCCGAGCATGCTTATCAAATCGTCTATCTGGTCGGGAGATACTATATTCTGTGGCAGTATATCGTTAAAATCGTCGTAACTCAATCTGCCTGGACGGTCCTTCATCTTTTCGACGCTTTTGCCGATTATCTTATTCTCTAATTCTTTGTCTTTTAAGGTATCCGCAACGGCGGCTTTGGATTTGCCGGCAGTTTTATTAATATTATTATTAATATTTGCTTTGATGTTTTCCTTATTTTTATTCTTTATATTTTTTTTACTCATATATTAATGTAAATTATCATCCTTAATAACCGCAGATTTTTCTCTGAAATTCTTTAGAAATATATTTTAATCTGTTAAGTTCTTGCCATTTAAGATATTTGCCGCTTTCATCGAGCAGTCCGCTTCTGATTTCGCTCAAAATGCCTTTGCAGGTTTTATTTATGTTATCGACCTTTAATTTAATGAGAAGTTTTTTAAAATCGTCCTTTCCGTTTTTGGCTTCCGAGCTTTTATCTTCCTTTAATAAACTCGAATAATATATTTGACTCCATTTCGAGCTGTTTTCGGTTTTTAAAACTATCTCTTCTATCTTACTTTCAATGCTAATATTATTTTCTTTGTTTATACCGTTTTTTAATGCATTTTTTATTTCTCTAATTATAAAAACGGCATTTTTATCGGAAAATTCATTTATTATATCATCGCTTATATATTCTGTCAATAGCAAATTGCAGAATATTTTACCTACTATTATATCTTCTATATTTATATTTAAGTCTTCTTTTCCATATCCTAAAGCTGCATAAGCTTCATTGCCGCCGGCATTAATATTTGCGCCCCGCGTTTCATTAGAATATATATATTCTCTTACCGCCTCTTCCTTTAATCCCAGCCTTTTAGCAAGTATATTAAGGTAATGGGAAAAGGTAATATTATCATTTATTTTCATCAAAAAAGGAGCTATTTCGCGAATCGCCGATATTTTTTCTTTAAGATTCTTTTCGCTTCTTTCATCGCCCCTATCTTTGATTATACCGTTGTTTTTCCTTTTTTCAATATAATAATCTATGGCAAACTCTACCGGCGTTTTTTTGCCGTCCCGTATTAATTTTATAAGGCTGTCCCGCCCGTATTTTCTGACATAGCTGTCGGGGTCGCTGCCGTCGTTCAGACATACCGCATATATATTTTTTTCGGGACTTTCCATAAAACTCCCGAATAATTCCATCCCTCTATTTATCGCATTTATGCCTGCCTTATCGCCGTCGTAAAGAAGAATAATCTCGTCGCATAATCTCGATAAATTAACTATGTGATTTTTAGAAAGGGCGGTGCCCATCGTCGCGACCGCGTTCTTAACGCCCCTGGAATAAAGCGTTATCATATCGAAATAGCCCTCGACCACAAAAACTGCGTTTTCTTTTTTAATAAAAGGCAGGGCTTTGTCTAAACCGTACAGAGTATTATTTTTTACGAAAATTTCGGAGTTATTGGTATTTATATATTTAGGAAAATTAAGCGGGGACGCTTCGCCTTCCTTTAAAATTATTCTGGATGCCAGCGCGACTGGCTCTCCCGCTCTGTCCATTATCGGAATAATAAGCTTATTCACGAACCTGTCCGAATACCCTCTGTTATGCTCCTGTTTTTTAATTAACAATCCGGCATTTACGGCAATGTCTAAATCGGCTTTGCTATTAAGCAAAAGCGCCGTTAACCCGTTTCCGAACCCCGCATATCCCAATTTAAAATCCCTTGCGGTATTTTCGTCTATACCCCTGTCTTTAAGGTATTTCATTATATGTCCGCTGCTTGACATATAAACGAAAAGATTTTCGTAATAAAAGTTTAAAGCAAGATTAAGGATTTTTTTAAGCGGGGCTTCGTTCGCAGCTGTTTGAGCGGTTCTATAAAACTTTGTATCTTCAAGCGGTATATTATATTTTTTCTTAAGATAATCTATAACCTCTTTAAAAGAGTCCCCCTTTATATCCTTAAGAAATCCTATAACATTGCCGCCTTTGCCGCATCCGAAACAATAATAAAGGCCTTTTGTTTCGTTGACGTGAAACGAAGGAGTCTTTTCCGAGTGGAAAGGGCATAAACCGGAATAATTTTGACCGGTTTTTTTTAGTTTTACGAACCCGGACACTTCATCGACTATATTTACATAAGACAACACGGTTTCTATATTTCTGTCCATAATTTATAAATATTAATCGTTTTTTTCGGAAAGAAAAATTTTAATAAAACCTGCCGAGATAGGGGGACAAAAATTTGCCTGTTTTGAGAAAATAAGGTATAAAACTCTGAGATTTGTAATATCCAAAGCGTTTATTCACTGCACGGAAAGAAAAAATAAAATATAAAACTAAACTCAACAATAAAAAAGTTTTAATTCCGGCAAAAAAAAACCGCCCAACCTGTTGCAAAATCCTAATTTAAGCAGGTTTATAATTTTGGTAATTATCAGCGAAATTAATGCGAAAACAATTACGACGGCGACAAATACTCCGGAAAAGATAATAATTTTCCCTATCTCTTCGTTATGAAACGGTTTGGCGATATAATGCGAACTTGCGTACGTTGCGCCTAAATAGGCGGCAAAAACTCCGAGCAAGGATATAGCCTCTTTTATAAAGCCCCTGAAAAAGCCCCTTATCATTATTGCGATAAATAAAACTAAAAAGGCTATATCTATATAGCTCATAAAGTTTTTATTAATAATATTAATAATTGAAGTAATTCTTTTTGGAATTTCTTTTTCTGGAAGCCGCCGCTTTTTTCTTTTTCTTAACGCTCGGCTTTTCGTAATGCTCCCTTTTCCTGATTTCGGAAAGGATTCCGGCTCTTTCGCAGGATTTTTTAAATCTTCTTAAAGCATTTTCGAAAGATTCGTTTTCTTTAATTTTTACGATAGACAAAACCTAAATTCGCCTCCTTTTTTCCCTAAAATATTATGGGGACATAATTCAATTCTGCCGCCATTTCAAATTTTACCCTTATATAGTATCGTATATTTTCTATTAATTTGTCAACCTATAAATTTTAACGCGCTCTTTTTTCGTCTAATCCCGAAACCCCTTCCCTTCTTTTTAACTCGTCTATTACGTTAAAAAAATCGATATCCGAATAAATTAACATCACGATATAAAAAAACATCAAATCGGCGCATTCGTAAATTAATTTATCCCTGTCGCCTTCTATAGCCGATAAAATAACTTCAAGGGATTCCTCCTGAAGCTTTTTGCCGATTTTTTCCGGCCCTCCCTTTAAAAGCTTTGCGACATACGATTTTTGCGGGTCGGAGCCTTTTCGGCTTGCGATAAAGTCGTATAACAGTTTAAGCGAATAAAATTTTTCTTCGCCGACGCCGGTATTTTTATTATTTATTTCGCTCTCATTTATGTTCCCACTATTTACAAAAAGGCGGTTATTTATTTTCGAATAAAAACATGTTTTATGCCCGGTATGGCAAGCCGGACCTTTCTGGATAACTTTTAATAAAATACTGTCGTTATCGCAGTCGAAAAAGATTTCTTTTATATGCTGAGTATGGCCGGAGGTTTCGCCCTTTTTCCATAATTTGTTTCTAGACCTGGAAAAATAATGAGCATAGCCCGTTTCGACGGTTTTTTTCAACGCTTCTTCATTCATAAACGCAAGCATTAATATCTCTTTCGAAAAATAATCCTGCGCAACCGCCGGAATAAGCCCGTTAAATTTAGAAAAATCAATTTTTTTTAAAAATAAGCCGAGAGAGTTCCCGTCGAAGACGTCAACGGTTACAGGATTAAAATCATTTTCTTTCTTATCCATTGTCCTGTTTTTATAATCTTACGTTAATTCCTTTGGATTTTAAATATTTTTTAATAGGAATAATGCCCGAATTTTCATAATGAAATATCGAAGCGGCAAGGGCGGCGCTTGCATCGGCTTTGACAAAAACCTCTTCCATATCTTTAGCATCTCTTGCGCCTCCCGATGCGATAACCGGAATTTTTACGCTCTTAACGACGGACGAAGTAAGCTCTATTTCATAACCGTTTTTCGTCCCGTCCCTGTCCATGCTTGTCAGCAGTATTTCTCCTGCGCCCCTGTTATAAGCCTCTTTCGCCCAATCTATAGCGTTGATTCCGGAATTTTTTCTTCCGCCGTGCGTGAAAACAATATATTCATCCCCTATTTTTTTTGCGTCTATCGCTATTACTATAGTAGATGAACCGAATTTTTTTGCCGCGCCGTCTATAAGGCCGGGTTTCTCCACCGCCGCGGTATTAATAGAAACTTTGTCCGCCCCGCTGTTAAGCAAATCCCTTATATCTTCTATTTCGGAAACGCCGCCGCCCACGCTGAACGGAATAAAAATGTTTTCGGAAATCTTATCGACGAGTTTCAGAAGAGTTTTTCTTTTTTCGTACGAAGCCGTTATGTCTAAAAACATAAGCTCGTCGGCAAGTTCTCCGTCGTATCTTTTTGCAAGCTCCACAGGGTCGCCCGCGCTTCGTAAGTCTTCAAAATTTATACCCTTAACGACTTCGTTGTTTCTAATATCTAAGCATGGTATTATTCTTTTTGCAAGCATAAAAATTTACCCTAATCCTTGTATAATAAGTAGTTTGCCTTTTCCAAATCGAGTCTGCCGTCGTATAGGGCCTTTCCGACTATTACGCCTTCGAGAGACGGAAGATTAAGCTCTTTAAGTTTCACGATATCGCCCTGCCCGGAAACCCCTCCGGACGCTATAACATTAACGCCTAATTTTGCAAGCCTCGACATAAGTTCTAAATTAAGCCCTGCGAGCATCCCGTCTTTTTTAATATCGGTGAATATAAAAGTTCGTATTCCGTAGCGGTCTCTTAAGTTTTCCACCGCTTCGCCGAACGGCGTTTCGACGTATTCTCTCCAGCCGGAAACTGCTATTTTTTCATCGTATAAATCTATTCCGGCTATGATTCTGCCCTTATAATTTAGCAGGGAAGCCTCGACGGAATTAATATTCTTGAATAATACCGAGCCTAGAATAATATAAGACGCGCCGATATTAAAATAATTTTCTATAGTTTCGTCGTTCCTTACCCCTCCGCCGACCTCCACGGGAATTTTTACCGATTTTATAATATCTTTTATAATATTAAAATTATCGGGGTTTCCGGATTTAGCGCCGTCAAGATCGACTAAATGGAGTCTTTTTGCCCCGAGCCTCTCCCAGTTCAGAGCGGCTTCCGCGGGCGAAAGTCCATATTCCTTTTTAACTTCGTAATCTCCCATAGTAAGCCGGACGCATTTTGAACCGAGAATATCTACGGCGGGTATTATAATCATAAATTTAATTAATTATTTATAAAATTTTTTAATAACGCCAATCCGGCGGTATGGCTTTTTTCGGGATGAAACTGACAGGCGAAAATGTTGTCTTTTTTTACGCAGGCGCAGAATTTACCGTAATAATCGCAAACCGCGGCGGTTATATCTTCTTCGGGCACGCAATAATATGAATGCAGGAAATAAAAAAAGCTGTCGTTTGCTATTCCGTTAAATTCTTTTGCCGGTTTTAAAGTTTCTATATCGTTCCATCCTATATGCGGTATAAGGGGAATAACGCTATCGTCGAATCTTATTACCTTTCCTTTTAAAATTCCCAAACCTTCGCTGTAACCGAATTCTTCGGAGGCTTCAAATAAAAGCTGCATGCCCAGACATATTCCTAAAAAACGCCTCCCCTCCGCAATAGCGTCTTTAACCGGACCGATAAGCCTTTTTTGCTTAAGCGTTAACATAGCGTCTTTAAACCCGCCGACGCCGGGAAGAATTAAATAGTCGGCTTCTTCGATATGCTTATAATTTCCGGTAATCTCGGCATCGTATCCCAAAAAATTAAAAGCGTTGCGGACGTTTTTAAGGTTTCCCATTCCGTAGTCGATTATCGCTATTTTTTTTTCCATTGTTTTTTGCGCTTACTTTTTTTCTATAATAAAATATTTATAAACTGCGTTGGCTATTCCGCCCGCAATCAACTGCCTGAATGTGGAAGAACCAAGAAGATGCTCTTCGTAAGGATTAGAAATAAAAGCGTATTCGATAACGACAGCCGGCATCGTCGTAAACCTCAGCACGTAAAGGTCGTCTCTTACGACTCCGTCGTATTTCAGATTTAACTTTGAGGAAATATAATGCTCTAAATAGCCCGCAAACCCGTAGGAATTTCTATGAAAATAATAAACGGTAGTTCCATACAAGTAAGGAACGACGACGGAATTGCAGTATAAGCCTATAAATAAATTAGCTCCGCTTCTGTTCGCCTCCGCGGCTCTTTGCTGCAAGCTCACGTTAATATTAGACGTCCTGTCTATTTCCGTTTTTATGCCTTTGGCTTCTAAAAGTTTTTTTAGTTTCAGCGCAATGCTCAGATTAACAAAATCTTCCGGCAATCCCATAGGCCCTATGCCGCCCGGGTCGCCTCCGCCATGGCCCGCATCTATAAAAACATTGAAATGAACCCCCCTGGACGCGGCGGGCGTCCTAACCTTTACGGTTGAGGTTTTTCCCTTGAATCCGCCTGTTTTATTTAAAACGTAAACAACGGTCTTATAGCGGCTGTTCCCTGTATTTATCGTTCTTATCCGCGGCTCGGACAAAGCGGTTTGCCTGAAGACTATATGGACGGAATAATTCGGCGCGGCGCTGAATTGGGAATATGAAACGGAATATACATTTTTAAAAGGCCGGACTATCTTTTTTCCGCGGCCGTATAAAATAGACCGCCCGAATGCCAGAATAAAAAAATTTTTATCCCCTTTCTTAAATAAATACCCTTTATAATAAGGTCTGCCTATAGTATATATATTTATAGTTCCGCCTGCTTTATTTACGGAAACATCCGTAACTTTCGTTATATTGCCGGCAGACGCATAAACATTCCCTGTTTTTGCCGCGGCAAGACCGAATAATAAAACCGCGAAGAAAAATAAAATTAAATTTTTCATCTTTTTAAATGCTTCCTTTTGTCGAAGGTATTCCGTAATTACCGGCTATTTTAAGCGCATCCGATATTGCCCTGCCCGTCGATTTAAATATTGCCTCTACCATATGGTGGACGTTTGAACCGTATTGAATGTTTATATGCAGATTTATAAGGGCATTTTTGCATAACGCTTCAAAAAATATATTAGAATATACGTAAAAAAATTTATCTACGAGAATTTCCCTCGATTCCTGCTTGGAAGCCGAAAAAAGAGGCGGCGAAGACCATTTTCCGGCTTGGGACATATCCTCGTCCATAAATCTATAAACAAAAAAAGACCTTCCGCAAAAATCGATGGAGGACTGCACAAGCGCTTCGTCCATAGGAACAGAAGCGAAACCGAATCTTTTAATTCCTTTTTTATCTCCCGATAATTTCATCAATGCGCCGCCTATGACTATTCCGGTATCTTCAATGAGATGGTGCAGGTCAACCCCTATATCGCCTTTTGCGTTAAGGTGAATATCGAAACCGGAGTGCTTCGAAAACTGTTCGAGCATATGATTAAAGAACGGCACTCCCGAATCTATCCCGTAACTGCCCCTTCCGTCGATATTGAGAGAAAGTTTAATATCGGTCTCGGTCGTTTTTCTTGCAAAATTCCCTTTGCGTCCGTTCGACCCGTCTTTCTCGGTTTTTGCGTAATGAACCGGTTTAATTTTTTCCATATTTTCACCTTAAAACAATATAATATTATAACATATTCCGCATATCTTGACAGGCGGAATTCATAACGCCCCGAAATCTTTAAGATAACCCGCGAGCTTTTTATTTTCGGCGGGCGTGCCCACGGTAATCCTATAAAACAATTCCATATCTCCCGTAAAGCTTCTTACGATTATATTATTGGTCTTAAGAAACTTATCGAATTTATTTTTTAAATTTTTATTTTTGAGCCTTACCAATAAAAAATTGGCGTCGGACGGATAAACACGGATATAATCCAGTTTACTCAGCGCAGAATACAATTTTTCTCTTTGCCCGACCGTTTTTTTTATATTTTTATCGAATTCGCCGAAATTATTTAAAAAGAATTCGATGGAGCTTAACGTCAAAGAGTTTATATTGTAAGGCAATTTTATTTTTTTAAATTCGTTTATGAGCTTGTTTCCCGAAAAAAGCATCCCGAACCTCAATCCGGCAAGGCCTATTTTAGAAAAAGTCCTTAGAACTATCAGGTTATCGTATTTGTTTATATATTTTATAAAAGACTCTTTATTTGAAAAAAATATATAAGCTTCATCTACCACGACGATGTTATTTTTATTTTCTAAAAGATTTTTTATAATATAGAGGTTAAAATGGTTTCCCGTCGGATTATTGGGATAACTGAAAAAAAATATTTTTTTTGAATTTTTATCTTTAGCTTTAGCGCCGCTTATATTTTCCGGCAAATCGAAATATTTTTCGTCGAGTTTTACGGGCTCGGTCTTTAAATCGTTGTATCTTGCTATTATGCCGTACATAGAAAAAGAGGGCTCCGGGATTTTTACGGCTACGTCTTTTTTAAGACTAAGCAGAATAATAGATATAAGTTCGTCGGAGCCGTTGCCGAAAATAAAATTTTCAGCCGCCGTTCCGTAAAATTTCTCGAGCAGTCTTATAAGTTTTTTCGAACCTGAATCCGGGTAAAGATTTATGAGCGTATCTTTTATGAAATCCGCATACTTTTTTTTAATATTACTGTTTAAGGTATAGTTTGATTCGTTTGCATCGAGTTTTAAGGCTTCACCTGATTCAACCTCGTTTACCTTATAAGCGGATAATTCAAGAACGCTCTTCTTGATAAAATTTTCTATTTTTAAAGTGGGCATAAGGGCTTTTTTATTGTTTTTTTTGCTTTTTTAACCCTGAAACTTACGGATTCGCCGTGGGCGCTAAGCCCTTCGACTCCGGAAAAAAATTCGACGTCGTCCGCGCTTTCCAATAAAAAATCGGGGTTCGATGAAATAACGCTCGTTCTTTTAAGAAAAGACAGAGTATCTAACGGCGAGAAAAACCTTGCCGTGCCGCCGGTAGGAAGAACGTGGCTCGGGCCGGCGACATAGTCGCCCAAGGCTTCCGGAGTATTGCCGCCCAGAAATACGGCTCCGGCATTTTTTATTAAAAACAGTTTTTCGAACGGGTCTTTTACATATAGCT
>JAKAQA010000134.1 GCA_021811805.1 bacterium | reverse complement strand
CTGTATCATCCGGTAGGCATCGTCTATAAAAACGGTTATCTTTACGTGGCAAATTACGGCAGAAGCCTTTTAACGGTATTTAAATTAGATAACGGCTACAACGTTATAAAAACTTATAATTTCGGCACTCCGGGGACGGGCAGGGATAATTTCAATCATGAATCCAATATATCTATTTCTTTAAACGGCGAATATCTTGCGGTTGCCGATACTAACAACAACAGAATATTGATATACCGGATATTCGGCGCAAAATAACTTAATCCCCGCTATATATCCTTATATTCTATGAAAACCAAGGTTGCCATTATAGGAGCCGGTCCCGCAGGTTCGTCGGCGGCGATAGCCCTGTCCAAAAAAGGAATACCCAATATTTTAATCGACAAAAGAGATACCGTCGGAATTCCCGTTCAATGCGCGGAATTTGTCGGGTTAAATATTAACTCCTATATAGATTTAAATAATATCCCCTCCGCCGTAAATCAAAAAATTAAGTTTATGGATATAGACGCCGGTAAAAATATTTACAGATTCGACGGAAAAGGGTATGTGCTGAACAGGGCGGTTTTCGACCTGCATCTTGCGGGCGAAGCGGTTAAAGCCGGTTCAAAATTGCTGACTTCCGCAAGGGTATATAAAATTAACAGGCAAAAGAACAGCATAGAAGTTTTAAACTCAAAAGAAAAAATACTGTACGAAATTTACTATGATTATTTAATCGCCGCAACCGGCCCTAAAAACGGGTTCGTTAGTCCCAAAAACAGCGCTTATATTTATGCGGTTCAGATAAAAGCAGACCTTTTAAAAAAACTCGATTCCGTAATCTGTTATTTCAGGGCATATATTCCTTACGGTTACGGTTGGGTTTTTCCGAAAGGCGAATTTGCGAACGTCGGCATAGGCATAGAAAAACCGGCATCGGCTCTGCCGCTGTCTTTATCTTTCGATAAATTCCTTAGCGAAATAAGAAACGCCGGGCTTATAGGCCGGGAAATAATAGAAAAAACTTCGGGGCTTGTTCCAGTTTCCGGTTTAAATGAGATAACCGACCGCAATATCGCTTTATGCGGAGATGCGGCGGGCTTGACGCATCCTGTTACCGGCGCGGGTATTTTAAGCGCCGTAATATCGGGGGGCATGGCTGGGGATTATGCCGCGGAAAGCGTTAGGACGTCGCAAAATTTATTCGAAGACTATAAAGAAGAGCTGGAATCCGTTTTTAAAAAGCCTCTCTTTAATGCCGCTAAAAAAAGGTCCGAATTATATCCTTTAATGAATGATGCCTCAAGCATAGACGAAAATATAAAACGCCTGTGGCCCTCATTCGAAGAGTATTATAAGTAAAGCGCATGTTCTAAATAACTTGTTTTATCGAGGCCGATATTGTAAAATATTTATATGCGCGGGATAACTATATAGCTTAAAGACGGGGTAATGCTTCATTCAAAACCGGAATATACTCGATTTAAAGCCAAAACCGAAAATATAAATGTATAAATGTATAAATTGCGGCGCCGCTTCTTTAAAATGGGTCGGAAGATGCCCCGAATGCCACAGCTACAATACTATGGAAGAGATTGCGGCGGAAGCGGAACCTCTTAAAGCCTTAAAATTCGGAAAGAAACTTCCCTCAGCCCCGCCCGTAACGACGCTTGATGCCCAAAATTACGGTCCTCTCGATAGAATCGCAACGGGAATAAAAGAATTCGACGTATCGGTCGGTTCCGGACTGGTTGCCGGACAGAGTATCCTTATAGGCGGAGAACCCGGAATAGGAAAATCGACTCTTATGCTTCAGGTTGCGGAAAAACTTGCGTCCGCCGGCATAAAAACCCTCTATATATCTGCCGAAGAATCTTTAAACCAGATTATTTTAAGGGCAAAAAGGCTCAAAATAGAGTCTAAGGCATTGTTTTTTCAGGCCATGAACGATATAAACGAAATTTTATACTCCATAGAGAACGGCGGATACGGTTTTATAATAATAGACTCCATTCAAAGAATAACCGTTCCGCAAACGGACTCGGCATACGGCAGCATCAACGGACTGAGGGAGACGGCACACGAGATAACTTCATTATGCCTCAAGAAAAACTGCGGGGTTTTCCTTGTATGCCACGTCAATAAAGAGGGCGGTCTTGCCGGACCGAAAACGCTGGAGCATATAGTAGATACGGTTTTATATTTCGATTCCGGCAAAAGAGACTCGTACCGGATTTTAAGATGCTATAAAAACAGGTTCGGCTCTACCGACGAAGCCGGAATTTATGAAATGTCGGAAAACGGGTTAACAGGCGTAAAAAATCCATCGGCGTATTTTACGTCGGAAAGGCAGGAAGGTTCGCCTGGTTCGGTCGTTACCCCGTGCCTGGAAGGTACCAGGGCGATGCTCGTGGAGGTCCAGGCTCTCGTCGTTCCTTCTTATATGCCTGTTCCAAAAAGGGTATGCCTCGGCATAGACGGCGGAAGGGTTTCTATTATTTCTGCGGTTTTAGAAAAGAAAGAAGGCATAAAACTTTCTTCTAAGGAGATTTACGTTAAAATATTCGGAGGCATAAGCATACAGGAACCCGCGGTAGATTTGCCCGTTGCGCTTTCGCTGGCGTCGAGCTATATGGAAAAGCCTCTGCCTTCCAATTTTACGGCATTCGGAGAAGTAGGCCTGACCGGCGAAATAAGAGGCGTAGCCAATCCCGCGGCAAGAATAAAGGAAGCCTTGAATATGGGTTTCGGCGACGTTCTGCTTCCTATGTCGAATTTTAACGACGTTAAAAATTTAAAGGGCGTTTCGGGTATAAACCTTCATCCCGTTTCAAAGTTAAAAAAAATTATTGAATATTTGGTCTAACTAAAATAAAATAAATTAATAAACTTTAAAAAGAGATTAAAATTTGCGGAATATTTCTTTCAGCTACATAGAAGACGAACTTAAAAGAGTGGAAGAGCAGTTTGAAACCCACCTTATAACCGAAACCCCGTTAATCCATAAAGTCGCAAAATATGTAATTTCAAGCGGCGGAAAGAGGATACGCCCCATACTTCTCATAGTATCCGCGAAGATTTGCGGATATAAAGGCGGCAGCCATATCCCGTTAGCCGCCGTTATAGAATTTATCCATACGGCTACTCTCCTGCACGACGATGTAGTCGATAACGCTCCATTAAGAAGGGGCAAGTCGTCGGCAAATATAGTTTTCGGAAATGAAGCCTCCGTTCTCGTAGGAGACTATTTATTCGCCAAGTCCTTTAAAATTTTATCTGCCCTCGACGACTCCGAAATTATAAAGGCATATTCCGACGCCACGACGCTTATGGCGGAGGGGGAAGTTAAAGAGCTTGTAAAAACCGCGGACGTCAAGACTACCGAAGAAGACTATCTAGATATAATCATAAAGAAAACGGCGGTTCTTTTTGCCTGCGCTTCGCAGGCGGGAGCCATAATAGCGGGTAAAGACCATAACTGCATAAAAAATCTTTACGATTACGGTTTAAATATAGGGATTGCGTTTCAGCTTATGGACGATGCCTTAGATTATATTTCGGACGAGGAATTCGGCAAGTTTATAGGCAACGATTTAAAAGAAGGCAAGCTTACCCTTCCCCTTATACACGCATTGGAAAGGGCGGATAAAAAAGAGAAAGATACTATTTCCAAAATAATTTATAAGAAAAAACTTACCGTTAAAGACCTTAAGACGGTTTTAGGGCTCGTTAAAAGCTACGGATCTATAAATTACACCATTTCAAAGGCAAAAGACG
>JAKAQA010000020.1 GCA_021811805.1 bacterium | reverse complement strand
CATGTCTGAAAATCTAAAAAACAAACCGGCATCGATAATAACAATCGCTATCCTCTTAGCAATGATAATGTTTACGGTATCTTTCGCAACCGGATGCTGCGCCGGCTGGAATTGCGGCCCTTATTATGACGGGCATCCTGCCGGATGGCACGGCGATAACGGATGGCACGGCGGCGATAACGGAGAGCATAGAGGCGAAGGCGGATATGAAGGCGGGGATTGAAAAATTAAATATATTTTTGAGATTTGGCGTATGACCCGCGCTTTCTTGAGGAACCATTTTATACTTGTATTTAATGGAGCCGGCGATAGGAATCGAACCTACGACCCGCTGATTACGAATGCCTTTTCAAGGATAAACCGGAACTTAATAAAAATACGGCAAAGCGGCTTACTTTCTGTCATAACAGCCATTTTATATTTTATCGTTTTTTACCGGTTTCTTTACGTATTTTCGGAAAACTGTTCATAGTTAGACCGCGGATTTTTATCTGAATATATCCATGATAAGTCAATTATAGCATATCCCGTTATATAATCCCCTGGACTAAAATTATAAGTAGCCTATTTGCGTTTTAAGGCCTCTTAAATTCCTTTCAGATAGTTTCTCTCTTATTAACCGTTCAGCAAACCCGCCTTATTTTTTATCCTGGTGCGTTTTCTGATAATAGTCCCCTGGTAATTATTTACCTTTTTCAAAATCCCAAAGGTCATCGGTTAGTATCACGGCATCCGTAACCCCGCCATTTTTTTCAGGTGGTAAAACAAAATGCACCTCTTCTTTTAAATCCGCTTCATAATTCCTTTTTATCTCATGATCGCCGTAATGGAACATATTAAGGCAATTCAGTACAATAGGTTCCTTTTTTACGCCAATAATATCAACGTAGCCTCCTTCACAATAAGGAATTACTGTCCTCGTCTCCGGCGGATATTTCTTAAGCTCTTCGATTAGTTCATAGACAGTCATGGCGGTACCCCGTTTTTTTATTTCTTTTTCTTCTTTACCGTATGTTTTACTTTTATAACGGCAAGGTTTAGTTCAAGAGTCGTTTCGCTGCCGGTCGTCTCAAGAGCTCCGTCGAGGATATCTCCCATGACCTCGGCCGCTTTTTCCATTATCGTCTTCTGTTCGGCTTTGTCTGCGGTCGGCAGTTTCGACATGCTTCTTGAGAGGCCCTTTATCCTGGCATACGTCTCTATGATGTCGATAGTGGTTTTGACAGCTTTAGGACCTTTGATTATGGTAGCGAGCATGTAAAGCCCCTTTTCAGTAAAGGCTTTTAAGTCGGTGCTGGAATGCTTTAATTTATTGAACCGGTGGAAATTTTCCACCAGTTCTTTTTTTTCCGCAGCTGTAAATTTTATAATATAGCCTTCCGGAAATTTGGCCGGATTATTCTTGACTGCCTTATTAACATCTCTTGTTTCAATGCCGTAAAGAACAGCCGCGTCGCTATCCATGATAACCTTTTCTCCCCGAATATCGATTATTTTGTCCTGAACGGTTTCGAGCTTTACTATTTGATTCATAAGGTCCACCTAATTCGCTTAAAATAATATCTCTTAAAAATTTTAGCGTTTAATAATAGTAATTACTATAGGGAGAACTATAAGAAAGATTGTGCTAAAAGACACCCGATATAAAGCCGGTATTGATTCAATTTTCTCCATAATGCTTGTTTTTTGATTTGGCATGTTAGGATTATAAATCAATATAGATATATACCATAAAAATGAATTAATAATTAACACTGCAAGCAACATAATTGGAAGCATGATTCCAAAAAACCATTTTTGCCACCATATATGAGGATGAAAATCATATAATAGAATTATAAAAGCCTTTCCAGCTAAAACACCAAACGCTAACAATCCCGCTTTAAATGTGTTAAGCAATATATTATTTGATTGCTTTAGGATGCCTTGACTTACCCTTTCTTTAATAAATATAATAGCTATTCCTAAAAATATCAATCCAATCGTGCCCATAACATTCCATAAATACACACTAACTCCTTCATTTAAGGCTTTTAAGATATAATTAAAATAATTAATTCCCTTTACTTTAAGATATCCAAAAAACACAAAAGAAACAAATCCTGGCAATGCCCAAATAGCAAGGTTAATTAATAAATCATTACGATTAAGTTGTTTCGGCTTAAAATCGCTTTCAGAAATACCCCACCACATAGTAATTCCTCCCAACTGTAAATTAACTTATTTGCAAGATAAGACTATCTATATCTCATAATATTATGCTTTATTTCCGGCACCAGTTGAACTTCTATAGATTTATCAATTTTTCCAAATTCTCTATATGTTTCATTTTTAAATTCTGCGCTGATAGTTGTCAAATGCAGTAATACAGGATGTAGCGCACATATTAGTTTTGATAATATTTCGAATATATCCCATAATGTTTCTACGTCCTCAATTGTTTGTTCGGCCATTCTCAGGATATTGGCAATCTCCAGCAGACTTTCAGCAAGTTTAATATAGCGCTCTTCATGTGAAATATTTTTTGAAATGCCGCTCTCGTATTCTTTTAAAATCCTTATGCTCTTTTCAATTGACAAATAAAGTTGGCTTTTATTGCCACCAGTTTCGCCGGTTTTATCCTCGAGTTTTTCAAGAGCTTGGATTATTTCTCTAAGTTCTTCTTTATTTAAATTGAGTTGCTCAATATGTTTATTAGCGCTATTCTTAATGACTTCCGAGACAAATTTCAATAATTTGGCGAAATGCCCCAAAATTTCTTTTAATGCTTTAATTTTTTTATCGTCAATTTTAATAACTTTAATTTTATCTTCAATAGTTCTCATATATTTCTTTAAATTATCCAAATAATCTCTTTCGACCATAAATACCTCTCATAAAATAGGAAATATTTTATTTATGCCTTCTTATTTAAATAGCTTTATTTCTGAATAGTCCTTATTTTTAATCTCGGTGTTTTTCGTCGGTATCACTATTTTCCTCTGTCATCTTCATTTGCCTACAAGTATTGGACACTATTAATTCTTTAAGCCCAGTTTCTTTTACGAATCCAAGATAGTCGTTCTGCATGTCCACGTCGTCCCATTTAAGGTTTAAGGCTTCGCCTTTGCGGTAGCCGGTATAAATTAAGAAGGTTATTAAGTCCCTGGTTAATTTATTAGTGGCGCCGGCGATGAGCTTCTCGATATCGGAGTCGGATAAAGTTTTAAGGCGGGATAGTTCGTTTAGTTTCTTAATGCCGGCTGCTGGGTTTTTATCAAGATAACCATGGTCGCTGCACCAATTAAAAAAATGATGCAGCGTAGTGATTTCAATATTGACGCTCCGGAAAGATACTTCCTGTTCTCTTTTTCCCGGATGTAAAGACAGCGTTTCGAGTTTTCTTTTATATTGATAATCTATGATTTGATTTTTGGTTATAAACTTTATATCTTTATCTCCAAATGCCGGCAAGAAATGTTTTGCCGATAAAACCTTAGAACGTATGGTTTCTTTTGAATTGTTTAAATTTTTTTGATATTGGTTCCATACGTCGGAAAGAAAAAACTGTTTATTGAGTTTTTTTGGAAGATTGGCGTTTTCTCTTAATACATCGGCATAGCGAGCCGCTGCCAGTTCTTTTGCTAAATTATAATTATCTGTCTTGCAGGAATACTGGTAGCGTACTTTATCTACCCGAAATTCACACCACCATAATCTTCCTCTTTTATAAAGCCTCATAATCCAATAAAAAGT
Organism: bacterium; assembly: GCA_021811805.1. Taxonomy (GTDB): domain Bacteria; phylum SZUA-79; class SZUA-79; order Acidulodesulfobacterales; family Acidulodesulfobacteraceae; genus Acidulodesulfobacterium_A. The sequence goes on along the minus strand of JAKAQA010000020.1, from coordinate 13,819 downwards.
GTAGGCGTTTTTGTATGCGTTTATGTCGTTTTATGTCGTTATTTTACACTTTTTAATATAAAATAACAAGAGGGGTATTTTTGCGCTAAAGCTGTAATTTAAGAGGTTTTTAATGGAGCCGGCGATAGGAATCGAACCTACGACCCGCTGATTACGAATCAGCTGCTCTACCCCTGAGCCACGCCGGCGATAAAATAAATAACCGAACCTTTTCTTTTCAAGGTCGGAGCAAGAACGTTCTAAGAATTTATAATATTTTTAGCTGCAGTAATAAAATTAAACCTGTCTTTCTTGTCTTCTATCTCTTCGGACAGTCTGTTTATTAAATTTTCGATATTTTCCGCATTAAAGTTATCGACGTCCTCGTTTAATTCTTTAATTTTTTCATCAAAAAGTATTGCGGATATCGGGCCCATGCTCGAAGAAAAAATATCTTTAATCGAGTCTAAATTGTTTTTCGAAATTAATTTAAGGGTTTTAACTTCTTCGCCTTTTTTCCCGCCAAAAAACCCATTGAATACATCTTCGTCTTCATTTTTTGAATATGCTCCGGAACCGTTATCGTTATCAACCGTTTGAGCCTCTTGAGCGTTTATTAGGGGCGGCTTATCGGAAATGTTTCCAAGCGATTGGCTGACAATTTTTATAAACTCGCTTTCTAAATAAGAAGTTTCCATCTTAAGCAGATTTACGTTGGAATTCCTTTTGCTCAAAATAAAAATAAAACCGCTTCCGAATCCGTTCACTATAATATTTCTGTCGTCGAAATTCAAATAAAGAGAAGTAATATCGATAGACGAAATAGAATAGGAGGCAAAGAGCTTGCTTATTTCCAGAGAAACCTTATTTATTTGCTCCGGCAATATTTCGCCGTCGTTTGTTTCATATCTTAAGACCTCGCCGTCCAACGAAGATACTGCACAGGCATCTACGCCGGCAATTTTAAGTATTTTATCTATAATGCTTTTATCTTTAGCGTCCATAAATATATTATTTGCCTGCCTGCAAGTTCTATCTGCGAACCGCGTTCCGGCAGTAACTATACATCTTTTAGCAATTTAGCGGCTTCCATCTGCGTTTTAAGCACCTGAACTCCGGAAGAAATTTTCATGCTGTATAAAATATTTTTATTATTAATAATTATTTTTTTATAATTACTTGATTCGCAAACCGTGCTTTTTAACGTTTTAAAGTTTAATATATCCCCTAATTCTTTTGATTGGTTATATAAAAACATCGCATCGGCAGATTCGAATTCGGCATCGTCCACGCCTTTCGAATATAAAATCTCTCCGTCATCCTTCACGGCAATAATCGATTCTACGCCGGGTATTACCGAAAGGCTTTCGGAAATTCTTACTACTACGGCGGGATTTAATTCTTCGCCGGCTTCTATAATTTCGGAATCTTTCCTGCCGGGATTTATATCTGCTTTATCTTCTTTAACATTCTCGTTAATTATTTCTAAAATTTCATCGAAATATTTATCGAGCGTAGTTTCCGGCGCAGGTTCTCCTATGCTTACCGAGATATTAATATTTGAATCTATGCCTTTTAATTCTTTGAAAACATCGATATCTCGCTTAGAACCTAAAACGGCGTTAAGAATTTTGCCGTTTGAAAAATATATAAAACCCTCTTTATTTAAAACTTCAAAGGATAATTTTATATTGTCAAAACTATAAAATTGATCCAACTGGTATTTTATATCTTCGAGTACCATTTGCTATTATAATAAAAATATTATTAACTAATTAAATATTATTATCATATAGTATCAAAAAAAATATTCATATGCAATGAAAATGAAACTGTTAATATATTATATCATAATATCTTATATCTTTATTTTCTTAATTGTCAATAAGAAAGCTGTGTATTAAAAAGCATTTTTTAGCGGAAGAATATGCCGTTTGAATAAGGCCGGCTGTCAATAATTTAAACGGGAGAATTGCGGGAAAAATTGGCGTCCCCAACGGGATTCGAACCCGTGTTGCCGCCGTGAAAGGGCGATGTCCTGGGCCGGCTAGACGATGGGGACTTTTTAATACAAAAATGTTATTATGCCACATCGGTACAAAAAAAGCAAGAAGAAAAAACGATAAAGAACATTAAAATCCCAATTCGCTGAGCATCGAATTTACGTCGTTCTGGGCCATTTTTTGATTATCTGCAACCATATCTTTTAATTTTCCGTATATTTCTGCTTTCTTTTCCTTGGGAATGTCTTTAGCTTCCACCTCGGTATCCACTAAAACCTTTAACAGCTTAACTTTTGTTTCGTTCAGGGTGTTTTGTATTTTATAGAGTTTCTGCCCCGTAATGTCCTGAAACGAAAGAAGGGACAGAACGTCTAAAATTTTATCCAAATTTTTTTTATTAAGGTCCTTTAGATTAATTAAACTCTCTTTAATTTTTTTTATAGGATTAAGCTCTATCAAATTATACAGGCTTTTATCGATATCGTTGGAGTTTTCGTTTATCTCGTCGAGCAGGTTCATTATGTTGTTTGCGGCTTTTTCGGTCTCCATGATGATGTCGAAAATTCCTTCCTGCGCAAGAGGTATGCTGTCCGAGCTTTCTTTTACCGGCTTTTTGAATTCTCCTATCTTTTTTGTAGCATCGTCGACAACCTTTGCAAGGTCTTTGAGTTCGGAAAGCATATCGTCTATAGCCATATAATAAATACGACCTCTTAAATTTTAATATATTTAAATTTTATACATTAATTTTTATAAAAAAACAATTTAAAAAAATTAGTTCATTTTTAAAAGCTTGTTCGTAATCCCGTAAAGCGCTCCGCCCGATATCTCTCCTACCCAGTGAAACATCATGCGCCCGCTTTTCGATATAAAAAACGTCTGCGGAATTTCGTTTACTCCGCCGTAATCGCTTATAACCCCCGAACTTGCGTAAACAACGGGATATGCAATATTATACTGCTTCACGAACGACCTTACTCCTTCCAAGCTGTTATTTACGTTTATTCCGACTACGATAACCCCGTTTGCCCGTTCCGATTTATAAAATTTTTTAAGCATCGGTATTTCATGCCTGCAGGGAGGGCACCAAGTCGCCCAAAAATTAATTATAATCACATGTCCTCTAAAGCTTCCCAGCCGGAAATCGTTATATCCGGATAAAGCCGGATTAAGCACCCTTAAATCGAAATCGGATGCCTTCTTCGCGCCTGCTCTTGCTCCGGCGACCTGAGAAAAACTTATGACAAAAAGAAAAAAGAAAAATAAAACCGCCTTAGGTAAAACTTTAATTTTACGGTTTTTAAATTCCTTAACCATCGAAATCTCCATTTATTATATATAATTTGTTACGGTTAACTAAACCGGCCGGCTTTTAGACCTGTTTTTGACGGCTCTTTCTAACTCTCTTTTATTTTCTTTTTCCTTAATGGAATCTCTTTTATCGTAAAGTTTTTTTCCTTTTACGAGAGCTATTTCGACCTTGGCCATACCTGCTTTTAAATACATTTTTAGAGGAACTACCGTAAGGTTTTTTTCTTTTATCTTCCCCAGAAGCTTTAAAATTTCATGTTTATGCAGTAATAAAACCCTGGTTCTGAGGGGGTCCTTATTTTCCCTTGCGGCTTTTTCATACGGACTTATGTGGACATTCAGCAGAAGCGCCTCTCCGTTTTTTATAACGACATAACCGTCCGAAAGATTTACTTTTCCGGATTTTATTGATTTTATTTCGGGACCGTAAAGCGAAATACCGGCTTCATATTTTTCTATAATTTCATAAAGAAAAGAGGCTTTTCTGTTGTCTGCGACAATTTTTATCTTCTGTCCGTCTGTCCGGTTCGACATGGTTATTTTTTATTTTATGCCTTACTAAGAAATAATACAAAATTATTTAATGTTCGTCAAGAAAAACGCGCCGACGTGAGCGCCTGCAACGGCTTAAACACAGCCGCAGAAAATAAATAGGAAATAAAGGCTAAGGGAACGCGCTGAAACAAATGGTGGAGGCGGCGGGAGTCGAACCCGCGTCCGAAGATTTAAAACTAAAGCATCTACATGTTTAGTTTATTCTTTAAATACGGCTTCGAAAAGCAAAGAATAAACAAAACCTTTTTTCAGCCGTCCTTTTTAGAGGTTCTGCGTAAACGAAAAGGAAACGTTCACGCTATACCCTGCAATTGTCGCCTTTGAATTTTGCAGGTAGAAATTTCAAAGACGTCAGCCGATTAAGCGGCTAATGCGTAATCGTAGTTATCTGCGATTATGTTTTGCTTCGAATGATTAACGAGCCTACAAAGCGTCCTCGACATGCAGCTTACAGCCGTAATATCGCCGTCGAAACCGTTGCGCCCCCATTTATAGAGTATATTATACCATTTTTTTAAATAAAATGTATTTTTTTATTGTATTCGCTTTTCCGGTCGTATAAAATAAACTGCAATAATGATAAAAAACAAGCCGAAAAAACCGGAATATTCTAAGTACGTATCGGAGCTCGGAAGAGTTTGCAAAATAGCCTTCGACAAAGGCCTTATCGATACCCATAGCGGAAATATCAGCATGGGAATAAAGAAAAGCATACTGATTACAAAAACCGGAAAAAGCCTCATAGATTTAAAACCTTCCGATTTCACCGCAGTTCCGCTTGACCCCGAAAAACAATCGCGGAACGGATTGAATCCGGCCAAAAGCATGAGAGCGTCGGAACCGTCTTCGGAACTGGAAGTCCATAAATTCATATTAAAAAGTTTTCCCGGCTCGACCGTTTTTCATTCCCATCCGGTAAATGCTATTGCGCTGTCCTTAGTTCTCAATAAAAAAAGGGCGGCTAAATTCAAATCTTCTCCTTTAGTTATTAGAAAGCTTCACGCGGAATACCCGGGTTTAGATAAAATAACCCCGGTAGATTTTGAATCCGCCTATTTTTTCCCCGAAATATATATCCTGCCGCTTAAATTTATAGAAGATATCAAATCCGGCGGATTAAAGCTTAAACTGCAAGCTAAAGATATGTTTAAAGAAAACGGCGTTTTTATGATTAAATCCCACGGTTCTTTTTCATGGGGGCCGACCCCTCTTGAAGCCCTAAGGTGGACTATGTCTCTCGAGGCTTCGTCGGAAATAATACTAAAGAGTTTATCTTTTTAATGCTTTGCTGAATTCCCTCATTCTGTCCAGCGCAGAACCGGTTTCTTCTCTTATCTCCCTGCCCACGAGCGATATGAAAACGTCGGAAAGCGTGGCGATTTCGTCGGTTTTGGATTCTACAGATTTTTTTAAAGCGGAAGGCGTGTCTATCGCTATGATTTTTCCGTTGTCTATTATGGCTATATTATCGCAGTTTTCGGCTTCTTCTATATAATGCGTAGTCAAAAATACGGTGGTCAGCTCTTCTTTTCTGAGCCTGTTTATAAAATCCCACATATTTATTCTAGTCTGAATATCGAGCCCTACGGTAGGCTCGTCAAGGAACAGGACGGATGGGGAATGGAGCAGCCCTCTTCCGACCTCAAGCCTCCTTTTCATTCCGCCCGATAATAATTTTACCGGTTTATCTTTGTATCCGTATAGGTCAATAAAATTTAATATATAATCTATCCTGTCTTTAATAGCGCTTTTATTCATTCCGTATAGTTTCGCATGAAAATTTAAATTTTCGTATGCGCTTAAATCGTTATCTAGCGTCGGGTCCTGAAATACGAGACCTATGGATTTTCTTACTTCCTTCGGGTCGGTTAAGGTGTTATAGCCGTTGATATATGCATAGCCGCTCGTCTGCCGCACAAGAGTGCAAAGAATTTTTATAGTTGTAGTTTTACCGGCTCCGTTAGGCCCCAGAAACGCAAAAAATTCGCCTTTATTCACGGTGAACGAAATATCGTCCACGGCGGTCAAATCTTTATATTTTTTAACTAACCGTTCTACCGCCACGGCATATTCGTCATTCATGCGCATTAAAAAACCCTCCCGATTGCACAACGTTTAATAATATTATAAAATATATAGGCGGTATATGAAAGGATAAATTTAAAAAGGATAAATTTATGAAAAAAGAATCGATAGTTCTTCTCGGACACGGTTCTAGACGAAGCGAAGCCAACGATATTCTTAAGAGCATAACTGAAATAATAAAATCTAAACTTAAAGGAATAAACGTAGAATACGCCTATTTGGAACATGCAGAACCCAACATACGCTATATTATCGAAAAACTGGCAGGCGAAAATTTTGAATCCATATACGTAATACCGTATTTTTTATATTCGGGCAATCATGTTTCGAGGGATATTCCGGAAATAATCAACGGGTATAAAGAAAAATACCCCGATATTAATATTAAATTAGGCGATCATCTCGGCATAGACGAAAGGATAGCCGAACTCGTCACCGAAAGGATAGCTTCGGTGAAATTAGCATGAAACATAATACCGCCGCATGACCATAAACCGTAATATTTCCAATCCCCGCCTTAACGTTAATAATAAAAATAACCTGCAGAAACTGTACGACATCTATCTCGAATCCGAAAGAAGCAATTTAATAAAACGCTCCGGCGCATATTTAAAAGCCGTCATCGTATTTCCCAACTACTACGGAGTGGCAATGTCTAATCTCGGTTTTTTAAGGGCGTACGAATTGATAAATAAATCGGGTTTTATATCCTGCGACAGGGCTTTTTTGCAGGACGATGCTTCTAAAGGGATTATATCCATCGAAACGAGACAGCGGCTCGTAAATTATGATTTCATATTTTTTTCGTTAAGCTATGAAAACGATTTCTCTAATATCCTTTCGATTTTATCCGCCGAAAAAATTCCTTTCCTGTCGAAAGACAGGGACGAATCTTTTCCGCTTATTGCGGCGGGGGGAGTGATAGCGTTCTTAAATCCGGAGCCGGTCGCCCCGATTTTCGACCTAATGTTTGTAGGCGAGGCAGAAGCAATTTTCCCCGATTTTTTTAAAATAGCCGAAAACGGAAATAAATACGCAATCCTTGAAAATGCGGTAAAAATAGACGGCATATACGTGCCGTCAGCTTATAATTTTATATTCGATAAAAAAAGGCCTAACGTCTTAAGCGAAATCAGGCATCTCCCGGGTTTTCCCGAAAAAATAAAAAGAAAATGGGCGGATAAGGATTCGGTATTCTCTTCTTCTGTTATTACTACTAAATTTTCGGAATTAAGCAATATAAATATGATTGAAATAGAAAGGGGGTGCAAAAGAGGCTGCCGCTTCTGCAGTGCCGGATTTATATATCTGCCTCAGAGAGAATCGAAACCGGACGCTGTTTTTAAAGCCATAGAATCCCTGAACGAAAGCGATAAAGCCGGATTCGTAGGATTAGGCACTATGGACAGCAAAAATATAAATAAAATTATGCGGTTTTCCTTAGATTCTAAAAAACATTTTTCGTTATCTTCGATAAGATTCGACTGCCTTGACGAAAATAATCTGGATTTAATAAAAGAAACCGGCATTAAAACCGTAACGCTCGGCATAGAAACAGGCTCTTACCGGCTAAAGAGAATGATAAATAAAGATATAAGCAACGATGAAATAACGGCCGCCCTTAAAAATATAATAAAAAAAGGCATAGTAAATATAAAATTATATTTTATGTTCGGACTTCCCTGCGAAGAAAAAAATGACCTTGACGAAACTATAGATCTTATTAAAATAATGCGGGAAGAGTTTATAGAAGCCTCTAAAATCAATAAAAGAATAGGCCTTCTTACGGCATCTTTCGGACCTTTCGTTCCGAAAGCATGGACGCCGCTTCAATGGGAAAATTTTGAAGATCCGGGCGTTCTTCGCAAAAAAGCCCGTTATATTACGGACGGACTTAAGCGTCTGCCTAATCTCAATGTAAATATAAACTCTTTAAGCGCCGCTTTTACCGAAGCTTTTTTTGCAAGGGGTTCTAGAATTTCCAACGAAATTTTGATTTACTCTTTTATAAATAAAATCGGCCTCAAAAATGCGGCGAAGGCTAAAGGATACGGCATAAACGACTTTATAAGAAATTTCGACAAAGACGAAATTTTACCATGGGAAATAATAGACCAGGGGGTCACAAAAAAATATCTTTTAGACGAGTGCTTGAGGGGCTCTAATTTTAAGACCACTCCTCAATGTTTCGAGGGGTGTAAAAGATGCGGGGTGTGCCTGTGATAATCTTTTAAAAAAATTTTTTCTTTTTCCAGCAATTCTTCATATATATTCATTATATTTTTTGCTTTTTCGGTAAGAACCGAACCGCCTCCGTGCCTCCCCCCGATTTTTTTACTGACCAGTTCGAAACCGAACCTTTTTTCCATAAGATTTATAAAACTCCATGCTTTCTTATAAGAATAACCGAGTTCTTTTGCCGCAGAAGATATAGAACCGGAAGATTCTATTTTTTCAAGAAGAAGAAATCTTCCTAATCCGAAGACCGGTTCGCCGTCTTTTTCAAGCCATATCTTTGCCTTAATATCGAATTCCTTAAAATCTCCTCCGCCCCGCATAATTATTAATCTGCCTGTTTTCTCATAAACGTCGGAATATCGTATCTTTCGCTTTCGTAATCCTCCTCTTCTTCTTTGTCGGAAAATCTGTCTATATATATAGTTTTGGATTCGGTTTTATTGCTTATATCCGCGGCTTCCGGAAACTGTTGATTTTCCGGATTGGCGGCATTAATCTGGACAGGCGATGCACCGGAGCCGTTAACGGAAACCAAAGAAATCGGGCGCGTTTCGGAACCCAATCCTGTAGCTATAACCGTTACCATCATTTTGTCTTCAAGAGTATCGTCTATCACTGCGCCGAATATTATATTGGCATCCGGGTGGGCTTCGGATTTAATCTTTTCGGCCGCCTCGTTTACCTCAAAGATGCTCATATCCTTTCCGCCCGCGACATTTATAAGAATGCCCCTTGCGCCTTCTATCTTTATATCTTCTAAAAGCGGGCTTGAAATAGCCTTCTGCGCCGCCTCCAGCGCTTTATTCTCCCCTTCCGCCATACCCGTTCCCATAAGCGCCATACCCATTTCGGACATTATAGTCTTGACGTCGGCGAAATCGACGTTAATAAGGCCGTGCACATTTATTAAATCGGATATGCCTTTAACGGCTTGAAGAAGAACTTCGTCGACTTTTTTGAAAGCATCGAGCATAGATGTGGATTTGCCCGCAACGGCTAAAAGCCTCTGATTTGGGATAGTAATGACCGTATCGACGACAGCCTTAAGTTCCCTTAAACCTTCGTCCGCCTGTTTCATCCTTCTGTTGCCTTCAAAAATAAAAGGCTTAGTGACTACGGCTACGGTTAAAGCTCCTACTTCTTTGGCTATCTGCGCAATTACGGGAGCCGCTCCGGTTCCGGTGCCTCCGCCCAGTCCGGCAGTTATAAAAACCATATCGGAGCCCTCTAAAATCTCCCTGATTTTTTCTCTATCTTCTAACGCCGATTTTTTTCCTACTTCAGGATTGGCTCCGGCTCCCAGTCCCCTTGTAACCTGTTCTCCGAGCTGGATTTTTATATTAGACGCGTTTGCTTTTAATGCCTGAGCATCGGTGTTTGCCGCTATGAAATCGGCTCCGGAAAGCCCGGCCGCTATCATCGTATTAACCGCGTTGCCGCCGCCGCCGCCTATGCCGACGACTTTTATTTTTGCCGTTAATTCATTATTTTCTACAAATTCTAACATTATTCCTCCTTTTATCCGCCTTATTATATATCGTAAAAAATATCGCTTAAATTAAGTGTTTTTTTTAAATTATCAAAAAAAATATTCTATTAAATCGGAAAACCAATTTTTTATAATAACAAACGTATTATCCCCGTTTTTGGAAGAAAAAGATTTTTTATTCAGTCCGTTTCTATTTTTAAACGCATATTTAACGAGTCCGACCCCCGTGGAATATATCGGAGAGCTTATAACGTCGGTTAAGCCCCCCATGTTCAAAGGATAGCCTATTCTTACGGGAGCGTTAAAAATTTCGACGGCAAGTTCCGCAGAACCGTCTATGAGAGCGGCTCCTCCCGTGATTACGTATCCGGAAAGAATTTTGCTTTCCAGGCCGTTTTTTTCGATATTTTTCCTAATCCACGTTAATATTTCGGCCATTCTCTGTTCTATAATGTTGCCGAGCAGCTGTCTGGATATGGGCCGCGGCGGTCTGCCTCCGAATCCGGGAATTTCTATTACCTCGTCCTTTCCGGCAAGAGATTCCTTTGCTATGCCGAATTTTATCTTAATTTTTTCGGCTTCCTGAGGAATAGTCGTAGTCCCTTTAGACACGTCGCTCGTAACGCTCTGTCCCCCCTTCGGTATTACAAAGGTATGCACTATATTCCCCCTGTAAAATATAGCTACGTCGGTAGTTCCTCCGCCGATATCTATAAGAGCTACTCCCAGCTCTTTTTCGTCTTCGGTTAAAACAGCCTCGCTGGACGCAATCTGTTCCAAAACGATTTCGGAAACATCTATTCCAGCCTTGTTGGCGCATTTTACGATATTCTGCGCCGCTATGCTTGAAGCCGTAACTATATGGACGCTTGCTTCCAGCCTTAAACCGCTCATACCTATAGGATTTTTAATATCATCCTGGTCGTCCACTGTAAAACCCTGCGGGATTACATGTATTACCTCATGGTCCATAGGTATGGACATAGTTTTAGCCGCGGATATTACCCTGTCTATATCCTGCTGGGTCACCTCTCTGCTTTTAACGGCTACTATTCCGCGGGAACTGAAACCGCGGATATGCGAGCCGGCAATCCCCACCACGGCTTCCTGAATTTGATAGCCCGCCATAAGTTCGGCGTCTTCTACGGCTTTGGTAATAGATTCCACCGTATTTTCAATATTGACTACGACGCCGTTTTTAAGACCGGCGGAATTGCTTGTGCCCACGCCTATTATTTCTAAAGAATCGTTTTTGGCCTCGGCGACTATTGCGCAGACTTTGGTTGTTCCGATATCTAATCCTACAAAAATGTTATTGTTCTTTTCCAATTCGTCCTCTATTTTTGAAACGACATATATTTATTATTTTATTTAAAGGCGTCCGGCGACACCGCGTTATTTTTATAATTTACCGGCAATACCCTGGAACCCCTGTTTACTTTTATAACCGCTTCATCTTTATATTCTAAGTTTATATAAGGCTTATACTTAATATGAAGCCTGTTGATTTCGTAAAACAGTTTCTTAAGCGTTTTAATCTTGTTTTTATACATGCCTACGCCGAATTTTATATATAATCCGCTGCCGGTATAAACCGCTATTCCGTTATCTTTTTCTATATGCACCTCGCCTATAATACCGGAAAGAATAGAAGCTCTTGCAATTTTTAAAAAATATAACGCCTTCCTGAGTTTCCTAAAATAACCGTCTGCATTACCGCTGTCTCTATTTAAACCTGTAATAACCGGATATTTATAGCCTCCGCCGTAATCGGCCCTGCCTATTATATATCCGTTCGGACTTATGTAATAAAGATTGTTTTTGTAAGATATCATTGCAAACTTTTTCCTTTTTTTTAAAACTATCACTATCTTATCGGGATACTTCTTGTAAACCGTAACGTCCTTAACCCATCTGTCCGATGCGATTAATCTTGAAACCCTTTTTAAATTGACGCCGAGCAGGTTTTCATTTTTACTAAGCATCGACTGCTTTATAATTTTAATTTTTTCCCCGTAGGTTACGCCTTTCCCGCTTACGCTTATTTTTTTAAGAATAAATACCTTCTTTTTAAAAAATAAATAGTTATAAGCTTTATATCCGAAATAACCAGCGGCTGATATTAGAATAACCGCCGCAGAAGCATAAACAGAATTTAAAAAATACTTTTTAAAATCACCTCTATTTGCCCCATTGATTTTCTTGATTTTCTTATTGTTTTTCTTTTTTAATAACGGCATCTTCTATTATATCTTCTACCAACCGGTTAAAACTTATCCCTTTATTTCCGGCAATCATAGGAACTAAACTCAGCTCCGTCAAACCCGGGAGCGTATTAAGTTCGAGAATATAAGCGGCGCCTTCGCCGGAAAGTATAATGTCGGTTCTCGAAACCCCCCTGCATCCTATAATTTCATTTGCTTTCACCGCGGCAGTCTCGCATTCCTCATATTCTTCTTTCGTCAGTTCGGGATTAATTAAATATTCGGTCATGCCTTTAGTGTATTTTGCATCGTAAGAATAAAAAATATCTTTAGGTTTAACCTCGACACAGCCGAGCGGTTTTCCGAAAGCCGCCGCAAATTGTATCTCCCTTCCTTTTATATATTTTTCTATCAATACTTCATCGTCATATTTAAAAGCATTGTTTAATGAGTCCTCAAGTTCTTCCTCCTTATTTACGATACCGCATCCTATACTGGAACCGGAAGCGTTAGGCTTAATAAAATAGGGCGGCTCTAAATGCTTAAGTTTTTTTCTCAAGAATTCTCCTTTTTCTCCTATTTTAACGGCGATTCCAGGAGGAGTTTTTAATCCGTAAAAATTAAACAACGCTTTCGATTTTATTTTATCCATAGCAAGCGCGCTTGCAATTACTCCCGAACCGGTGTATGGAATGCCGAATATATCCAGCGCGCCCTGCACCCTTCCGTCTTCTCCGTAAGTTCCGTGAAGTGCGATAAAACAAACGTCTATATTTTTTAAATTTTCGGAGAAATTTTCGTCTAAATCGAAAGTTATCACGTTATAGCCGCTTTCTTTGAGCGACCCTGCTACGGCATTTCCGGTTTTAATGGAAATATCCCTCTCCGCAGACCTGCCGCCCGCTAAAACGCCGATTCTTAAATTTTTTATACTTTCCCGCATATAAATTAGTAATTTATTGTTTTTTAAATTATCTTTATTTCCGTATTTAGTTTAATGCCTCTATGCGATAAAGCCTTTTCCTGAATATTTTTTATTAAAGACACGATATCGTCCGGCTTTGCGCCGCCTTTATTAATTATAAAATTAGCGTGTTTTTCCGAAACTGAAACGCCGCCAATGGAAAAACCCTTAAATCCTATTTCTTCTATGACCTTTCCGGCAGAAACGCCTGACGGATTTTTGAAAATACATCCTAAAGAAAATTCGCCGAGCGGCTGCGACGATTTTCTTTTTTTGAAAACCTCTATATTCTCCTTTATCTTTGACGCTGACGACCCATAAAGCTTCAGGTATACTTTGGTAATGAAGTAATCGCCTTTAATGCCGCCGATTTCTAAATTGCGGTATGAAAATTTCAAATCGTCAATCCCGATAAGATGTTTTACCCCTTTATCCGTTATAATTTCCACGGCATCTATAATATTTCCTATTACGCTTTCTTTCGAACCTGCGTTCATTCTTACCGCCCCGCCGGCAGTGCCGGGTATTCCGTAAAAAAATTCGCATCCGCCCATGTTGTTTTTTATTGCATAGTTTAAAATCTTTGACAGGAGTATTCCCGCGCCGGCCTCCAAAACGATTTCCGACCCGTTTTTTTTGTTTTCCGACAGACTCCGGTCGAATTTTTTAAACGAAATAACGGGGAGGCATATTCTTGCGTCTTTAAAAAGAGTATTTGTCCCTCTGCCTATAATATAATAGCCGCGTAAATCGGATTTAAGCAGATTTATAACGGAAATCAACTCCGTTTCGTTTTTAGGAAATATAATCAAATCCGTCAACCCTCCTATTTTAATAGAAGAATATGCCGACATTTCTTCATTTTCCAGAAACTCTATACCGAATTCTTTTAATCCGCTTAATAAATTTATGCGCTTTTTTTTATCCATAATTCTAAGAATTAATTTTGGGCGGCTAATAATCCCTTGCCGTATGCTTCAGATGTTTTTCT
>JAKAQA010000133.1 GCA_021811805.1 bacterium | reverse complement strand
ATAAGCACCTTTATTTAAGAAAATTATAGCATATCGCGTTATCGTTTTGAAATCAAATTAATTGCCTAAAAGGTTGGAATTTTATAGAATGTTATAACAATGGAAAAAAAAGAAAAAGAAACTGTAGTCCTTTTAAGTTTGTCCCATTTTTTTTGCCATGTAGCGATATTGACGTATCCGGCAATTTTAATACTTATAAAAGACAAATTTCATGTCGATTATGAAACGCTGGGAACGATTGCGGGCATTTATCTTTTTTTATTCGGCGCAGGCTCTCTCCCCGTGGGTTTTATCGCCGATAAAATCAAAAAGAAACATATTCTAAGGGTTTATCTTGTCGGGATGGCGTTTTTTTCTTTCACTGCGGCGGCATCGGCAAATTTTTACGTTTTTTCCCTGTCCATAATTCTTATGGGGCTTATCGGAAGCATTTATCATCCAGTAGGCTTAAGCATGATGTCGTTTATCGGAAGCGATAAATTAAGAGCTTTTGCGATTCACGGAATAGCCGGCACTCTCGGCGTCGCTTTAAGCGCCGGTTTTGCCGGAATCTTAGGCTATTTTTTAGGATATACTTTCCCCTATTTAATACTCGGCATAATATTTACGTCGCTGTTTATCTTATCGTATATATTTAAATTGCAAATCGATGCGGGAGAAACGGGCGCCGCCGCCGAAAAGAATCAGGCAATAGAAAAGCCTGCTCCGGCAAGCGCCGTTAAAGGTTTTATAAAAGAATTTTTTCACTTAAATCTCGTTTTGATTTTTATTGCCGAATTTTTGAACGGATTTGTTTTTCAGGGCGTATTTTCCTTTTTGCCGGCTTACGTGGGCACGGAACTGAAAAATTATATATTCTTTCATAATCAAGCCGCCGCGGCAGGCGGTTTTTTTGTCACCTTAGCCCTTATAGTAGGCGTATTTTTTCAGTATAACAGCACAAGGATTACGAAAAATTATAAATCGAACAGGGCATTTGCTTTTTTGGTGCTTGCCAGCGGAATATTTCTTTTAATATCGGGTTTTACGCATAATATTTTACTTTTTATTTCCGTTCTTGCTTTTTCCGCTTTCAATTTTTCCATAAATCCGATTTCAAACCTGATGATAAGCCAGAATGCCCGTGAAAAATACAGGGCTACCGCTTACGGCGTTTTTTTCTTTTCGGGTTTCGGCATAGGTTCCGTAGCTGCGCCGATAGGCGGTGTAATAGCTCAACAATTTGCGCTACACTGGATATTCGCGATGTTCGGCCTGGTATTGCTGGCGTCTTTTGCAGTATCTTCCGCGATTAAAGAAGGCAAATATAAGTGAAATTGACAGCCTATGCGGATTTTTATATTATATATAATATAAATAAGTTAAGCAATAACTAAGGAGGCAGTATGGCGTCAAAGAAAACCGCAGTCGGATTTATAGGCGCAGGCAATATGGCTTACGGATTGATTAAGGGCATGACCGGCGCAAACCGTACCGATATTAAAATTTTTATTTACGATACCGACCCTTCGAGAGTCGATTTCGTAAGAGATACTTTAGCGGTTAATCCGCTTAACAGCATAGGAGAGGTCGTCGAAAACTGCGGAATAGTATTTATCGCAGTTAAGCCTTATTCCGTGGAAAGCGTTCTTGAAGTTGCCGCCGGAGCATTAAACAATCTTAAAAACCATAAAAACATTCCGCTGT
Organism: bacterium; assembly: GCA_021811805.1. Lineage (GTDB taxonomy): Bacteria > SZUA-79 > SZUA-79 > Acidulodesulfobacterales > Acidulodesulfobacteraceae > Acidulodesulfobacterium_A. The sequence continues at coordinate 2,075 of JAKAQA010000133.1, read as the reverse complement.
TTATTTCTATTGCGGGCGGCGTTAAAGTCGGTTTTATGGAAGAAGTTTTAAACAAAACGCTCAAAAATAATCTTCTGTTAAAAATATTTAGAGTTATGCCCAACATAAATTCTTTAGCGGGCAAAGGTATGAGCGCAATGTGTTATAACGACAATGTTTCCCCAAAAGATATAGAAACGGCTTTGAAAATATTAGAAATGTCCTCGCTCGTTTTAAATATGGACGAAAAGTATTTTGATGCCGTAACCGCTTTAAGCGGGAGCGGCCCGGCCTATATTTTCTTAATTGCGGAAGGTCTCATTGAAGCGGGAGTAAAGCTGGGTCTTCCGCGGGATATCGCAAAAACGTTAACCGTCCAGACGATACTGGGCTCAGCCGAACTTTTAAACAGCCCAGAATTTTCTAAAACATCCACGAAAGATTTAAAAGATATGGTTACTTCGCCGGGCGGAACTACGGCATACGGACTTGCAAAACTGGAAGAAGGAAGAATTAAGCATATTCTCGATTCGGCGGTAAACGCCGCATATTTAAGGGCAAAAGGATTAGTTTAAAACATTTATGAGATTATATTTTTTTAACAGCGGCAAAAGTTTTTGAACCGGCAATCCTAATACATTTTCGAACGAGCCTTCATATGATTCTACGATGCCATGCTCATCCTGAATTCCGTAACTTCCGGCTTTATCGAACGGTGGATACTCGGACAGATAGCGCTCTATTTTCTTATCGTTCAGCGGTTTTATTTTAACGCGGGTTTTATCGCAATCGGTTATATAAATATTTTTGGATTTATTGATTAAGCATATTCCCGTATAAACTTCGTGGGTTTTTCCGGAAAGCTCTTTTAGCATATTAAATGCGCTTTTCATGTCTTCCGGCTTTCCGTAAACGGCGCCTTCCATGAATATTAAGGTATCCGAGCCTATTATCCAGTTTTCGGGATATTCGTCCTGAAGGCTTTCGGCCTTCATTAAAGCTAAATTCCTGACAAAATCTCCGAGCGCAAGCGGCATATTTTTGCCGGATTCCTCAAACCACGGTTCTTTTTCAAGATTATGGTTTACCGCGGTAAAATTTATGCCGGTTTTTTTCAATAAAGATATTCTTCTTTCGGATGACGATGCCAGTATAATAAGCGGTGTCATTTATTTAATTTGGGGGGCCGGTTTCCGAATATTGCGGTTCCAAGCCGTATTATAGTAGCGCCTTCTTCTACGGCGGTTTCAAAATCGTCCGACGTCCCCATCGAAAGAACCGCAAGTTCTTTTTTATAAACGCCTTTAGTATTTATATCGTTAAGAAGTTCTTTTAAGAGCTTAAAATATTTTCTGCCCTCTTCCGCCTGCGGCGGCATCGCCATAAGGCCATTAAGGCGCAATCCGTCAAGTTTATTTAATTCGATAATCAAATTATGCAGATAATCGACGGCAATACCGTTTTTAGTTTTTTCTCCCGCAAGATTTACCTCGACCAATATATCCGTCGCGGTATTTTTGGCGAGGGAATATTTATCGATAACTTTTGCAAGTTCTATGTCGTCTATGGAATGGATTAGAGCTACGTTTCCTATTACATGCTTAACCTTATTTTTTTGAAGATGCCCTATTATATGCCAGCAGATATACTTATTTTGATTAAGCCTTTCGAATTTAGACAAAAATTCCTGAACGTAGTTTTCTCCGAAAACTTTTATGCCGCCGTTATATGCTTCGAGTATCTCTTCGGCGCTTCTTGTTTTAGAAGCCGCGAGTATAGTAATATCGGAGAAGTTGCGGCCGCTTTTTTCGGCGGCCGCTTTAACCCTTTCATTTATATTTTTTATATTGTCCGATATTATAATGCTTATCCCCTTTTTTTAAATCATATTAATTAATTTAATATTTAATAATAATATTTTAAATTAAATAAATCGCTATTTTGTCTTTTCAGGCTGTAACGTCCATGTGGCGTAATCGCATTTGGGATAATTGGAGCATCCGAAAAACTTTCTGCCTTTTTTAGTTCTTTTTTCCACAAGATATCCGCCGCATCCCGTAGGGCAGGGAATCTTAGATTTATTTAGCTTAACCGGT
>JAKAQA010000132.1 GCA_021811805.1 bacterium | reverse complement strand
TTTCTATTTCATACCCTGGGGATTCTACCGGAACGTAACTCATTCCTCCCTCCCAGTAGGAATATCGCACCGTTCCCCAAACCTGCGGAAGATACGGATTTTGGAACGCGCCTCCTACCCACGAACTATAGGAATAAGAATCTCCGGCATTATTGTTTTCCGACGAATTGTAATCGCATTCGGAATTCGGGTTATTGGCATAACTTAATACCGCCGTGCTTCCGTTTACGGCCTCTACTATAAAATACATCGACAGCATTCCGCCGTTCCATATTCTCGTATATGTAAACCCCCTGCCGGAATTAATATATGCGGTCTCGGTAATATAGCAGATGGCTCCGGTAATATAAAAACTCATTCCTACATATTGGCTGTAAGCATCCGCCTGATTATTATCTACGGCTATCGGGTCTATATAAATTATTTCATTTCCGTTAATCACGGCGCTTCCGGGTATATTATGCCTTATCTCGTTATAAAAATCGTAATAATTACCAGATTCCGCGCTTTGTGCGGCCGTTACCGCGAGCGAGTAGCTTATTTCCCGCGGCGTCCCGTTTTCGACGGAATTATTTACGCTTAAACATATTTTCGTATCGTTCTTTGCGGTTATGGTTCCATATATGCAGTCCGAAGAAGGACTGCCGCCGACAAAGTTAATTCCTAAACCGTCGGCAAGGTATCCGGCGGACTGGAGAGAACCGATGGCGCCGAAATTATTATTGTTGTTAACATAAGTACTCTCTGCATTTATAAGAGCGTTGGCAAGCAAAGATACGTTATTCGCCCTGCTTTGAAATACCATGCCTCTTAGGACAGGCAAAGACAAAGCCGCCATAATCGAAACGACTACCATGGATATGATAACGCCTACAAGCGAGAATCCTTTATTATTCCACGCAACGCTATTTTCCGGGATTCGCATAAATTCTCCTTAATTTTCTTAATACAGTTAAAAAAGGCTCAGTACAGCCGCAAAAAAACCGGCAACCGCCTCTATCGCCCTATTTATCGGACCGCCTTGATTTTCGGTATTCGCATAATCGGTTCCGCCGTTAGCATCCGGACTTGTAAGCGTCGAACTTACCGGAGAAGAACCGTCCTGATTGGACGCAAAAGAAGGCGGATTACGTTTTAGGCTGAAAGAAATATCCGCTAAACCGCCTTCATAGGAAATCTGTCCCGTTTTTCCGGTAATGCCTTTGCTTATCTCGCGTACCGCTAAATCCGAATAAGCAAAATCGTCCGGCATAAAAACTTCCAGCATGCCGCCCTGTAGGTTCACGCATATATTAACATTCGTTTTGAATAACATTTTCTCTATGCACCCTTCATTATTAAAACCGTAAACCGGGATAGGGCTTAAATACGCCGGATTGCTCCGCTCAAGGGACGTTAACCCGGCAAACGTTCCGTAATTTAGAAAATATGCATGCTCCGCTTTTATTACCAGGTCTGACGTATTTACTATATTCTGCGCCTCTATATTGCAAATCTGCCCTTCGCTCATACCAAAGCATAATTTTTGAAATAATATAGACGCATAAATAAGGATTATTGCGATTAAAAAGACGAAATATTTCATAACAGCTCCGCTCGCCGTATTATGCGGCCGCATAATACGGCCGCATCGACTTTTAATTTTTTACTTTTTAATTGAACGTAAAAGTTAGATTTCCCTGAAAAGCGGAATTATCGGCGCCTGCGGCATTGCCGTTAAATAAATCGCTTAAGCAGGTCTGTCCGCCGCCTATATTAAAAACCGCATTTCCGCTTGCGCTCACCCCCGATATAGAATTTTCTAACGAATTGCATATATTCAAAGCCTGCGCATTGGTCATCTGCGGGGCATTTATCCCTATTATATACCTGTACTGTCCGGGGTTTGAATTTGTAGAGATAAAATAACCCTCTATAAAACCGGGGTTCGGCGGAGTTACGTTATTTCCGCTGACGGTCCACGAAGCAGGAAGAAGGTTATCTTCCTGCATAGCATAAGGAAGAGACACGCCCGGAGGCGGCATAATACTTCCGCCGTTTACCTGCATATAAGAATTTACGGCAGACTCGATTTTGGTAATGGATTGAACCGCCGCGGTAACGTTTGACGAACCTATCAGCCCGTTATAAACCATCAGCCCTCCGGCGGACAGTATTCCGACCACTATCATTGCGACTATAATTTCCATTAAAGTAAAACCCTCGCTGCTCTTTTTTAATTTCCTGAACATATCTTAATCCTCCTTAATTTTTATCCGTTATTTATTGATTATTTTAATTCTAATTAATTTATTGATAGTTTGCCGGCAACCCGACCATTCCCTGAATAAGAGGCAAAAATAACGAAAAAAACATTAAAAGCAAAAAAAATACTACCGAAGCTACGGCTAAAAAAAATAATCCTTTTGTAAACAAATCCATATACCGGCTTGATTTTTCCTTAAATTCCTGCGACAGCATTAAGACCGTTTCCGATAAAAACCCTCCTATTTCCGCATATCCGATAGATTCTACGGCATCTTCGGATAAAAAATCTGCGTTTGCCATTGAATCATGCAAAGTAATTCCCTTCATTAAATCCGAATAAATTAATTCAAATTTATGTTTAAAATAGGGCTTGGAGGCATTTTTTCTGAAATAATTAAATACGGCGTTGACCGTAACGCCGGATGAAATCATTAAAGAAAATTGGTAAAAAATCCAGTTAAGATACGCATAATTAACAATGTTTCTGATTTGAGGAATATCTAACATAAAAGATGACGCTTTAGTTTTAATGCGGAACAAGTCGAAACCGAACGCGGCGGCAATAACCGCCGCTAAAATTATGCAATATATAAAAATACTTTTTAAATAACTAAAGAAACCCAAAATATTTTTCGTGGACTTCGGTATATGGGGAAACTGGCTGAAAAAAGAAGCAAAAGTCGGAATTATATAATATAAAAAAACCGAAAATGCGATAAAGAGCAAAAAAAACAAAAAAGCCGGATATGCTAACGCTCCCGCTATGCTCTTTCTATAAATATTTTTCGTGCCGAAATATTCTGAAATTTTTAAAAAAGTCTGCGGATAATCGCCGGTTGAATCGGCTAAATCTAACAGCGAAATGACAATTTCTTCAAAATTATTTAAAATAAAAATTTCTTTAAGCGATTCGCCTTTATCCAACAGGGAAACGCAGTCGTTAATAAATTTAAGACGGTTTTTTGATTTTGACCGTTTATGATTATAATAAAGCCATTTTACCGGATAAAATAATTTGCTCTTTCCGCCTGCTGAAGGCTTTTTACTTTCTTTATTTATATAACTTAACGCTTTTACCACAGAACCCGTAGATTTAGATAGCTGGTAAAACTCGGTAAAAAAAACGGAAAGTTCATTATCTTTCATACCTGCGTTGCGAACAGGACGCAATATATCTAAAAATATGTTCGGAACCGCAACGGCGGGCATATAGCCTTCCTGCATTATTATCGATTTTGCCTCGGACAGGCTCTCCGCCTTAACATTTTTTATAAGGCCTGCGCCTTCCGGTGTATAAAATTTTATTAAATAATTTTTAACCATTTTAGTTATAGCGCTACTTCGACAGATTAAAATATGTCGGCGGGTCTATTTCTCCGTTAACCAATTTATTAAACGATTGAGCTTTTAGAGATTCAAAATTGGATAAACCCGTTAAAATTTCTTCTAACGACGGAGGACTGAAAAGAACCGTCAAATCTCTGTATATTTCTTCTTTCACGGCATCATTGAATTCCGCAATTTCGATTAACGGTTTTCTTTTGGCATATCCCGTGCCTCCGCAGTTATTGCAATTTTTTTCGCCTCTTAT
>JAKAQA010000131.1 GCA_021811805.1 bacterium | reverse complement strand
GAAGACGGTTATATAAAAATTCCTGACGCCTTGAAGCCTTATTTCGCAACGGAAGAGTTCATTTAATTTAAATTATGCCAAGCCATAAAAGGACAATATGGGGAGTATTAATTATATTTTTTTCCGTATATGCCCTATTATCCCTTTATTCATACGATATACTTCAGCAGACCTTTAATTCCTATTCTATTTCTACGGTTCATAAAACAAACCTCGGCGGATACTTCGGCGGCATTCTATCGAACTATTTATTGACGGTATTCGGGCTGATATCGTTTCTAATAATACTTTTTATATTATTAGCCGGCATCGTAATGGTATTAAACAAACCGTTAATTAAAAGATTTTATGCCGGAATTTTAATCGCCCTTCTTGCTTTGTCGATTTTTTTGTACCGCCTGTTCCCGAAAATTTCGTATCACGGCTTTATTATATCCGGCGGAGGATTAATAGGCAGGGGAATTTACGGCGCCCTTTTTAAATTTTTCGGAGAAGCCGGAACTATAATAATAACTCTTTTGTTTTTTTTGTCTTCGTTTTATATTTTTTTTAAGAAAATAAATCGCGAACGTGCGGCGGAATATTTTAATTATATTTATAATCTGTCCAGAATAGACATAAAAAAAATTAAACTGTTAAATTTTCGTTTTCCGTTTGTTAAGGCGGCGGAGTTTATTTCTTTGTTAAAATTAAAGTTCGAAAAAAGGAAAGGTCTTAAAAAAAGAAAAAAAAGCTTCGTTTTAAATAAAGAGTTATTCGGAGGGGCGAGGGAAGAGCTAATAAGCGATTTAGAAAAAAAAGAGGAAGCCGAAGTTGCAAACGAAGAACCAATAGCTGAAAAGGACGGCACGTTCGATTTTATCGACGACAGGAATTCAAAAATACCCCCGATTTCATTAATAAACGGCGAAACGGCGCCAAAAGAAGTTCAGAAACCCGATAAGTTATCTCTTTTAGGGAATGCGACGTTAATAGAAAAAAAACTTACGGATTTCGGAGTTAAAGGAAAAGTTACGGGAATAAACCCGGGACCTATTATAACTATGTACGAGTTCGAACCCGCGAGCGGGGTTAAAGTCGGAAGAATTCTGTCGCTCTCGGAAGACCTTACTATGGCGTTAAAATCAAAACCCGTCAGGATAACGGGAGTTATAGAGGGCAAGTCCGCTGTGGGCATCGAAGTCCCGAATAACAAAAGGGAGACGGTTTTCTTTTCGGAAATTTTAAATTCAAAAGATTTTGTAGATTCAAAATCTTTGCTTACGATAATTCTCGGAAAAAACATTACTGGAGGCAGCGTCCTGTTCGACATCGCAAAGGCGCCGCATTTATTAATTGCCGGAGCTACCGGAGCGGGAAAAAGCGTTTTTATAAACACTTTAGTGATAAGCCTTCTTTTTAAGGCAAGCTACGAAGAGCTTAATTTTTTGATGATAGACCCTAAAAGATTGGAATTGACGCCTTTTGAAAATCTGCCGCATCTGATAAGCGACGTAGTTTACGATGCCAAAAAAGCAGGTATAGCTCTTAAATGGGCAGTATCGGAAATGGAAGGCAGGTATAGAAAGATGCAGGCCGAAGGGGTTAAAAATATAGAACAGCTCAATGAAAAATTTAAAAAGCGGGGTTTGAAGCCCATGCCTTATTTAGTAATTATAATAGACGAGTTAAGCGACCTGATGCTTACGAGTCCGAAGGACGTAGAAACTTCTATAATAAGGCTTTCCCAAATGGCGCGCGCCTGCGGAATTCACCTTGTAATCGCCACGCAGAGGCCGTCCGTTAACGTCGTAACCGGCGTTATCAAGGCAAATATGCCTTCGCGCATATCTTTTTTGGTTTCCTCCAAGGTCGATTCCAGGACCATACTGGACTCGAACGGCGCCGAGGAACTGCTGGGGAGCGGAGATATGCTTTTTATGCCGCCGGGACAGGGAAGACTTACAAGAATTCACGGTTCCTATATTTCGGAAGAAGAGATTAAAAAGACGTTGGATTTTATAACCGGAAAGAATTTTCCGTCCCAGAAAAACGAACTATTAATAAATGAGTTTGACAATACCGGTAATTTTGATAGAATAAATACGGACGATTCCGACGACGAAATATATAACGAGGTGCTGAATCTGGTCAAGTCCGAAGACGACGGCGAAAATATTTCGATATCGTACGTTCAGAGAAGATTCAGGATAGGTTTTAACAGGGCGGCAAGAATAATAGAAAAAATGCAAAACGACGGAATTTTAACAAAAAAAAGGAGACAGGGAAAATGAAAGCAGGGTTTTCAAAATTATTTATATCGTTTATAATTTTATCGTTGATTTTTTCCATATATTTTACTCATAAATCTTACGGCATATCCGATAATACGGTTAATAAAATCGAGGCGGAATATAAAAACGTTTATTCTATAAGCGCTTATTTCTACCAGAAAGAAATTATGCCCGGATATTCTCAGAATATGGCTTTTAAAGGCCGTTTTTATTACGAACGGAATAAGGGCATGGCATGGGTTTACGAATATCCTTTCCATAAGCGGCAGGTTTTAAAAAACGCAAGCCTTTATATCATAAATAATCGAATCAAAAAAGTTACCGTCGTAAACGTAGGAAAAGAAAAGGGCGGCTTTCCGCCTAACGTAGTAAAAGTTATAGGCAGTTTGACCGAGTATTTCAAAGTGGAAAATATTTCTAAAAATTCCGTTTCGGGGGAAATAATTCTTGAATTGAAGCCGATAGCTATGCAGAGGGCAAAAAAAATATACGTAGGCTTCGGCGGAAAAAGCCTTAAAATAAAATCGCTTAAGATTATTACGCATCAGGGGCAGATAATAGATTTTATATATAAAAACGTTAAATTTAACGGCAGTATTAACGGCAGGGTTTTTAATATTCATTTTCCTTCGTATTATAAGATAATAAAAGAAAACTAATATCAATTTTAAACCGGGGATTAACGATGCCTTCTTTCGATATTGTATCCAAAGCGGACCTTCAGGAGGTCGATAACGCCATCAATCAAACCGTCAAAGAAATAACGGGCAGGTACGATTTTAAAGGAACTAAAAGCGAAATAAAAAGACAGGATAATATTCTTACTCTTCTCGGCGACGACGATTATAAACTTACCGCTTTAATAGATATACTTAAAGGAAAACTTATAAAGCGGGGGGTTTCGGTAAAATTCCTGGATTTCAAAAAAAAGGAAGAAGCATCTAAAGGAATGATGCGCCAAGAAGTGGAAATCAAAGAAGGGGTCGATAAAGAATCGTCTAAAAAAATAATCCAGGAAATAAAAAAAATAACGCCTAAAGCCGGAATAGAGAATCTTAAAGACCATTTAAGGGTCAATTCCAAATCAAAGGACGAACTTCAGAGCATAATTTCCCATTTAAAAGCCGTTCCGCTAGAAATAGAGCTTGTTTATACGAATTTCAGAGATTAATAATATTATATGCTTATTTTTTTGGCATTAAATTTTTTAATTGCATATTTTTTAAGCAAATTGTATAAAATATTTATAACTTTAACAAGATTTGTATAAATAATTATTGGCATATTTATTGCTTTTAAATTTATAAGAAGGAGGAACGATGAAAAAAGTCGAGGCGATATTTAAGCCCTTTAAACTTGACGACGTGAAAGAATCGCTAAACAAGATAGGCATTCAGGGACTGACCGTTACGGAAGTTAAAGGATACGGCAGGCAGAAAGGACATACCGAACTTTACAGGGGAGCGGAATATGTCGTGGATTTTATACCTAAAGTTAAAATCGAAGTTATCGTTTCCGACGACAGACTCGCTTCGGTAATAGAAGCCATAACCGTAAGCGCAAAAAC
>JAKAQA010000130.1 GCA_021811805.1 bacterium | reverse complement strand
GCGTATCCTTCAGACAGCTTTCTAAATCGTTAATAGCCCTTGCCGGAGAAACAAAATAGTCGCCCGTAAAATAAATATATTTTAATAAATTTCTTTTTTCGTCAACCTTTGCATAGGTCTTAAAAAGTCCGCCGCCGCACTTATAAATTTCGGAAATCATTTTAGTTTTAACTGGGTCGAATTCATTGTAATAAACCCATTCTTTAGACCCGTAAAACCGGCGGTTTTCTTTTAAAAAATTTTCTTCTTTCCGAGATAATTCCGATTCGTAAAAAAAATCTAAACCTAAGTGTTCTTGAAATCCTGAAAGAACGGCCGATTTAATCAGGTTTAAATCGGGGATACGGCCTAAAATACTTTTAACGGACGTTATTCTCGAAAGAATCGAACTAAAATTTTTGGACGTTAATTTTTCGACCGGAATTTTCAGCGATTTTACCATATTTTCGGGATTAAAATCTAAAAGCAGTGTTCCTTGAAAAAAATAAATCGAAGACTCATACGTGCCGCCGGTTCCCGAAATCTTCCGGCCGTCGACTTCTATATCGTTTCTCGGCCTGAATTTCGCATTAATTCCAAGTTTGCTTATACCTTTTGCGAAAGCGGTGCAAATATTTTCCGTCAAATTTTCGAGGCTTTTCAACTTAATGCTTTTAGAAGAAAATACTAGTTCCCACCCTAGCTGTGCTTCGTCGAAATATATCGCTCCTCCGCCCGTAATCCTCCTGCCTATGCCGATGTCTTGTTCTTCGCAGTAATCCCGCCTTATCTCGCTGAACACCGACTGGTGATACCCGGTCAGAACGCACGGCTTGAACCTTAAGAAACGGAAAGTATCTTCTATTAACCCCTCTTTCCTTAGTTCTAGGAGGGATTTATCTAAGCATATATTATACGAAAAATCGTTTAAACCGGTGTCTATTGCCCTGAACATATCATTCAACGGCCCGTTTCTATGACAGGCAGAGAGCCGCTTCCGAAAAAATTAAAGAACAGCATACTTCCGAAAATTTAGGCTTTAATCCGAGCTTTACGCTGAAAGGAATAATTCCTTCCGAAGGATAGGCGATGCCGTTTAATCCTGATTTTACCGCAAGCTCTTCTATTTTAAACTTGCTTAGTCCGTAAGGTCTTTCGCACCCTAAAAGAACCGGCGTTTCAGTAAATTTTTTGCGGGCATATAAAAATACTTCCCCTATTTCTTCCGCCGGCGGCGGAACCATATCCGCCATTTTAGTATTATGCATGGGCATAAAACCGACTAATACGAGCGATGAGATATCGTAGTCCGAAATAATATCTATCGCGTTAAATTCTCCGGCTATGCGTCCGTGTTTTAAACCGATTACGACATGAGGCGAACAGGGTATTTTTCTGTCGGATAGATATTTCAAAGAATTTTCGTAATCTTTAACCGTAGCGTTCAAGTGGTATATTTTGCGTATAGTATCCTCTTCGCCAATTATGTCGAGCATTGCCGAATCGACCCCTGCTTCTGAAAGTCCGTCGGCTATCTCTTCGGTTATGAGCCCGCAGTGGACTATTACTTTAAGGTTTAAATCCGATTTTATTTTTTTTATAGTTTTTATATACGGCAAAATATCGACTATGCCTTTGCTGTTTGAGCCTCCGCTAAGCAAAAATCCCATGCCTCCGGATTCGTATATAGTTTTAGCCCGTTCAAAAAGTTCCTCCGGCGTTAACGCCGGAGCCATAGATTTTAAAATTTCGGCGTTGCAGTGTTCGCATTTTAAGGAACATGAACCGCCGGTTATTGAAAAAGGAGGAAAAAAATCGGATTTGCCGTTTTTAAAATCTTCTGTTTCGTAAGATTTAATACCGGGAGCGTAAAAATTTATTTCGGAATTAAAATATTTTTTTCTTATATCGAAACCTTTTGCGTATTCTTCGTCTATATCTTCGCTATATTCATAAAAACTCATATTTTTTTATCTCTTTTTACATATTATATCTTCTTTTTCCAGCTTTTTTATATAAGCGTTTACGGCATCTTTCCCTGTAGGCAGAGAATTTACGTCGGACATAGATTCGGGAAGGGGCTTTAGTTTTACTATCCAGCCTTTTCCGTAAGGGTCTAAATTAATAATATGGGAGTCGTTTTCCAGCTCTTTGTTCACTTCTACGACTTCTCCGGCAAAAGGCATCGGAAAAGGGCCTACGTACTTTCCGCTTTCTATAGTAGCGGCGCTCTTTCCTTTTTTAATTATTCTGCCTACGGGTTTAACGTCGGCATAAAGAATTTTGCCGGCTAAAGACTGGGCGGGGTCGGTCATTCCGAAGGTAAAAGTGCCGTCGGAATTTTTCCTGCCCCAAACCTGATTTTCTATATCGTAATAGAGGTCTTCGGGAATATTGCATTCGTTAAAAATCGGCATTGATATATTCCTATTTTTGTTTTTTGTTTTATATTTATATTATCGATTATAAGCTATTCGCATTTAATTCCGTCTGCTTCTATCTTTTTCTTGTATGCCTCTACGGCTTCTTTTCCGGTAAGAAGATTTTTTTTATCGGCTTCTATATTGTCTGCTTTAATCTTGCATACCCACCCTTTGCCGTACGGGTCGGAATTTATCAGAGATACGTCTTTTACCGCATCTTCGTTGACGGCGGTTATTTCGCCGGAAAACGGAGCGGGGACAGGACCCACGTATTTCCCGCTTTCTACCGTTGCGACCGATTTAAGCTGGGCGATTTTTTGTCCCGCTTTTTTCGGGGTCAGATATAACAGTTTGCCTGCTAAACTTTGGGCTACGCTCGTCATTCCTACCGTTACCGTTCCGTCGTCCCCGAGTTTCCCCCATACGTGTTTTTCTACGCTGTAGTATAAATCCTCCGGAATATCGCATCCGTTAATCTTAGAAGACATGGTGAATTCCTCCTTAAATTAAATTATCTTTACTAAATAATTGATTGTTCCGAAGATTTTTTTATTTATGATACTATAATTTCTTATTATTCTCAAGTATATCATATAAAACCCAAAATATCCGCTTAAGCGGATATTTTCCGCGTTTATCGAAGCATGTCTTAGATGCGGGCAAAAATGCCGGGAAATAATTTTTTATCTAACAGCGTTATTATTTTATAAGGAATGGCTGTTAAAATCGGAGGCAGATTTTTTCCAATCTTGTCCTTCCTTTAAAAGTTCGGAAAAAATTTCGTCGGAAGAAAATTGATTATTTTTTAAATAATTTTTCCATAAATCGATAAAAATTCTTTTTTTAAGCCTTAAGGAATCGGCTGAAAGGGCGGTAAAATCTTTAAAAAATTTAGTAGTCCCGATGTCAAAAACATCCGCATCGAAGACTTCCGTTAAATAATTAAATTTATATAATTCTTCGGCCGTATAATTTTTAGATGTTAATACAATTTCCTTTGCTTTCTGTATTCCTATTAAGAAAGCAAGCCTCAACGCCGAATTAGAGGGGGACAGTATGCCGTATTTTGACGACAGGTCAGCAAAAACGGATTTTTTTTCGGCAAGCCTGAAATCGCAGGAAGATACGATGTCAAGGCCTATCCCGCTTACGGCCCCTTTCACGGAGCATATAACCGGAACAGGCGACTCGGCGATATGCCTGCACATAACGTTCAAAACCGTAACGTAATATCTTGCGCCGTCCCTGTCGAGTCCTGCAATTTCCTTGATTTCCGGTCCGGTCGCAAAATAATCCGGATTGGAGCTTTTTATTAAAATTGCTTTCAGTTCTATTTCTTTTTCGATATTTCCTTCGAAAATTTTTATTAGTTCGTTCATTCCGGTTATATCGAACGTATTTTTGCCGCCTAAATCAATATCTATTTCGGCTAACGAGCCGTTTTT
>JAKAQA010000129.1 GCA_021811805.1 bacterium | reverse complement strand
ATAAATCCAGAAGGGGCATAAACCCTATGGTATCCGTAAACTGCGGCGCTTTTCCCGAAGGACTTCTGGAAAGCGAGCTTTTCGGATACAAAAAAGGAGCGTTTACCGGAGCGTTTACCGATAAGCCGGGCAGATTCGACCTCGCGGATAAATCGACCTTATTTTTAGACGAGATAGGCGATATGAGCCTTTCGCTTCAGGTTAAACTTTTGCGCGTTATCCAGGAAAGGGAAATCGAGCCGATAGGGTCTTTAAAAACAAAAAAAATAGACGCCAGGATTATTTCTGCGACGAATAAAAATTTAGAAGAAATGATTTCCAAAAAACTGTTCAGGGAAGATTTCTATTATAGAATTAACGTTATACCGGTTCATATCCTGCCCCTGAGGGAAAGAAAGACGGATATTATAGTTTTAATTTATTATTTTTTAAAGAAATTCGCCGATTTTCAAAACAGTGCGGTTTACGGCATTTCGGAAGACGCTTTCGATATACTTTTAAATTACGGCTGGGCGGGAAACGTAAGAGAGCTTGAAAATATTATGGAGATGCTGGTCGTCTTGAACGAAAGCGGGCTTATTACCGCAAAAGATATACCCGAAAAATATAAGCATCCGTCCGCCTCCGAACACGCCGCCGAGCAAAAAACCGGTGCGGAACTCAAAAAAAATCCAGCTATAGATATCGATATCGACGGGGAGAAAATTAAGGATTTCGGAATAAACCTTAAAAAAGAAATGGAAAAAGCAGAGATGGATATTATAAACAGGGCAATGAAAATTTCCGGCGGCGTCAAAGAAAAAGCCGCCAAGATGCTGGGGCTTAACAGAACGACCTTAATAGAAAAGTTAAAAAGATATGAAAAAAATAAAAAATAACCCGCTTGCGCTTATGTTTGCGTTTGCACTTTTTTTAATAATAAGCGCAGGCTCTATTTTAATATTTCCGCGGTACGCCGCCTTTTGCGCGGAAGCCGCGGGAACAGCCGGAACATCCCCGGTATCGACCGAAGCCGCCCATATGTACGAAAAGGCGTTAAACGACTATAAAGCCGGCGACTTTGCCTCTGCATACCGTCGCCTTAAATTTATACTAAATAATTACGAAACCGGAAAAACCTTATCCTCCGACGTTTATTTCCTTTGCGGAAAAATTTTATACAAGCAGGGAAATTTTTATATGGCAAAGCCTTATTTCCAAAGAATTATATATAAAAATCCCGATTATAAAAAAATTTATAACGTTATATTTTATATGGCAAGAACGGATTTCAACCTAAAAAATTACAGGCGCTCCATAAGGGATTTCGATTTTCTTTTAAGCAAAAGCCGGAAAGGCGGCAGGCTTTACGACAGGTCGCTTATTTATCTCACTTTATCCTACGCTTCCTGCGGCAGGACAAAATCTGCGGATAACATGTATGAAAAAGACGACGTTAAAAGAATTTTAAAAAAAATAATATACCTTAAGAAAAGAAACAATTATTTCAAATCGGTTTATCTGGATTACCTGATAAACCATAAAGGCGATTTATCCGGCGCCCTTCTTATTTTAAATAATAAAGGTCTATTTAAACCCGAAAAGAAAGACCGCTGTTATAAGGCATATTACGAAGGACTCGTCGCTTATAAAGCAAGAAAATATCCCGTAGCACTGGATTATTTCGTAAGGTCTTCGAAGTACTGCTCCGGCTATTACTACAAGAGCGGATTAGTATATTACGGCATGGCGCTGGCCGGACAAAAAAACCCCGCCGGCATCAAATATATAGAAAAGGGGACTTCCGAAATAGGCTACCCCGGAATTAAACTTAAATCGTTAAAATTTATAGCCGGTTATTACGGCAAAGAAAATAAGCCTGAAGAAGAATTAAAATACCTGAAAAGAATCCTTTTCGATTTTCCTTATATGCCGGAAAAGGAAAAAATAGAAATAGAAAAAAGAGCTTCCGGATTAATTTATGAAATTATAAAAAAAGACTATAAGAATAAAAAATTCGACGATGCATTTGCGTCTTTAGGCAGAATAGAATTTTTAATTGCGTCTGAATACATAAACCCGAAAACCGAACTTTACCTCTCTAAGATAAAACTTAAACAAAAAGACCGGAAAGCCGCTTTAATTTATGCGGAAAAATATAACGCCTTAGACAAAAGCCCCCGTTCCGAATATTTTCTTGCCGATATTTATTTTAAATCGGCGGATTACGAACAATCGTTTTCGTTAATAAAAAATATCAATTTAAAAAATATAAAAAATCTGAAACTGAGAAATAAAATTATAAATTTAAAACTGAAACTGTATAAAAAATTAAATAACAGGAACGGTTATATCGGTTTATTAAAAACAAGCGTCGATATGCTTCCTCCGGAAGACAGAATTAAAAATCTTTATTTTCTGGGGCGCGAGGAATTCGGCAAAAACGATTTAAAAGCTGCTGCCGCATATTTTAACGAAGCCGTTAAAAATAATTACGCCAAGGAAAAAAACAACGCTGACATTTTATGCGAAATCTATTATTATCTCGGTTTAATAAGTTATTCAAATAAAAATTACAAACTGTCTTTGGAATATTTTAAGAAAAGTTACGAGCTTAACCCGTCGGGAACGCACTTTCAATACGAACTGTCCCAGATAGCCTATATTTATATGAAATATTTAAAAAACAAGGCTCTTGCGTTAAAATATTATACTCTTTTAGAGAAAAACGCCGCTTCGTCCACTTACAAAAGCCTTGCCGCGTCGATGATTTCCGCAATAAATATAAAATAAACCGTTATTTAAGATTTAATATAAACGGATTGACGTATTTCGTATAAATAAATACGGAATTGCCGTCCATATTTTTTAATTCGTCGGGCGAAATTAAGGGGTACAAACCCGAAGCTACCGGGGTTTCGCCGTAAACCGCGGACGCGTCGGCGGAAAAAACCGCAGATATAAGGCCGTTATGTTTTCTAACGGGCTCTTTATGAAACACGTATTTCTCGCCGGACATTTCCGAATAATATTTGCATGTTTCCCATCCGGCATGCCCCATAACTATATGAGTCCCGATATTGGAAGTAATTAAAGAAATATCGCCCCAGCGGTCTTTTAAAAAAGCGGTATCCTGAACGGTCAGGCACACTCCGGCGTTTGTTTTTCTGAGGTTCGCAAGTTCCGTATCGAAGTCGTTCAGCGTTAAAACCGGAAATTCGTCGAGATAAATAAAAAAACTGCGGCTATCCGGATTTTCTTCCCTCAATGCCTTTCTTCTGTTTTCATATATTCCGTCTATAAAAATTTGCGTAATGAAAGATATTAGCCTGCCCCCGCCGGAATTTATCTTTTCTTTAGGTATTCCGGCTATAAAAAGCATGTCTTTAGCAAAAAAATCTTCCGTAAAAAAGCAGTCTTCGCCTTCCTTATATTTAAACCTGCTTCCCGCTTTCGGGTCGTTTAAAAAGTCTAAATTATTCAGTATATCCGTAACTACTTTCGCCCTTTCGTAAACCGGAAGTTCCAGGAAGTTATTAAATAAATTTTTTATATTTTTTGCGTTTTCGCCGTTAAATTTTAAGATTTCGCCTTCTATGAATTTAACTCCTCTTTCAAAAAAAGATTTTACCGTCGGCAGGTCGAAATATTTTGCCGCATATTTATATTTCAGATATACAAGGCAGGCGTAAAAGAGGTCGGAAGACCTTTTAGAATAGTATTTATGGGCGTGGACGTCTCCGCCTTTTAAATCGCTTCTGTCTAAATGAAAAAGCATCGAAGAAAGTCCGAGGAGCTTTTCGTCCGGTAAAGGTTTTTTATCTTTACCTAACAGCGGATTGAAACAGACCCTTTTTCTTACATGAGTATTACCTTCGCGGGCTCCGTCGCCTTCATAGCTTTCATAATC
>JAKAQA010000128.1 GCA_021811805.1 bacterium | reverse complement strand
ACGATTATATTATCGGTATGAACTTCTTTTATATTTTCGGGCATAAAATTTTAATTCCTCCTATAAAATGAATCTCTTAGCCAAATAGTTTATCAACCTTAATCCCAAATCCAATGCGAATATAAAGAGCAGTAAAACCACCGATGCCGCTTCCGCTTTGTAATGCAGTATTTTGGAAGGTTCATGAATATATATAAAAATCAGCATCGCCAGATCCCCGACCGCCCCGCCGGGACCGGTAACTCCGGTAGGCATGCCGGTATTATAATAGTTCGTAAATAAGAGCGGAGCCGTCTGTCCGATTATATTCATTACTCCAAGCAATATACCGATAAATATACCGCCAAGCGCGGCTTTTAATATGACCGACCGCGTAGCCTGCCATTTGGTAGCCCCGAGCGCAAGAGCTCCTTCTATATAGCTTGCGGGAATCTGGTTGACCGCCTGCTCCGTTAGAAGCGTAATAATCGGAGTCATAATGAAACCGAGCGTAAGTCCGCCGGCAATAGCCGAAAATCCAAAATGGAAACCCGGTCCCGCATTGGTAGAAAAAACATAAAAACCGACGATGCCCCAAACTATCGAAGGAATCCCAAGCATGAGTTCATTTAACAGCCTTAGAAAAGAATTCGCCCTTTTTTTGCCGAAAAGCGACAGATACAAGCCGGTTCCTATCCCTATAGGAACGGCAAGAATAGAGGCGATTACTATAAGATAAACGTCTCCTATGACGGCGTTTAATATTCCGCCTTCGGCGCCTATTGGAAATCCGGTGGGAAGCGTAGAAATAAAATGCCAGTTAAGATATTTATATCCTATAGAAACTGCTTCAAAAATGATGTGAAAAACGGGGAAAGAGCCTATGATAAAAGCCGCCGCCGCAAAAAAAACGGCAATGTTATTGTAAACTTTTTTCCGTTTAAGGTATCCCCTGTTCGCCGGAAATACCGGCTCATGCAACTGCTGTTCCATTCTAATTTTATATTTTTATTTAATAAAAGTTTCTATTGCAAATTATATTTCTTGAAATCAGCCGCCGCCGAACTGAGACCTGCTGAATCTGCCGCCTATAACCCTGTTTAAAATATTCCGCCCAATTATGTTGACTATAAGGCTGGTTAACAAAAGCACGAGCGCAAGTTCTACTTCTGCGGAAGCATATATAGGACTTATAACGGCAAACGTAAAAGTATTCGCAAGCAGGGAAGATATAGTATAGCCCACGCTGAACAAAGACTTAGGAACTACCGCCTGATTTCCTATCAGAAGCACTACGGCTATCGTCTCTCCTACCGCTCTTCCGAAACCTAAAATTATCCCTCCGTATATGCCGTTCAAGGCATAAGGCAGGGAAACGTCTTTAATGACGTCTAATTTTGTAGCGCCCATAGCCAGCGCCCCGTCTTTGGCAAGTTTCGGAACCGAAGCCAAAGAATCCTTGGTAATCGAAGATATAATAGGCAAAATCATAAACGCGACTATAATACTCGCGGCAAGAATTCCGTAGCCGATATTTTCCTCTACTTTCAGAAAAGGTATGTTTGAAAAATGAACGTCAAAAAACGGCTCTACCGATTCCCTAAGCCACGGAACGACCGTCAACACGCCCCATACGCCGAAAACGACGCTCGGTATTCCCGCAAGCATTTCTACTATTACCGTAAAAATACCTCTTAAAAAAACAGGGCAGTATTCCTGCAAAAATATCCCTATACCGAAACTGAAAGGTATAGCGAACAATAATGCGAGAAAAGTAACAATAAAAGTTCCCGCGATAAAAGTTAAAGCGCCGAAGACCTCTTTGGGAGGATTCCATTCTTTAGTCCATAAAAAAGAAATGCCGTATCTGATAACGGAAGGGTAACTGTAATATAGGACAATTATCACAGAGATGGAAAAAATCAGAATTATAGAAAGAACGAAAACGGAAAGAATAAATTTAAAAAGGTCGTCTTTGTATTTTAAGGTGAACATTAATTTGTTTAAATAGGGATAAATTTAATTTAAAAATTTTTTTAATTATAGCACATTCTTTTTAATTTTTCTAAAAAAATAATGCGGCGGGTTTATCGCGTAATTGCAGGCAAAGCAGACTCCGTCCGCTTTGCCTGCAATTACTATACGATATACTAATCTGTCTTTTTAAACAAGCTTGCTTATTTTACCTGCGCAAGAAGTTTTTTAACGTTCGGCATAACGGATTTCGGAAGCGGCGCAAAACCGGTTTTGACGGTGTATTTAGCCGCCTGTCCCGGACCTAACGCCCAGTTTACCAAATCCTTAATCGATTTTGTAGTTGCCGTATTCGGCTGGGTTTTATTTATCATCCAGAATTCAAAGTTTGAATCGGGGTATGCGTTCTTTGCCGAAACGTTCCAGACTATAGATTTATCGAAATCGGCCGGAAAATCTCCCTGTTTTAAAGCGGAGTTAGCGGCGGCGGCAATAGTTTCAACCGAACCTACAACGTAATTACCGGCTTTGTTAAGGAGCGCGGCGCTTGCAAGATGATATTCCATAACCCATCCGAGTCCAACGTAGCCTATGCCTCCAGAGGTACTTTTAACGGCGGCCACGACCGCATCGCTTCCAAGATAACCGCTTCCTACAGGCCAATCGGGAGAAAGGCTTCTTCCGACCTTACTTGCCCAAGCTTTAGATGTATCGGTCAAAAGACCCGTAAAATCAAACGTCGTGCCGCTTGCGTCCGCCCTGTGCGTCACAAAAATATGGAGATTAGGAAATTTATACTGCGGGTTTAATTTTTTAAAGACGGGATTGTCCCAGTTTGTAATCTTGCCCATATAAATTTCCGCAACCAATTTCGGCGTCATTTTTAGATTTACGTTGTTAGGTATGCCGGGTATGTTGTAAATAATCTGGGCGTCGTCGAGAGCGACCGGAACGTTTACTAAATTAGGATACCTCTTTTTAAAGCTTTTTGTAAGATAGGCGTCCGATGCCCCTATAGTAATATTGCCGTCCGCGGCGTTTGAAATGCCGAAACCGGAACCCGTACTCGCGACGGAAACGGTAACGCCGGGATTAAGTTTATGATACTTAACCGCCCACACCGAGTTTAACGGATAAAGCATGCTGGAACCGGAAATAGTGAGCGTTCCGGCGGGGACTTTAGAGCTTGTCGCCGGCGTATTATGCTTGGCGCAGCCCGCGGCAAAAACGGAAAGGCCAAAAACTGCGGAAGCGGCAGTTAACCAACTAAGAATTTTTTTCATACTGCTTTTGTTCATAAAATCTCCTCCGTAAATTAAATTAAAATTAAATTTACAATCTGAATTTGTCTAATTTTTATGCTTTAATTATATTAACAGATTATAGTTACAATTTTATTACATTTATGTTAAATTTTTGTAACAAATTTTAGGCTGTGGTATAATAATTCCGGCAAAAGATTAATAATTACCGTAATTTTTTATTTTCAGGAGGACATACCCGTATGAAAACGCTTAATATTTATAATCCCGTAAAAATTCATTTCGGAGCCGGTTTAATCGGCGAAACCGGAAAAATAGCAAAAAAATATTCCGATACGGCTTTAATAGTTACCGGAAAAAACTCTATGCAAAAAACGGGAACTTTGGACAGGCTCGTAAAAATATTAAAAGACGCAGGGGTTGCCCCGATAATATTCGACGGGATTACGCCTAATCCTACAACTTACGAAATAGATTCGGCTGCGGGCATCGCGAGGGAAAAGGGCGTCGGGCTTATAATAGGCTTAGGCGGCGGAAGCCCTCTCGATTCCGCAAAAGCCGTCGCGGTTGCGGCAAAGGGGAATATTCCGGTATGGGAATACCTGAAAACTCCGGCAAAGGAAGCGCTTCCCGTTATAACTGTAGTTTCGACCTCCGGAACCGGCAGCGAAGTCAACAGATATTCCGTCATGACAAACCCTGAAACCAAAGAAAAACCCGGGTTCGGCTATGAATGCATGTA
>JAKAQA010000127.1 GCA_021811805.1 bacterium | reverse complement strand
TCCGACTTCGTAAAACGCCTCAGATGCTTTATACTGGATTTCATCGTTTTTAAGGTTTTCTTTATCCGCCTTCATCAGTTCCTTATCGGCGAAATATTGGGCAAAATTGAGGATTACGTTATAAAGTTCGCTGTTGACGGTATAATTATAACCTGCGTTTGCCCCTTTCATCTGGTATTTTGCGTTAAGATAGTTGTAATAGCGCGAACCGAAAGAATAAAGCGTATATGCCGCGTTTAAAGTTGCAGAGTAATCGTTCAGGGAGTAATTTATCCCCGGTTCGTTATAAATCTGCCCCCCCGAAATTACGCCGTTATTGCTTACGTCCATAAAAGAATTTCTTGAGAATCCCGCTGTTCCGGAAATTTGCGGATAGTATTGGGAAAGAGTTTGATTTTTAGTATAAATAGAGGATAAATAGGAATATTTGGAGGTTAATATCCCCGGATAAAGTTTAAGGGCAAGCCTCAAGGCGTCTTTTAAGGTTACGGCAACAGGGACTTTAGCCGGAGAGCTTTCCGTTATTGCCGCCGTTGTAGCTTTACCGATATTTAGCGTTATTATACCTGCTTTAGCGAAAGAACGCCCAGTCGTGCCCAAAATTACATATATGGATAAAAACATCGAAAATATCGCCGTAATAAAAAAGGGACTAAAAAAGGGGACAGATTTATTTTTTTTCTGCCGTCCCATTTCCCGTTTACTCCGATAACAGCATTTTTTCATTTTTTTATAGCTTTAAGCGCCGTTTTATATTATTATATTAATTTATATTATAAAAATTATAAAGTATTATTGTGAATGAATAATAAATAAAATATAAATCGATATATTTTTTTATTTTTATTTTGAATAGCATTAAATTAATAATAATGACTTTAAAGTCATTTGTCAATATAAAAAATATTAAAATTAACCCTTCGCAAGAAAATAAATGCCCTTCAGTTTTAATCTCATAAGTTTAGGATGTCCGAAAAATCAGGTGGATTCCGAAGCGATGTTTACCCGCCTTGAAAAATCGGATATAAAATTTACTTCCGATATAGATAACTGCGATATCTGCGTTATTAATACATGCGGATTTATCGAGGCGGCAAGGAAAGAATCCATAGGCGTGATTATGGAAGCCGTCGGTAAAAAACAGGCTGGAAAAATCAGGTATATAGCGGTTGCGGGATGCATGGTAAACAATAATCTTAACGCGCTTAAAGAGGAACTGCCCGAAGTAGATATATTCCTGCCTACTTTCGACGAAGAAAAGATAGTAGAAGAACTTGCCGCAATAGCCGGCAAAGAAATAACGCGCGAAAATCTAAATCGGCAAACGTCAGGAAAATATGAAAGGGAGCATTTTAATTTAAAAAGAACCGCATATCTTAAAATATCCGAAGGCTGCGGCAGAGCCTGCTCTTTTTGCACTATCCCTTCGATAAGGGGAGATTACAAGTCTAAGCCTATAGAAGAAATTAAGAACGAAGCCTTATATTTAGCTTCGGCCGGCGTTAAAGAGCTTATAATAATTTCCCAAGATACCTCGTATTACGGAATCGATTTAAATATAAAAAACGGGTTATACAGGCTATTGAGGGAACTTGCCGCAATAAAAGAAATAAAGTGGATAAGGCTTATGTATTTATATCCTATGAAAACGTTATTCACGGACGAATTAATAAGCCTCATAAAAAACGAAGAAAAAATCCTGAGGTATATAGATATGCCCGTCCAGCATATAAGCGACCGCATCCTGAAGCTTATGAAGCGCGGGCAGACGAAAAAAGATATTATAAACCTGATTGAAAAATTAAAAAAAGAAATTCCCGGTTCGGTATTAAGGACTTCCCTTATAACCGGTTTTCCGGGCGAAACGGATGAAGATTTCAAAGAACTTTTAACTTTCGTCGAAGACGCCGAATTCGACAATCTCGGAGTCTTTAAATATTCCGACGAAAGAGCGGCCGCTTCTTATAAATACGGCTCGAAAGTAAACGCAAAGACAAAATCCGAAAGGTATAAAATTTTAATGGAAACCCAAAAAAACCTTATGCCGCGCATATTATCCCGCCATATAGGGCGGACGTATGAAGCGGTAATAGACGAAACAAACAATGAGACCGCAAAGCTGAGAACTTATTTTCAGGCTCCGGATATAGACGGGTGCGTTTATATGTATGTAAGAGATTTAAAAAATAATTTTAAAAATAAAGCCGATGAAGGTTTTATGTCCGTTAAGATATTAAAGGCAAAGGATTACGATTTATTAGCCGCTCCGTAAAAACAATTAGTTTGCGGCTTAAAATTTCTTGACTAAAAACAGCGGATAAATTATAATAAAAAGACATATTTAAAATTCATAAAAATATATATATAAATAATTAGATAATTTTAAATTTAAACTAATTCCGGTATACGATATGAAAACTGTCATAAACGAACAAAGCAGGCGGAATTTTGCCGCGCAAGTCGAATCTATGCTCCACGACAAACTGGCCAAATGCTATCAGTGCGGTAAATGTTCGGCGGGATGCCCCGTCAACTTCGAGATGGATTATACGCCGAACCAGATTATAAAAATGACGGAACTCGGAATGGAAGATAAAGTGCTTAATTCCAAAACTATATGGCTGTGCGTCTCCTGCAATACCTGTTCCACGCGCTGCCCTAAGGGATTCGAGGTGACCGGAATTATGGACGTTCTTAGAGAAATAGCGGAGAGAAAAGGCGTCACGTCCAAGGTCGAAAAAGAAGTGCAGATGTTTCACGAAGTTTTTCTCGACAACGTCAAGTCGAACGGCAGGATATTCGAGCTTGAGCTGGTCGGCAAATACAAGTTGAAGACGCGCCATTTATTCAGAGATATGTTTTTGGCGCCTAAAATGATTGAGAAGGGCAAGCTTAAAATGCACGGAGAAAAAATAGCCGATTTAAATCAGATTGCTAGAATTTTTAAAGATTTCGAGTAAAAATTAAAATTATCTGGAGAAATATAATATATGAAATTAGCATATTACCCCGGCTGTTCGCTTAAAGGGACGTCTTTCGAATACGAAGTATCCCTGCTGAAGATACTCGAGGCGATGAATATCGAGATTAAAGAAATACCGGACTGGAACTGTTGCGGAGCTTCCGCGGCGCACAGCATAAATCATAATTTATCGATAGCCCTCCCCGCAAGAAATCTTGCGATAGCGGAAAAAGACGGTTACGAGTCCGTTCTTGCTCCTTGCGCGGCTTGTTCCAACAGGCTTAAAAATGCCGCTCACGAATTAAAAAACGACGATATTCTTAAAAAGAAAATAACGGATTCTTTAGAAATGCCTTACGATTCCGCAATGAGCATCAACAATATGCTCGAATTTCTTATAGGAACGGTAGGGAAAGACAAAATAAAATCTATGGTTAAAAAGCCTTTATCCGGGCTTAAAGTCGCTTCATATTACGGATGTCTTTTAGTAAGGCCTCCCAAGGTTATGCAGTTCGACGACCCGGAAAATCCGGTTACTATGGACGAACTGGTTGCGCTTACCGGAGCCGAACCGGTGGATTATTCTTTCAAAACCGAATGTTGCGGGGCTATTAACTCGCTTTCTAAGCCCGACGTAGTTATGGCTTTGACGGGCAACATTCTTTACGATATCAAAAAACACGGAGCCGACCTTGTAGTAGTAGCATGTCCGCTCTGCCATTCTAATTTAGACGTCAGGCAGAGGGAAATAGAAAGGAAATATGACGAAAAACTCGGATTGCCGGTTCTATTCATAACGGAACTTTTAGGCCTTTCTTTCGGACTCGACCCTAAAGACCTTGCAATAGACGGCCATATGGTTGCCGCCGACAGGGTTTTAAAAAAAATAGAAGGATTAACTAACCAACGATAGATTAAAATATAGCTAAAAATTTGTCAATGCGGGCATAGCGGACGGAGTCCAGCGTAGCTAAGCAATCTTTTCGTACGTAAGCAGTTAAAATAAAAATAGAGCGTTATACGAGG
>JAKAQA010000126.1 GCA_021811805.1 bacterium | reverse complement strand
TGCCGAAATTATAAGTTTTTATAACGTTGTAGCCGTTATCTAATTTAAATACCGTTAAAAGGCTTCTGCCGTAATTTGCCACGTAAAGATAACCGTTTTTATAGACGATGCCTACCGGATGATACAGCTGGTAACCGGCCTGTCCAGGGGTGCCGATAGACCCGATATAATCGAACTGCCTGTTATAAACCAATATTTTAGAGAGCTTGTAATCCGAAATATATATATATTTTTTAGAAAAAGCTATACTGACTGGTTTTTTTAGCGCAACCGGCGAAACCGCCGGCGCGGGAGCGGAAGTTTGACTGCCGGCGGCGCTACCACCCGCGGCATTCCCGCCGCCTGCGCCGTTATTAGAACTTTTACCGGCATTGCCGGCGGAATTCTGAGGAGAACCCACGTTGGCTCCTTTCTGCACTGGCGCATTAGCCGCCGCGGAACCCTCCTGAATGGAGGAACTGCCCTTTCTTTCGTAAAATTGACCGTTTTTTAAATATATCATTATGTCGTCGGAACCGGAATTGGCCGCATAAATTTTATCGTAGGCAAAACCTACGAATGTGGGCTGGAGCAACATTCTCTTAGGATTTTTCGAAATCCCGAATTCGGAAACAAAATTTCCGTCCGGTTTAAAAACCTGTATTCTCGAGTTACCGGAATCTACGATATAAATTCTTTCGGGATTTCCGTAAGCGGCGGCAAACAGAGGAACCATGAATTCTCCGGTAGCTTTTCCCTCTATGCCCCACTGCCTTATGTACCCGCCTTTAATATTGAATTTTACGATTCTGGAATTGCCGGAATCCACCACATAAATGTTATTTCTCCTGCCGAACGCGACGCCGGCGGGTCCTTTAAGATTGTCGGCAGAACCTACAATCCTTATTAATTTTAAGGAAAATGGCGTCTTTTTAAAATAAAGACGGAATCTTTTCTGAAACAGAAGAACGGCAAGTATTATTATTATAATTATGCTTAATAAAAAAAACGCCTGATTCAGCTTTTCTTTTTTAATGGGTAAGGCCATATTTACGCCCTCCGATGTTTTATAAATATGATTATATAATTGGAATAAGCGGATTTTATACCGTAATAGCCTGCGCTTTTTATGCAAAACATATAATAGCCGTTTTTTAAATTATTACTATTTACATTATAAAAAAATTTACCATATTGCAAGCTAAATCTTTTTTTAAATTCCAAGTTTTGAAAAACAAAGGGCGTAGAAGAATCGCAGGAATATTTTATAGATTTTTTGTCTTTAAAATATTTCTTGTAAATTAAAAATCCTTTAATTTTATTTGCGTTTCCGTTATATTTATAAACGATGTGCAAATAATTTTTCAGTTTTCCGGCGGATAAGATAACGGGCGGCAGCGGCGGGGCGGCTTTAGGAGGCTCAGGGTATCCGGTTTTTGCGCATCCCGATAAAGAAATAAGCGCCGCAAAAAGAATCAGCGCCGATAAAGCCGAAAAAATATAGCTCCTCGGATTATTTAAGAGCCGACAGCGATTTTTTATTATTTTCGATTTCTTTTTCATATTCTTTCAAGACCTTTTTAATTTCTTTAAAAGCGGTTCCTCCGGCTGTTTTTTTTGAATTTACGGAAGCTTCCGGATTAAAAATATCGAATATATCGCCTGCTATAAGGCCGGTTATTTTTTTATATTCCTTTAAAGACATAGTTGAAAGGGTTTTGCCCGCATTTTCGGCATAGCTGACGATTCTGCCTGCGATTTCATGGGATTTCCTGAAAGGCACTCCTTTTTTTACTAAGTAGGTAGCGACGTCTGTAGCGTAAATAGAGTCGTCTTTAAGTCCGGCCGCCATATTTTCTTTATTAAATTTTAACGTCCTTATTATTTCCTTAAAAATCGATAAAGAGCTATAAACCGTATCCGCGCTTTCCATAACCGGCTTTTTATCTTCCTGCATATCCCTGTTGTATGCGAGAGGCAGAGACTTCATCATTATAAAAAGAGATAAAAGATTTGAAATAACGCCTCCTGTCTTGCCCCTTATAAGCTCGAGGACGTCGGGGTTCTTTTTTTGCGGCATAATGCTCGAACCGGTAGTAAATTCGTCTTTTAATTTTATGAATCCGAATTCAAAACTGTTCCATATTATAAGCTCTTCGCAAAATCTGGAAAGGTGCAGGGCAGCCATGGAAAGCGCAAAGTTAAATTCCAGGGCGAAATCTCTATCGGAAACGCCGTCCATACTGTTTCGAGAAATGCTTCCGAACCCTAATGCGTCAGCCTCTAAGCGCCTGTCTATATCGAAATCTACTCCCGCAAGGGCTCCGCTGCCGAGAGTTAAAACGTCCGCGGTTTTGTAAGCATTCATTAGTTTTTCGAAATCCCGCGTAAACATCTCGTAATAAGCTAAAATATGATGGGCGAGAGATACCGGCTGGGCATGCTGAAAATGGGTATATCCGGGGATTATTGTTTCAATATTGGATTTTGCGGCCGCCGCCAACTCTTCCCTCAGGTCGATTAACGCTTTTGCGATATGCTTTATGCGGTTTTTTACGTAAAGCCTGAAGTCCGCAGAAACCTGGTCGTTCCTCGACCTTCCGGTATGAAGTTTTGCTCCCGATTCCGGAACCAGTTCCGTTAATCTCTTTTCAACGTTCATATGAATGTCTTCATATTTTTTATTGAATTCGAATTTCCCGTTTTTTATTTCGGCTTTAATTTTTAAAAGAGCTTTTTCTACGTCCTTTTTTTCTTTCCCTGATACTATCCCGGCTTTTTCCAAGGCGTAAAGATGGGCGATAGAGCCGTCTATATCGAAATCCGCAAGTTTTTTGTCGATATCGAGCGATGCGGTAAAATCGGCGGTAATCTCCGATATATCTTCTTTAAAACGCCCTCTTACGAAATTATCGTGCGATATAATTTCCTTGTTTTTTTTGGGTTTCATATCTATCCTGCCTTGCCCCGCCTTATTTTGACTTTCTTAATTTATAGCGCAATGATTTTAAGCGAATAAATCCCGTCGCATCGTTCTGTGAATATGCCCCTTTGTCGTCCTCGAACGTAACGATATTTTTAGAATAAAGACTGTTCTCGGATTTCCTATACAAAACTTTCATGTTGCCCTTAAACAGCTCCAGCCCTATTTTGCCGTTGACGGACGACTGGGTGCCGTCTATGAGGGCCTGAACCGCCTTCAACTCCGGGCTGAACCAGCTTCCTTCATATATTAATTTAGAGTATAGGGGCACGAGGCTGTTTTTAAGCTCTATTTCTTCGCCGGTCAGGGTAATAGATTCTATCAATCTATGGGCAAAACCTAAAACGGTTCCTGCGGGAGTTTCGTAAACCCCTCTCGATTTCATTCCGGTAATCCTTGTTTCTACTATATCCGCCCTGCCGATGCCGTTTCTGCCCGCGATTAAATTAAGTTCATCCACTATCCGAAGCGGCGGCATTTTTTTTCCGTCTAAAGACACGGGGTTTCCGTTTTTATATTCTATTTCTATCCGCTCCGGTTTATCCTTCGCTTTTTGCGGAGACGCCGTAATCTCGAACATGGATTCGTCCGGGGCGTTTTCTAAATCTTCCAGTATCCCGCCTTCGTAACTTATATGGAAAAGATTTTTATCGCTCGAATAAGGTTTTTCTTTAGTAACCGGAACCGGTATTCCGTTATCTTCCGCATATTTAATGAGCTCCGCTCTCGAGTTTATATCCCACTCCCTCCACGGTGCTATAACCTTTATGCCGGGATTTACCGCGGCATAGGCAAGCTCGAACCTTACCTGGTCGTTTCCTTTGCCGGTAGCGCCGTGGGCGACGTATTTTGCGCCTTTTTCCGCAGCTATTTCTATCTGCCTCTTTGCGATTAAAGGCCTGGCGATAGACGTTCCGAGAAGATAAGAGCCTTCGTAAAGGGCGTTGCCTCTTAGCATAGGAAATATATAATTTTCTGCAAACTCGCTCTTCATATCTTCGACTATAGCTTCCGAAGCGCCGGTTTT
>JAKAQA010000125.1 GCA_021811805.1 bacterium | reverse complement strand
ATTCTGTAATCCTTATATTTAATTCCCGTACATTTAGATAAAATAGTTATTCCTCTTTCCTTTTCAAGCTCGTCGCTGTCCATGGCTCTTTCCGAAAGAGCTTCGAAGTCCCTTTTGCTTATGCTTTCTTTAAGCATTTTGTCTATAAGCGTAGTTTTTCCGTGGTCAACGTGCGCGACTACGGCAATATTTCTGATTTTTTCCTGAAAATCCAATTATGTATCCCTCCGGTTTTCTTTATTAAATAAAAATACCCCAATAAATTTAATTTATTTACTGGGGTAAATGATTTTAAAATGGTTGAACTTTTAAAACGGTATGCTTTTTTTTGCTTGCTGAATTATAAGGATAGTGAACCTTTAATGATTTAACGCAAGTAGATATCGCATACACCGCTTAAAGTAATAAACGGGGATTAACCCTTCGTGACGTTGATAGCCTGCGGGCCTTTCGCGCCGTTGGTGATTTCGAACTCTACTTTCTGTCCTTCCGTTAAGGTTTTAAAACCGTCCTGCGAAATTGCAGAATAATGAACGAAAACATCCGGTCCGTTTTCCTGTTCGATAAAACCAAAACCTTTGCTGTCGTTAAACCATTTCACTTTCCCTTGGTACCTCATACTTAACTTCTCCTTGAATCTTGAGCCGCCGTTGCCGTTGTTATAATAACGCCGAACGCCGGCCGCTAAATTAATAAATTAGGCTTTTATCTAAACAACTAGATAAATTAGCCACTCTACAAAGTTTAAACTACTGCATAGATAATGTCAAGCTATTTTTTTACCCTTATTTTTTACTCCGCCGTATTTCCTCTGGCGTAAAATTTCGTAGGCGGCGACGGCAAAACTTATCGAAGCGTTTAAAGAGTTTACGCCGGCTTCCATCGGGATGCTTAAAATCTTATCGCAATTTTCGGCGGTAAGCCTTCTTAAACCCTTTCCTTCTGAACCGACCGCGACGGCCAGGGGAACGTTAAAATCCATATCGTATATAGTATCTTCCGCATCTCCGGCCAGGCCGGCGACCCAGATGCCGCGCTTTTTTAAATCGGCTATGGTCCGCGAAATATTAACGACCCTGACCGTATCGACGTAAAATAAAGCTCCCTGCGAAACGTAAGCGACGGATGGCGTTATAAAAACGGAGTTGGACTTCGGCATTATTATGCCGGAAACACCGGCCCCGCTTGCGGTTCTGATAATAGAGCCGAGATTCTGCGGGTCGGTTATTTCGTCTAAGATTAAATAAAGCGGCATACCGCCGTTGCGGTCCGCTTTTTCAAATAAATCTTCGTAATCTTTTTCTATATATTCGACGCCGGCGGCTATACCTTTTATAAGGGCTTCTTTGCCGTATTCGTTCATAAAAGCGCCGTCGTTTTTGGCGACGATGCCGATGTTTTTTTCTTTGAGAAGCGCCGTAAGGTTTTTATCCATAGTGCCGCTTTTCAATTTTTTTTCGCTTACGAATACCGCGCCGCCTTTCTTGAGGTTTCCGGAAAGAACAGCTTCCCTGACTGTATTAGCGCCGTAAACGGTCAGCCGCATTTTTTTCATATCTGCCTTTCTGCGTCGGCGTGAATATCCGCCAGGGCGTCCGCCGGATTTTCCGCTTCCGTTATCTCTCTTCCCACGACTATATAATCCGCTCCCGCTTTAAATGCCTCCGAAGGCGTCATTATTCTTTTCTGTCCGCCGTCGGCATTTTTCGTTTTCAACCTTATCCCCGGAGTTACCGTTTTAAAATCCCGTCCCAGCACATTTTTTATGGCAAGCGACTCAAGGCCTGAGCATACCACCCCGTCCAAGCCCGCAGTCTTGGCTAATTTCGCAAGATGCAGAGCCAAATTGGATGCTATTCCTCCGCCGTCCTCATTTTTGTGCGCATGCCCGAGATTGCTTCGCTGCGCTCGCAATGACGGAATATCACCGCCGGAAAAATTATCCGGTTCTTCAAAGCCGTAAAAAACCTGTTTTACGTCGGCATCGGACAGGCTGGTGAGAACCGTAACGGCAATAACGTCGATATGCCTGCCCGCCGCATATGAAGCCTCTTCGCCCGCGGTTTTTGCCGCTTTCATCATATCTAAGCCTCCCGAAGCGTGGACGTTGATTATATCCGCGCCTAATTTCCCGGCGGATTTAACGGCTTTATAAACGGTATTCGGAATATCGTGATATTTAAGGTCTAAAAATACTTTGCATCCGTAATTTTTTACCAAATTAACGCTTTCCGCTCCGCAGGAAGTAAAAAGTTCGAACCCTATTTTATAAAAATACGCCCTGCCTTTAAGGTTTTCGAGCAGTTCCTTGACCGGCTTTAAATCTCCGTAATCCAGGGCTATTATTATTTTTTCCTTAAAATTTTCCATTATCTTAAAAACTCGCAAAGGGGCACGAATTTATAACCTTCTTTTTTAAGCGCGGGGATTTCGCTCATTAACGTTTTAACGGTATCCCGCCTCGGATGGCCTATTACTATAACCCTTTTAAATTTTTCGGCAAGAGCCGCCGCAACCTTCATCTGGTTTTCGATATAACCGTCCGCGGGTTTATCGTCTATAAAAACATCCCTCTGCGCCGACGGAATCCCCTGCCGCAATGCGCACCTGTATGCGTAACTGTTATCGTCGGTCAGGCTGTCCACGAAAAACATATCCCTTTTTTTAAAATCGGATACGGCGTCGCAAATCTTTTTTTCATCGGACGTGAACAGCGACCCTTCGTGATTATTAGCTCCGTCTATATACGGAAGCCTGCTTATATCCGTAAATATTTTCCGCTTTATTTCTTTTTTATCCATCGATATAAACAATGCTCCGTCTCCGGGGAAAAGAGCCGTATCTACAGGTTCCATAGGCGTATGCATAATAGTTTCGTATCCGAGCTTGTGCAGTTTTAAATCTATGTCCTTAGAATACGGCGCATAAGGAAATATAGCAAAAGTGATAGGGGTTTTAAGGGAGAGCAGGCTGTTTATATAAGACCTGCGGTACCCGACGTCGTCTATATCCAGAGCTATTTTAGGAGACTCCGCATACTCTTTTATAGACGTAAATCCGCTTTCGCCTATCCCTTTTACTATAAATACCGCTTTTAAAAATAATCTCGATTTAAAATAAAAATACAGGCACAGGCAGTTGTTTTTGACGGAGTAAGAATAGTATTTTAAACCGGCTTTAGACGGAATTATAAATTTTTTGAATTCGCCGCCGAAAATATTTTCTATCGGACCGAAACCGCCGTTTTTCGATACGAGAACGTCGTATTTTAAAAAACTTACTCCGATTTTTTTTAATTTATTTTTAAAATTAACGGGCGCTTTAATGTTTAGAACCATACGGCGCTTTATTATATCGGTTTTAGGTATATCGAGCTTTACCAGGGCATTTTTAAAAAACTTTTTAAAATTTTTTACGGGATGCCTTTTATAGCCTTTTATTTTTAAAGCAGGTTTGATAAGAAGTTCCTGCCTGCCGTAACCCTTTTTCGAAACGGTTTTAGCCGTTTTAAGATAAACAAATTTATAATAAACGGCGGCGGAAAGAATAACGGCGATAACTGCGCCCGGTATTATTATAAAAAGCTTATTTATCTTTTTTTCAGGCAACCTTTTTTACTCCTTTACCCCGATGCTTTTAATATCGTCCCAGCTTTTTAAAAGCTCGTAAGCAAACCTGAACTGGTCGTCTTTTTTGAAATAAACCTTGAACGTCTTATAGCTGCGTTCGTTTTTCAGGCTTTTGTTTTCAGGGTTTTGAAAGTGGTGCCTTAAATTGACTTCTCTTAATCTTCTAAGGGGCTTTACGAATATAAAATCTTTCGAACTGTGTATGTCGAAATTAGGTATGACGCCCGTATCCTGCACCGAAACGCCGTTAGGAAGAAAATAAAAAGCCGTGGTAAGACCCATGCCGGTGCCGTCGGGCAGGGCAAAAACCGTCTGCACCGAACCCTTTCCAAAGGTTCTCGTTCCGACCACCAATGCCCTCTTATGCGCCTGCAGGCTCCCCGCGGTTATTTCCGCGGCGCTTGCCGTACCCG
>JAKAQA010000124.1 GCA_021811805.1 bacterium | reverse complement strand
GTTGACTTTTTTGCCGCAATAGTTTAAAATTCAATTATAATGGGGCATTTAGAGCACAAAAAAGATATAAAAGCCGGCAAGCTTTTAGCCGTTTATGTCATAACGTTAAGCGATACGAGAAAAGAAAGCGAAGATGAAAGCGGAAGCTATATAAAAGAAAGGCTTTTATCGGCTTCCCATAAAGTGTCGGGTTACAGTATTATAAAAGACGATGGAGAACTGCTCGAAAATCTTATCGTAAAAATTTGTTCTCCGGATTCTAAACTGAAAACCGACGCCTTGATTGTAAACGGCGGGACAGGAATTTCATTTAAAGATATAACTTACGAAACGTTAAAAGATTTATACGATAAAGAGATATACGGTTTCGGAGAGCTGTTCAGAAGTTTAAGCTATAATGAGATAGGACCCTCTGCGATTATGTCGCGTGCTTCCGCAGGAATATATAACGGGAAGATAATTTTTTCCGTCCCCGGTTCCCTGAATGCCGTAAAATTAGCTATGGATAAGATAATTATTGATGAAATTGGCCATATTTATTATGAGATATCAAAACATCTCCCTATAATATGATAAATATAAAAGTCCGGCTTTTTGCCGCAATAAAAGAAATAATCGGAAAGAATCGGTTAGATTTGCAAATTCCCGAAGGTTCATCCGTGGGATACGTTATTGCCTCCGTAGAAGGAGCTTACCCGGCGGTGAAAAAAATTATTAAAATTTCTAAGTTTGCCGTTAATATGGAATATGCGGATGCCGATAAGAAATTGGCCGAAGGGGACGAAATAACTATTATTATGCCTGTAAGCGGCGGTCTTTATTCCGGGGCGGAAAAGAATATGCATATAGAAATAACCGGCGACGCAATAGATGCCGCTAAAGTTCGCGATTTCGTTTCAGATGCTTCGGCAGGGTCGGTTCTTTTGTTTAACGGAACGGTGAGGGATAACGACGACGGCAAACCGGTAGAGTATTTATATTACGAAGCGTATGAAGAAATGGCGGTTAAAGAAATTAAGAAATTAATTGAAGTTGTATTCGATAAGTATGATATTCTGAAAGTCTGCGTAATACACAGAACCGGAAAGATGGACGCCGGTGAAATTTCTATTTCCATAGGGGTTTCAAGTCCCCACAGGGAAGATTCCTATCTGGCGTCGAAATTTTTAATAGACAATATAAAGGAAACGGTGCCGGTTTGGAAAAAGGAAATGTTCGAAGAAGGCGGCAGATGGAAAAGATTATAAAAAGAATAAATAATATGAAAGAATACAATAAAGAACTCTATTTAGGCATAGATATAGGTTCAACGACCGTTAAATTTGCAATTTTAGACAAAAGCCTGAAAGTCCTAAAAAAAGATTATATAAGGTCAAACGGCGAATCTATTAAAACGGCTTATAACGTTTTAAAAAATATTTTTGACGAATTTCCGGAAAATTCTTTTGCCGGAATAGGAGCTACAGGTTCGGGTTCGCGGACGGTAGGGGAGGTTTTAGGCATTCCCAATATAAACGAACTTGTCGCGCAGACGGAAGCCGTAAAATATTTTTATCCCGACGTCAGAACGGTCATAGAAATGGGCGGACAGGATTCGAAATTTCTTATGCTTAAGAAAAATAAAGAAACCGGGCAGATTTTCTTGGAGGACTTCGGATTAAACGACTTATGCGCCGCCGGGACGGGTTCTTTTCTAGACCAGCAGGCGGAAAGACTTAATATAAATATAGAAAATGAATTCGGAAGATTAGCCTTAGAATCGAAAAATCCGGCAAAAATAGCAGGAAGATGCACCGTATTTGCCAAGTCGGATATGATTCATCTTCAGCAGGTTTCGACGCCTATACCCGATATCGTTGCGGGTTTGTGCTATGCCGTCGCAAGAACGTTCATAGGAACGATTGCAAAAGGCAAAAAATTTGAAAAGCCCGTTATTTTTCAGGGCGGGGTGGCATTTAACCAGGGCATGGCCAGGGCTTTCAAGGATATCCTGAATCTTAAAGACGGCGAACTTATTATACCCGAAAATCATACGGTTATGTCTGCGATAGGAATCGCCATAATCTCGCAGAATGAAAAAAATTTTAAATTTAAAGGGCTGGAACGCCTTAAAGAATTTATCGAGAAAAATAAATTAACCGGCAGATACAGAGACAAGCTTAAGCATTATTATCCGGAAGATAAAAAAGAAAACTATGCGGATTTAGATAATTTAAGCGCCCTTAAATGCCGTTCCGGCTTAACTGTTCCCGTTTATATAGGAGTAGATACGGGTTCCGTTTCCACAAACGTAGTTTTATTAGACGAAAATAAACAGCTTCTGGTAAAAAAATATAAGAAGACTAACGGCAAACCTATAGAGGTCGTCAGGGATACTCTTTACGAAATATATTTGGAATTAAAAAATTTTAACGTGGATGTTTCCGTTAGGGGAGTCTGTACTACCGGTTCCGGAAGGTATTTGATTGCGGACTATATCGGGGCCGATGTAGTTAAAAACGAAATAACGGCTCAGGCGGCGGCGTCTATCTTTATCGATAAAGACGTGGACACCGTTTTCGAAATCGGCGGACAGGATTCAAAATATATAAGAATTAAGAACGGCGTGGTAATAGATTTTGAAATGAATAAAGCCTGCGCCGCGGGTACGGGCTCGTTTCTGGAAGAACAGGCGCAGAAACTCAACATAGATATTATTAAAGAGTTTGCCGACAAAGCTTTTAACGCTTCAAGTTCGTGCAACCTTGGCGACAGATGCACGGTATTTATGGAATCAGACCTCGTATCTCATCAGCAGAAAGGCGCCGATAAAGACCAGCTTATCGCGGGACTCGCATATTCTATAGTCGAGAATTATTTGAATAAAGTAGTTTTAGGAAAACCGGTGGGCGACCGCATACTTTTTCAGGGCGGCGTTGCATTAAATAAAGCGGTAGTAAGCGCTTTCGAAACTCTCCTCGATAAGAAAATAGTCGTTCCGGAACACAATGAGGTAACAGGGGCTATAGGAAGCGCCCTTATTGCTTTTCAGAATAAAGGTCCGTCTAAATTTGCCGGTTTCGACCTCAGGAACAGAAAGTACTTTAGGGAATCTTTCGAATGTCGGAAATGTTCTAATTTATGCGATGTCAATAAAGTTACCGTAGAGCAGGAATCTCCGCATTATTACGGAGCAAGATGCGATATATTCGAAATAGATAAAACTAAAATAAAAAAAGGTGAAAACTTTTTAAAATTCAGAAAAGAACTTTTATTAGCCGGGTATTCCGCTGAAAACGAATCCGATTATTCTAAACTCCGCGTAGGAATCCCTTTGTGCTTAGAAACATACGACCTTTTTCCTTTTTATAATGAATTTTTTACGAAACTCGGATTTAACGTTATTTTATCCAACGAAACTAACAGGCAGATTATAAATGAGTCCAATATGCTTTCCGTAACCGATACCTGTTTTCCGGTAAAAGTAGTAGCCGGACATGTAAAAAATCTGATAGATAAGAAGGTTGACGCAATTTTTCTGCCGGCGCTCGTAAATAGAGAAAAAAATCACGAATTTCAGGAAAATACATATCAGTGTCCTTATATACAAGGCGTTCCAAGCATAGTAAAATCGCTTTTAGAATTTAATAAAATAAAGGTTATTGCCCCTGAAATCAGAATGTTTGAAGACGGTTCCGATTATAACCTGACGATAAACAATATAGCCGGAAATTTAAAAGGTTTAGGCATATCGAAAAAGAAAATTGTGAACGCTTTCCGCTGTGCCGTTCAAAGACAAAAATATTTTTTTGAATCGTTAAAAGTGAAAGGAAAAGAGGTTATAGAAAAATACGGCGATATTACGGTATTAATCGGCAGGCCTTATAACACCCAAGACGACGGGATTAACTTAGCTATTTCCAATAAAATATCTTCTTTGGGCGCAACAGTTATTCCGATGGATTTTCTCGATATAGGCGAAGTTTCTATTTACGGGGAGCACGATAATATGTTCTGGCATTCCGGGCACAAAATTTTATCCGCGGCAAAGATAATAATGGATAATCCTAAACTTAACGCCGTTTATGTTACTAATTATGC
>JAKAQA010000123.1 GCA_021811805.1 bacterium | reverse complement strand
GAGGAATTTTACCTCGATTAGACGATATTATTATCGTTTTTTCGTTTGCAAATGAACGTATATATCTTGCGGTTTCGTAAATATCGAAAGAAAGAATCGCCGTCGCTTCGTTTCCGGGTATAAGCGGAGAAAAGATTTTTTTTCCGTATCTGATATGGGTAGATACCGAGCCGCCTCTCTGGGACATGCCGTGCACTTCCGACGTTTTAACATCCTTGCCGCCTTCGAACGCGGCATGGCTGATAATTTTACCTGCAAGAACCACTCCCTGGCCTCCAATTCCGCATATTAAAATATTTTGAATTAAATCGTCCATTTTGCCCGTCATTATTTCTTTATTTCCCCGATAAAATTAAATATGCATATGTCTTTGCATATCGAACAGCCTATACACGAGGCATCTATAAACGGAATCCTTTTATCGCCCGAAGGGCCGGAGGAGCGGGATGCTAAAATCGAAGGACACCCCGTCTGCATGCATAAATCGCAACCGAGGCATCCTTCAAGAACTTCGAACTTTTTTCCGCAGTCCAATTTTTGGGGATACAGGACGCACGGCCTGTTTGCGATAACCGCGTTTAAGTTTTCCGATTCGAGCGCTTTTTTTAAGACTTTAAATGTTTCGTTATAATCGTACGGGTCTATCGTATAAATTTCGCTTATTCCCATGCCCTCGATAATTTTTTTTATATCTATTTTACTTGAAACGGATTGGTTAAGAGATAAATTTTTACCGGTTCCCGGGTGGTCCTGTCCGCCGGTCATCGCGGTCGTCGCATTGTCTAAGATAATCGCCGTAAAACTAATATTATTATATTTAGCGTCTATAAGAGACGTAATGCCGGAATGGAAGAAAGTCGAGTCTCCCATTATTCCGGCTGTTTTTTTGGAGGAAGATTTCGTCAGGGACAGCCCCTGGGCCGCTCCGAATGCCAGACCCATAGATATGCAGGAATCCATGGCGCCAAGGGGCGGCAATGCTCCAAGAGTATAACATCCTATATCGCCCATTACCGGAACCTTTAATTTTTTAAGGGCGTAAAATACCGCTGTATGGGGGCATCCGCTGCATAATGCCGGCAGTCTCGGCGGCAGGGTTTCGAAAATATTTCCGGGGTCGTCGAAAACGCGCTTAATATATTTATGGCGGCTCCGCCATTCCGGGGCGGTCAAAAATCCCGCTTCGGCTAAACCGAGTTCTACCGAATCGGGCGTAAGCTCTCCGTCGCGCGAAAAGTATTCTTTTCCTTTTAAATTTATGCCGAGGGATGAAATTTCGTTCTGGACGAAAGGCTCTAATTCTTCTATTATAACGACGTTTTTAACATTCCCGGCAAATTCTTTAATCAGGATATCGGGAACGGGATAAGAAAAAGAAAGTTTTAAAAAAGAGGCGTAAGGCGCGATTTCTTTGGCATACTGATATGAAATTCCGCTTGTAATAATTCCGAAATCAAGGCTGTTATATTCGATTTTATTTATGCCGGAATTATTTGAAAAATCGGTTAAATATTTAAGTCTTTTTATGGCCGATTTATGCCTGTTCCTTGCGTAAACCGGTACCATAACGAATTTTTCTATGTCTTTTGCGTAAGAACGGCCGGGCTTAAAAATACCTGCGCCGCCGGGAATAGCGGGGTTTGAAACTATGCTTCCGGAGTGCGATATTCTCGTAGTCGTTCTTAAGATAACTGGAGTGTCGAATCTTTCGCTTATTTCGAAGGCCGCCGCAGTAAAGTTAAAACATTCCCCGCTGTCCGAAGGTTCCAGCATGGGAATTTTTGCAAATTTGGCATACATCCTGTTGTCCTGTTCGTTTTGGGAACTGTGCATACCGGGGTCGTCGGCGGTAACTATAACCAAACCGCCTCTTACGCCGGTAATAGCAAGAGTCATTAGCGGGTCGGACGCTACATTAAGACCTACGTGCTTTGTAGTGAACATAGACCTTTTAAAGCCTATAGATGCTCCTATAGCAATTTCGAGAGCGGTCTTTTCGTTTATCGACCAGTTTACTATGGCGCTTTTGAATTTTGCGAGGAACGGAAGAATTTCGGAACTCGGGGTTCCGGGGTAGCCGGCGGCTATATGGACGCCGGCTTTATAAGCTCCCGACGCTATAGCTTCGTTTCCTGTCAGGAGGGCGTTAGAGGAGTCAGGATTATAGGAATCCGTAATATTATCGTATTGCAATAATTTAGAGCCTGTTAAAAATATTAATATATAAAAATAAAATAAAAATAAAAGGCGGAAATTTTAGAATATTAATAATTTAATTCAGAAATAAAAGAATAAAATGAATGAGAAAGAGCAATCCGATTAAATACGCGTACCTCGAATCGATACCGTTGCTTTCTTTCGAACCTGGCGGGGTTTTCGACCTCGATACCGTACCGTCGGATTACTCCTTAACGATTATAACACATAACGGCGGTTTTTAAAAAGAATTATTTTGCCTTAATCGTGGTGCTTAAATTTATCGTCCTGAACTTTATCGTGTTTCCTTATATACTCCATAAGCATCGCCGCGTGCTCTTTTTCTTCGTCCCTGTTGTGCGAAAGGATATGTTTTAATTCTTCGTCGCCGGTATATTCTATTCTTTCCTGATACCAGTTTATCGCTTGAAATTCTTCGATAAGCGACTGCCTTGCCATTTCAAGATTTCTCGTTTCTTCGCTCAGCACTTCGTCAACATGATGTTCGTCGCACATAATTTCTCCTTAAGTTTAAAATTTAACGTATTTATTTTTAATTAATGATTAATATTTTATTACAGGCGCATATATATAGTCAATTAAATATAAGAATGCGTGGGGGATCAGTCCAAAAGCCGTCTTGAAAAAAAAGGCTTAATCGGGTAATATTATATGTATGGAGACAGAAAAAAAAGTTCTTATAGCAATAGACCTTAATTTTGAAACCGGCTTCATATTGTCCAAGGCGGCTTCGTTTTTCAGGGACGCCTCCGCAAAGTTCTATATTCTGCATGTTATTTATTACGATATATTTACGTTTTTAGATAAAAAATCCGCGGCAAAATCCAAAACGGACGAAGCATATGAATTAACCGAGAAAGAATTGAAAGAGGCAGGCTTATATTATCTTAATTACGAAATTTTTATTTCTGCGGGTATTCCCGCCGCGGAAATTCTTAACTTTTCAAAAAAAAAAGGAGCCGATATAATCGTTTTGGGAACGCATCAGAAAATAGGCTTTAAAGAATTTATTTCGGGCTCCGTTTCTTTTTCCGTTTCAAGAAATTCGATATGCCCCGTTCTTTTGATACCTCTTAAAAATACCGCTAAGCAGGCAGAAAAGGAATTAGCAAAAGAATCCGCGGTATCGCTGATAACCCCGTCCTGATTATATTGACTATATTTTATGATAATCGTTTACGATTTTAAAATTCCGGCAAGCGAAGCGGAAAAGCCCGAAAAAGACGAGAGGTTTTTCACCCGTTATTTTATCGGTTATTTAAAAAAATATGCTTCCTATAAATCATGGCCGTTTTTAAAATCGGGTCTGTCTTTTGACGTAAAAATTTTAAAGAAGTCGGTAGATTTAAGGCAAAAAGAGCAAAAAAGGGTTTTTAAAGCCCTGATAAAATTGAATACGGCCGGCGTCAAGGAAGGCGATTTTATAAATTTATTAAATAAAATCGGCGTAAAAGCGAAAAAAGCGGATAACGAAGAAGAAAGTTCGTTCAACTTGTTCAACGGAGAGGATGCAGGCATTCCTGTCCCGGCCGGAGTTCAAAATAAAAACACCGCTAAGCCCGGCAAATATAAGGCGCTTATAGTAGGAATGGGTCCAGCCGGAATTTTTGCCGCTTTATATTTATTGGAAAACGGCATAAAGCCTGTATTAATAGAAAAAGGCAAGCGCGTCGAAGACAGGATAAAAGACGCGGCGCGCTTAATGAACGAAGGCAAATTCGACAAAAAAAGCAATGTCGCATTCGGGGAAGGCGGCGCAGGAACGTTTTCCGACGGAAAACTTACGACCAGAAAAAACGACGCCGCCGTTTCTTACGTTTTAAATTTTTTAGTAAAAATGGGAGCGGATAAAAATATTTTAACGGAGCATAAGCCTCATCTCGGAAGCGACATTCTGA
>JAKAQA010000122.1 GCA_021811805.1 bacterium | reverse complement strand
AGGAGGCAAATGAAATGTTCGACGAGAAAAGATGGAATCCAGCGAATATAAAAAAACATTCGGCAAGCGACGAGTCCGATGCCTATAAAAACAGCCTGTCCTATAAAGATATGTCCGTATGCAAAAGTTGTCATAATATTTATCACAATAAAAGATGGGTAAAAGACGGCGAACTTTATAAATCCATATTAAAGAAAAAAGAAGATATAAATTATACTTTCTGCCCGGCCTGTTTAAAAATAAAAACAAAATTTTACAACGGGGTCGTCGAGTTAAGCGGCGGTTTTTTATTCGAGCATAAAAGCGATATTTTAAATCTTATAAATAATACCGCAGAAAAAGCGGATTATATAGACCCTCTGGAGAAAATAGAAAATATTGAAGAAAATGAAAAAGAAAAAATTATTAAAATATATACTACAAGCGAAGACCTTGCCCAAAGAATCGGAAGAAACATGGAAAGGGCACATAAAGGCGAAGTGGATTATTCATTTTCGGAAAGGGATTTATTGTTGAGAGTTTACTGGAAAAGAGAGGCATAAAATAAAATCGGGCCGTTTTTGACTTTTTTATCAATAATGTTATAATCAAAAAACCGGCAAAATAATAATATATTAAATAAAGGGGTTATTAAAAACAAAATTTGGGAATAACTGATAAAACAAGGAAACCGGAATATGCCGCGGCAGTCAAAATGCGGAACGTTCCGGGCGCGCTTAAAACAAACGCGAAAGCGCCTAAATCCCGCTTAATATCCGGAGGCGCCGAAAAAGAAACAATACTAATTGAAAAAGTAGAACTTGAAGATTTAGAACTTTTTAATAAATTTTCCAGTCCGTCCGCAAATATAAAAGATATTATAGCAAACGAATTCGATGCGGATATATCCGTTAGGGGCAATGTGCTGCTGGTTAAGGGCAATAGCGGCAACGTGGCAGTTTGCGCTGGATTCATACGCGACCTCATAAATCTGTATAAAAACGGGAAAGTTGTAACCGATAACGATTTGATAAGATTGGCTAAGCTGAAAATTGAAAACCCGGGATCCGATATAGGTACGCAGATTTATCCTGCCATACTGACGACCCCAAGAAAAAAGGTTATAACGCCGAGAACCGCAAATCAAAAAAAATATACCGACGCTATTTACAAAAACGATATAGTTATCGGTGTGGGGCCGGCCGGAACCGGCAAAACATATCTTGCCATGGCATGCGCGATATCTTTATTTCAAAAAAAGCTGTTCGACAGAATAATATTAACCCGCCCGGCAGTCGAGGCCGGCGAGAAATTAGGTTTTCTTCCGGGAGACATTTCGCAGAAAATAAATCCTTATTTAAGGCCGCTTTATGATGCTCTTTACGAGATGTTAGAATTCGAAAAAGCCATAAAACTTATAGATTCGGATGTGATAGAAGTTGCCCCCATAGCATTTATGAGAGGGAGAACTTTGAATAATTCTTTTATAATACTTGATGAAGCTCAAAACGCCACAAACGAACAGATGAAAATGATGCTTACCAGGATAGGTTCGGGTTCCAAGATTGTCGTAAACGGCGACATCACACAAACCGACCTGCCTTACGATAAGGAATCGGGGCTTATAACCGCCAGTAAAATCCTTATGAACATAGCCGGCATAGAAGTAGTCAATTTTAACGGAACCGACGTATTAAGGCATAAACTTGTTCAAAATATAATTAAAGCATATGAAACGAACGAAATTTCTCGATTTTCTAAAAAATAATACTTTAGAAATTAAAAACCGCTATAATCCGCTATTAGTCCTGCTATTAGTCTCCGCTATATTTTTAACTTTTTTGCTTTATAACGGAATGGAGTTTATAAAAAACAAATATAAAGCCGGAGAAATAGCAACAAAAACCGTAATAGCCAAAAAAAGTTTCAGATACGTAAACGTAAAAGCGACTAACGCCATTCTGAAGAAGAAAATCGAAAAAAGCCCGGACGTTTATT
Organism: bacterium; assembly: GCA_021811805.1. GTDB lineage: Bacteria > SZUA-79 > SZUA-79 > Acidulodesulfobacterales > Acidulodesulfobacteraceae > Acidulodesulfobacterium_A. The sequence goes on along the minus strand of JAKAQA010000122.1, from coordinate 2,151 downwards.
TGTATTATCCGGAGATAAAAGCAACCCTTTCAAGAAAGATAAGCAGGGCTTTCGCGTTTGCAAGGTCATACAAAGAAAGCCATGCGCAGAACATGCAGAATATGGATATATCCGAAAATATTTTTGCCGCTAAATTAGGAATTAAATTAGGCAAGTCCGTTCTTAACGAGTTTTACTATTTGAATTACAATAAAAATATCGAGGCTTATATTTTAAAAATAGTTTCCAGTATTTATAAAAAGGGGGTGCTGTCTCAACTGCCCGCAAGCAACAAAAGGATAGAAATTAAAAATGTAATAACAAACAGGCTTAAAACCGTAAATTACCCCCAAATATTTTTTACCCTGAAAAAAGAGAAAGGTTTTACTTATTATTATACTAAAAAATATCTGGGCTTCCTTCCGGCTTATATGCAGAACGATATTTACGGATTGGTTTACCGGATGATAAAACCAAATATAGTATATTCGAAATATCTTACTCTTAAAAAAATAGAGGTTCTTAAAAAAGAAAATATACCGATTTATATACATGTAAACGAAGGAATGCTTTTAGTGAACGTCGGAGAACTTATAACTAAATCGAAGGCTCTTGAATTAAATACTTACGATGCCGAATTTAAGCTAAAAAATAATATACCGTCCCTTATAGGCCTTTTTTTCGTCATCGCGATGCTTTTGTCGCTGTCTTATGTATTTCCATATAGATATATAAAGAAATTTAGAAATTCCTTAGACTTTAAAAATGTCGTTTTTATTATAACTATTTTATTATCTTCTATTTTAGTTATTAAAGCCGGTATTATTTTCTCGAAAGCCCTTTCTCTATATTTTCCTTTCATAAACAGGAACGATATTTATTATTTAATTCCTTTTGCGTTCGGACCTATGCTAATAAGAATAATATTGAATTCGGAGGTTTCGGTCGTTTATATAGCTCTTTTTTCTATTCTGACCTCTATAATTTTTAAAAACTCGATTTTTTTCATGATATATACGTTCGCCGGCAGTTTTATAGCCTCATATGAGGTCTTCGATTTTTCTTCATGGAGCCGCGTCTTTAAAGCGGGCGTTATTACCGGATTTTTAAACAGCTTTATGGTCCTGGCATTTGCGCTGATAGGACTGAACCTGATAAATATACAAAATATATACAGTATCGTCCTTGCATTTTTGTCGGGTATTATCTCTTCTATAATGGTTATAGGACTTATACCTTTATTCGAAAAATTATTCGATTTTACGACCGATTTCAAACTTCTTGAGCTTTCCAGTTCCAATAACCCGCTATTAAGGCAATTTTCCATAGTCGCGCCGGGGACATATCAGCATTCTATAATGGCGGCCACACTTGCAGAGTCAGCCGCTTCGGCGGTCGGAGCTAATCCGCTTTTGGCCAGAGTAGCGAGCCTCTATCACGACATAGGAAAGATAACCAAGCCTAATTATTTTATCGAAAATATATCGAATTCGGAAAATCCTCACGACAAGCTTTCCCCGACCATGAGCAGTTTAATTATTTCGTCTCATGTAAAAGACGGACAGGAACTTGCAAAAAAATATAAATTAGGGGATAAAATAGAAAATATAATCGGCGAGCATCACGGAACGTCTATGATAGGGGCATTCTATGAAAAGGCTTTCAATGAAAATAAGGACGGACATCTGTCTAAAGACGCATTCAGATACGGCGGCAAAAAACCCCAAACCAAGGAAGCCGGCATAATTATGCTGGCGGATTCGGTCGAGGCGATATCGAGAACGATGACCAACATTTCTCCTTCGAGACTGGAACTTATGGTTAGAAAGACCATAAATAGAATTTACGGCGACGGACAGCTCGACGAATGCGAATTGACGCTGAAAGACCTCCATTCCATAGGCGACGCTTTCGTAAAAGTTTTGAATTCCGTTTTTCACCAGAGGATACCGTATGCCGGCAAGCCCGCCACCGAAGACGATAAACATGAAGCGGATGAAAACCTTAATAAATATAGCGAATACCCAAAGAAAGCTGAAAATAAATCGAAAGTCAGTCCGTTATATCGTTAAAAATTCGATAGAAAAGCTTTATTGCGGTTCATACGAAATCGATATAATTTTTTGTTCGGAAAACTATATTAAAAAATTAAACAAGATTTACAGAAATCAA
>JAKAQA010000121.1 GCA_021811805.1 bacterium | reverse complement strand
CAAGGAGATTTAAAATGTCCGCCGAAAGCGTTAAAGAGAATGCTATCAGAAAGGTTATTCAAGAACTTATTGTGCCGGATTTACAAAAGCTTATCTCTAAAACAGAAATCTTGGAGGAAAGGCTAACCTCGGTACGAGCCGAACTTAAGTCCGATATAGCAAGTCTCGAAAAAGAACTTAAGTCCGATATAGCCAATCTTGACCTTAAAATCGATAGCGTCAGAGCAGAACTTAAGTCCGATATAAAACGCCTTGAGAATAAGATAGAAGACAACGAAGAGAAAATAGATATAAAAATATCGGCTCTTTCGGAAAAAGTTGATTTAATGAATAAATTTAACGATAAACTTTTTGACGCCTTGCATCCGACAAATAAATCATAATAAAAAAGGTGTCGGATTTATTTCACTACGGCGGGCATAAAAGCTTCGCTTTCATAAGCGCCCGCCTCCGTATCTTATTCCCGACCGCGTTCGACGCGGCCGGGAGTTTTTATTTTTAGCGAGTTGCGAAATATAATTAAAATGTTAATCGATTTTTCCTCAACCATTTTTTTATTGATTTTTTTATTAATAAATTATATTGTTATCATATAAAATAAAAAATAAAAAAGTTTAAAAATATATAAAAAATACAAAATGCGTAAATTATTATTAGGCTTATTCAAAACAGTTGCGGTTATTCCATTTTTTATTATAGCTATGCTTGCCGTAATCGGTTTTAACGTGAATACGGCAAGCGCATTAGGGAACGCAAAAAACGGGGCGAAATATCCTCCAAAGTATCCCGCATACAATATTCTTTCAAAAAAAGGCTTTATTTATTTGAATTTTAGAAATATTTCCATACCGACTTTAGTGAATTTTATATCTAAAATCACGCATAAAAATTTTATATATTCAGGGAAACTTCGGGGAAAGGTTACGATTATTTCTTCTAAGAAGATTACCACGGCGGAAGCCTATAAAGTTTTTCTTACGGCGCTTTCCTATAAAGGCTATACGGTCATTAAAAGAAACGGGGTTTATAAAATAGTCCAGTCGTCTTCGGCAAGACAGAACGCGGTTCCGGTTAACTTAGAAGGTTTAAGCGGGCATCAATTCGAAACCCAGATAGTACGGGTAAATTATATGAATGCGCAAAGTATGGCGAATATTTTAATGCCCCTGCTTTCGCCATCGGCAAATATTCAAGCATATGCGCTTACTAATTCGCTCATTATTACGGATTATGCTTCCGATATTAGAAAAGCCGATAAAATAATAAAAGCGCTCGACGTTCCGGACTATGGACAGCAAATAGGCGTTATTCCGGTTAAATACGTAAAAGTTTCCAAAATAGCTTCCATTTTAAACACTATATATACCGGTTCGGTTGCGGCTAATTTTTCCGTTCCGAATATTAACTCGCAGTTCGTAAGAATTATTCCTTATCCTTCGGCAAATTCGATTATCGTTATGGCAACCCCCGCAAATTTTAAAAAAATTATTAAATTGGTTAAATCTTTAGACGTAAGTTCAAATAATCAGACGCTAAAGACTTACGTATATAAACTTAAATATGCAAAGGCAAAAACGATAGCTAAGATTTTAACGAATATGATTTCTCATGCCAAAACGCTTGTAAAATCGGGCAAACAGGTTGGCAACCAGCCTTTAAGGCCTGCGAAACCTCCGTTTTTTAAAGGACGGACTGCCGCTGCAGCGCCGGGTTCTGCGTCGGCAACGGCTGAAGGCGGGGTGTCCGCTATCGGAAAAGCCATTATAATACCCGATAAAGACGAGAATTACCTCATTATAGAAACTACTCCGGCGCAGTATAGTTCGCTCGTTAAAGTAATTAAACAGCTCGATAAAAAAAGAAAGCAGGTATTCGTGCAGGTCATAATAGCGGAGGTTAATTTAACTAAATCTTCCGAAATAGGCACTCAGTATTACGGATTTAAGGGGAATTTTTTCGGAGATGCCAATTACAATATGAGCCAGGGCATATCGAGTTTTCTGTCTAATCCTTTTACGACGTCGGGATTGATTGCCGGAGCCGCCGGAGGCTCCATAACCCTGCCCATCGGGCCTAACGGCGCTTCGGAAACCGTGCCTTCGTTTGCCGCCCTGTTCCAGCTTATAGCCACAAACTCCGCGGTAAACGTATTGTCCGCCCCGGATCTGTTGACGTTAGACAACCAGAAAGCCTCCATAATGGTTGGGGAAAAAGTTCCTTTCATAACCTCTACCGCAACGAGCCAGTTTGCCCTACAGAATATAGTAACCCAAGTCGAAAGGCAGGATGTAGGAGTAAAACTCGAAATTACGCCTACTATAAATTCAGGCAATTATGTGTCGCTGAAAATAAACGCTAAAATTTCGGCTATAATTCCAAACCCTTCGGGACTTAGCGTCAGCGAAGTAGGACCCACCACTTCATCCAGGTCTATTAAAACAAGGGTTTTAGTAAAAAACAATCAGACCGTAATAATAGGCGGTTTGATTCAAAACACCGTAAACAATACTACCACCGGAATTCCTTTTCTCGAGGATATTCCGATTATAGGCTACCTGTTCAAAGACAAAAACAACTCGTTAGTAAAAGACAACCTCGTTATCCTGATATCGCCGAAAATTATTTCTTCGTCCGGCAAGCTTTTAAACATCACGGACAGGCATAACGAAAAATTTCTAAACAACCTGAGAAAAGGCAATAACCCTCTTCCGGGCGCAGAGAAAATGGTCATAGTATCCCCTGCTTACTTTAAATCCGAACCGAAACCGTCAAAACGGGTTAAACCTAATAAACCCGCTAAATCGGTTAAAAAGATTAAAAATACCGTAAATGTTCTAAAAAAACGATGAATTACCCCGAAGAATTTAAAAATCAGAATGTTTATCAGACAATAAGGGAAAACTTTTCTTCTATCTATCTTAAAAAAAATCTGATTATTCCTTTTCCTCTTCCTGACAATTCCGCATGCAATGTTGCGGTTACTCAAAAGACTAAGAGCTTTGACGCCGTAAACGATGTTTTAATGCAATTAGGCATTGCAAATAAAAATATAACGATAATGTCCGAAGAAGAACTGATAAATTTAATAAACTCGATATACGATACTACTTTAGATTCAATTAAGAATAAAAGCGGCGAAAACGAGGCCGTTAGGGCGGATAGCGGAAATTCCGGATCAGGCGGAGCGGCGGCGGACGATTTAAAGAGTTTCGAGCATATCGATTTAATAGACGAAAATTCCGAAGCGCCGGCGATAAAGTTTATAAACGTTATAATACTCGAGGCGCTTAAAGAAAATGCTTCCGACATTCACATAGAGCCTTTTCAGGATTATTTATCGGTAAAATTCAGGATAGACGGCTCATTAAACGAAAAATTAAGGCCGCAGGTTAGTTTAAAAAACAGCATAGTTTCAAGAATAAAAGTTATGGCGGGACTCGATATCGCCGAAAAGAGGCTTCCGCAGGACGGGAGGATTCAGCTTGTCGCAAGAAATAAAAACATCGATATAAGAGTTTCGATAGTGCCGACTATTTTCGGGGAAAGGGTAGTTTTAAGGCTTTTGGATAAATCTTTAAATATTTACGATATAACGGAAGTCGGCATAGACGAAAAATATTTGCCTTCCGTAAAAACAGCCCTTTCCAAAACAACGGAAATGGTTATTTCGACCGGTCCCACCGGTTCCGGAAAAACTACTACGCTTTATTCGTTTATAAACGAGGTTATGAAACTTTATTCCGACAAAAACATCCTTACTATTGAAGACCCCGTGGAATACCAGATTAAAGGTATTTCCCAGATAAACGTGAATAATAAAATAGGCCTTACGTTCGCCAAAGGGCTAAGGCATATATTAAGGCAGGACCCGGACGTTATAATGATAGGCGAAATAAGGGATTCGGAAACGGCGGAAATTGCCATACAGTCGGCGATGACCGGACATCTCGTGCTTTCGACGCTTCACACTAACGATTCTGCAAGCGCTTTTGCGAGGCTTACCGATATGGGCATAGAGCCGTTTTTAATAGCTTCTTCTATATCTATGGTTTTTGCGCAGAGGCTTTTAAGGAAACTCTGTCCTCATTGCAGGGAGTCGTACGAAATTAGCGGCGAAGACGTTAAACTTTTAATTTC
>JAKAQA010000120.1 GCA_021811805.1 bacterium | reverse complement strand
GAAGGCATTGCATCCCAGCTTGAAAAAAGAGTTGCATTCAAAAGAGCAATGAAAAAAAGCGTTACTATGGCATTAAAGAGCGGGGCTAAAGGCATTAAAATAACATGCGGCGGAAGATTGGCGGGAGCCGAAATTGCCAGAACGGAATGGTATCGCGAGGGCAGGGTTCCGCTTCATACATTAAGGGCGGATATCGACTACGGTACGTCTGAAGCTAATACTACTTACGGCAAGATAGGCGTAAAAGTTTGGATATATAAAAGAGACGTATTATAATTAAATAATAACGGAAAGGTGAATAATTATGTTAATGCCCGCTAAAACAAAATATAGGAAGCAGATGAAGGGTAGAATGAGAGGAAAGGCTACCCGCGGCAATACTCTTGCATTTGGAGATTTCGGCTTAAAAGTAATAGAGTGCGGTTACATAACCGCCAGACAAATAGAAGCCGCAAGAATTGCGATGACCAGATTCGTAAAAAGAGGCGGCAAAGTCTGGATAAGAATTTTCCCGGATAAACCTATTACGAAAAAACCCGCCGAAACCAGAATGGGAAAAGGAAAGGGTTCTGTTGAAGAATGGGTATGCGTAGCCAGGCCAGGATTAGTTTTATACGAAATGGAAGGCATTCCGAAAGAAGTCGCGCAGGAAGCTTTAAGGCTGGCGTCCCATAAATTGCCCCTTAAGACTATATTTATAGAGAGAGGAGAATTCTAAATATATGAAATTTAATGAGTTAAACGCAATGAAAGATGAAGAGCTTAAAGCGAAAGAGTCCGATTTCAGAAAAGAGATATTCAATCTTGCGATTCAGAAATCGTTAGGTTCCTTAGAAAATCCTAAGAGAATTCAAGCGGCAAAAAGGTCTATAGCGAGGATAAAAACTATATTAAATAACAGGAAGCGGGAGATATAATTATGAAAAAAAAATTAACCGGTATCGTGACGTCCGACAAGATGAATAAAACAAGAGTGGTTATAGTTTCGGATATCGTAAAACATCCTGTTTATAAAAAATACGTAAAAAAAGTTAAAAAATTTAAAATTCACGACGAAAATAATATCGCTCATGTAGGAGATAAAGTTTCATTTATTGAAACCCGCCCTTTATCTAAATATAAAAGATGGAACCTCGAAGCGGTTCTATAATAAATTTGTTTAAAATAATTTAATTACTTGGGGCTATAACGATGATTCAAATGCAGACGGTTTTAAAATCCGCCGATAATTCCGGCGCAAAAAAGCTTATGTGTATTAAAGTTCTTGGGGGTTCCAAGAGAAAATACGCGGGTATCGGCGATATAATAGTAGTTTCTATAAAGGAAGCAATTCCGAATTCCAAAGTTAAAAAAGGCGACGTTTCAAAAGCCGTTATCGTCAGAACCGTTAAAGAAGTTAAGCGGCCGGACGGAAGCTATATAAGATTCGATAATAATTCTGCGGTCTTAATAAATAACCAGAACGAACCGATAGGCACCCGTATTTTTGGTCCGGTAGCAAGAGAATTGAGAGCAAAAAAATTTATGAGGATTATATCCTTAGCGCCAGAGGTCCTATAATATGACAATTAAATTAAAAAAGAACGATAACGTAACGGTTTTAGCTGGAAAAGAAAAAGGGAAATCCGGCAAGATTATCAGAGTCGATAGAGAAAAAAACAGGGTCTATATCGAAAAGGTAAATATGATAAAAAGGCATATTAAGCCTAGAAGCGCTCAGGAACCCGGAGGCATAATAGACAAAGAAGCGCCGCTAAATATATCCAATGTCGCTCTATATTGTTCAAAATGCAAAAAAGCGGTAAGATTTTCCGTAAGTACGGATAATAAAGGAAAAAAAACAAGGCTTTGCAAGAAATGCGGGTCCGAAGTTTAATTTTGGAGGATTTAAAATTGTCGTCAAGATATAAGGAATTTTATAAGAATGAAGTTATACCAAGATTATTTAAAGAAACAGGTTATAAAAACATCAACCAGATACCCAAATTAGAAAAAATAGTCATCAATATGGGTCTCGGAGAAGCGACTTCCAATTCTAAAATAATCGAACAATCGGTTGCGGAACTTGCTAAAATTGCCGGCCAAAAGCCCGTGGTCTCTAAGGCAAAAAAGTCTATTGCCGCTTTTAAATTAAAAGAAAATCAGGAAATAGGCTGTTTTGTAACATTGAGAAGCGATAGGATGTATGATTTCTTTGATAAGCTTATTAATATATCCCTTCCGAGAGTGAGGGATTTTAAAGGCATTTCAAAAAAAGCATTCGACGGCCGCGGAAATTATACTCTTGGAGTTAAGGAGCAGGTTATATTCCCGGAAATCAGCTACGAGCTTATCGAGAAAATCAAAGGAATGAATATAACGATAGTTACTTCAGCAAAAAATAATGAAGACGGATATAAACTTTTGAAAAGTTTTAATTTTCCGTTTAGAAATTAGGAGATACGATATATGGCAAAAAAGTCTATGATTATAAAAGCCGGAAGGACGCCTAAGTTTAAAGTGAGAGCGCACAACAGATGCCCGATATGCGGAAGGCCGAGGGGTTATTACAGAAAATTCGATATGTGCAGAATTTGTTTCAGGACATATTCCAGCAAAGGTCTTATACCCGGCGTTACCAAATCTAGCTGGTAAATAACTAATTTTTTTTAATGCATTATATTAAGAGAGGAAAAAATAGAAAATGACTTACCCGATTTCAGATATGATAGTGAGAATAAAAAATGCCTATAAAGCAGGTAAAGAAAAAGTTAATATGCCGTATTCGGGGTTGAAAGAAAATATATGCGAAATATTAAAGAGAGAGGGGTTCATAGAAGATTACTCCGTCGAAAATGCGGATGCCGTTTCAACTAAAAATATCAGTATAAAGCTGGCTTATTATGAAAGCAAAAAACCGACGGTTATCGATATTAAAACTACCAGCACTCCGGGAATAAGATTCTATAAAAAAGCGAAAGACATCAGGGCATATAAAAACGGATTAGGGATAGAGATATTTTCAACTTCCTCAGGAATTCTATCGGATGTCGAATGTAAGGAAAAAAAAGTCGGCGGGCTTTCGCTGTTAAAAGTTTTTTAATAATATAAATAAAAAGGTATCGATAAAATGTCTAGAATAGGTAAAAAAATTATTGAAATCCCCAAAGAAGTCAAAGTAGAGTTGAACGGCGATATCTTAACTTCTTCGGGGCCTTTAGGGAAAATTTCTAAAAAAATTCCGGAGGGGATAGCTTTAGACATCGATAAATCAGCCGTTTCAGTTAAATTAAAGGACAATGACCAAAATTTCGAAAAATTTACCGGATTGACCAGAACTATTATAGCAAACGCAATTATCGGCGTCGTAAAGGGATTCTCGAAAGACCTTGAGATTATCGGAGTAGGATACAGGGCGGAAGTGAAGAATAAAAATCTGGTGTTAAATTTAGGCTTTTCGCATCAGGTGAATTTTAAAATTCCCGAAGGAATAAAAATAGCGGTAGAAAAAAATACTTTACTGAAAATTACCGGATTCGATAAAGAGCTCGTAGGACTCGTTGCTTCTCAAATTAGGGAATTAAAAAAACCGGAGCCTTATAAAGGCAAGGGCATTAAATATTCAGACGAAGTTATAAAGCGAAAAGTCGGCAAAGCATCCGGAAAATAAAATAAACATCACAGAAGGGGCAGGATTTAAATCTATACCTAAAAAGAGGTTCTAAAATGAAAGATAAAATTGAAAAGAGATTGCGCAGGAAGGCGCATATCAAAAAGGTTATGAAAAATAACATTAAGCCGCGTTTGTGCGTGTTTAAAAGTTTAAACAATATTTACGTTCAGGTGTTTTCCCCGGATAATAACGTTCTTGCCCAGGCATCTTCTCTTTCCAAGGAGATAAAAGGAAAGATTAAAGGGCACGGCGGCAATGTAGATGCCGCTAAAATAGTCGGGATGGAAATTGCCGAATTATGCAGGCAGAAATCGATAATAGATGTTGCATTCGACAGGAATGGATATATATATCACGGAAGAGTTAAGGCATTAGCAGATGCCGCAAGAGAAAACGGGTTAAATTTTTAGATATTTGAATATTGGAGGATAATTTGGAGAAGTTAAGCGTTGAAGATTTAAATATTAAGGATAAAGTTATCCATATTTCAAGAGTTGCCAAGGT